>NZ_JACGVF010000073.1:0-184804 GCF_014077085.1 Colwellia sp. MB02u-9
CTGTCACTCTCCCGCTCGCGCTGTCGAGTTCCGGTGAAGATCAGGAAAAGAACCAGGACGCAGTTGCGGACTATGTTGTTGCTAATGTTGATCACGAAACGGATCAAGAAGCGCACTCAGACGAGCATGCGATCACTGATGAGATAAATCAGAAGCAAAATCATCATCAAAAAACAGAGCAAGCGCTAGAAAAAGAGCCAGCCATAGAGGAAGACTTAGCTGCAGAGCCAGAGCCAGAGCCAGAGCCCAAAGTTGGCTTTTTTGCCCGCTTAAAGCAGGGCTTATCTAAAACACGGCAAAATTTAGGTGGTGGGCTTTTCAGTTTATTTAGCGGTAAAAAAATTGATGAAGCGTTATTTGAAGAACTCGAAACCCATTTGTTGCTAGCCGATGTAGGTGTTGAAACCACGACAAAAATTATTACAGCGTTAACAGAGTCTGCATCGCGTCAGCAACTAAAAAATGCCGAAGCTTTATATGATTTATTAAAAGCTGAGCTGAAAAAAATTATTGAACCTGTTACCCAGCCCCTAGTGATCCCGTCATCTAATAGCCCTTATGTTATTTTAATGGTCGGCGTTAACGGGGTAGGTAAAACCACCACTATTGGTAAATTAGCTAAGCAATTTCAGGCCGAAGGTAAGTCGGTTATGTTGGCAGCAGGAGACACTTTCCGTGCTGCGGCCGTTGAACAATTACAAGTATGGGGTGATCGAAATGATGTGCCTGTCATTGCTCAACATACAGGTGCTGATAGTGCTTCGGTTATTTTTGATGCTATCAGTTCAGCTAAAGCGCGTGGTGTTGACGTGTTAATAGCCGACACAGCTGGGCGCTTACAAAATAAAAGCCATTTGATGGAAGAGCTGAAAAAAGTGGTACGAGTCATGAAAAAACTCGATGTTAATGCTCCCCATGAGGTAATGTTAACCCTAGATGCGGGTACCGGACAAAATGCCTTAAGCCAAACTAAACTTTTTAACGAAGCTGTGGGTTTAACTGGATTAGTATTAACAAAACTTGATGGTACTGCAAAGGGTGGTGTTGTTTTTGCTGTGGCAGATAAGCATGCTATTCCCATTCGCTATTTAGGTGTTGGTGAAAGTATTGATGATTTACGGCCATTTAATGGTAATGACTTTATTGACGCCTTGTTCACACGCGAAACACAAGAGTAATAAGACTTGATATGATCCGATTTAATAACGTTAGTAAAACCTACCCAGGAGGATTTTTAGCACTTAAAAAAGTGAGTTTCACTATTGCTCCTGGGGAAATGGCGTTTTTAACGGGTCACTCTGGCGCTGGTAAGAGTACTTTATTAAAACTCATGAGTGTGATGGAAAAGCCGACGGTTGGCAGTATTGAGATCAATGGTACTGAATTGTCTACCATTAAGTATGCACAAGTCCCTTATGTACGTCGCGGTATTGGTATGATTTTTCAGAGCCATAATTTGTTACCCGACCGCACTGTCTTTGATAACGTTGCGCTGCCTTTGATTATTGAAGGCTATAGCCACAAAGAAACTCGTAAGCGTGTTGAAGCGGCACTTGATAAAGTGCATTTAACCAGTAAATTAAAGTGCTTTCCTAATATGCTTTCGGGTGGTGAACAGCAACGTGTCGGCATTGCTCGGGCGATTGTTAATAAGCCACCCATATTACTAGCAGATGAACCTACGGGTAATTTAGACCCTAAGCTTTCATTAGATATTATTCGATTATTTGAAGAGTTTAATGATATGGGCATCAGTGTGTTAATTGCGACTCATGATTTAGGGTTAATTGCCCGCATGAGGTATCGCACACTGACTTTAAAGCAAGGTCATATGATCACCGACGGTATTGTTGATGGTTTACAAACGATAAGTGAACGTAATGGCAGCTAATGATACTCGCCACAATAATAGCCAGCATTTAAACTGGACTGGACGTATTACTGCCAGAGTTTTACGGCATTTACAGCAAGCCATAGGGAGCTTAGGTGACTTGTGGCGCACACCCTTTACTTCGGTGATGACCGTACTTGTTTTAGGTATTAGTTTAACCTTGCCTGCCACCTTACATTTGTTTGTAAAAAACACCCAAACGGTGACCGAACAATGGAATTCTGCCTCAGAAATCACCTTGTTTTTGCAGCTATCAACCTCGGACAAAGTCGCACAAAACCTTGTGCAACGTATTCAGCTTTACCCTGAAGTAGCCAATGTTGTTTATATTTCGGCTGAACAAGCGTTAACTGAGTTTAAAGTGAGTTCTGGTTTTGGCCAAGCATTGGAATATTTAGATGAAAACCCATTACCGGCAACCTTATTGGTAACGCCAATTAAACGTTTTAGCCAGGCACAAGCTGCCCATGAGTTATTACTTAAATTAGAACAAGAGCGCGCTGTTGATCAAGGTAAACTGGATTTGGAATGGCTGACTCGATTACAGGCCATAGCAGCTCTGATAGAAGACGTTGTTATCGGTATCGCCATATTATTGTGTTTATCCGTAGTCTTAATTATTGGCAATACCATTCGATTGGCCATACTTAACCAAAAAGATGCGATTGCTGTGATGAAATTAGTCGGCGCGACAGATGATTTTATTCAGCGGCCATTTTTATATGCGGGCATTTGGTACGGGTTACTCGGTGGTTTTGTCGCGAGTATTTGTGTCGCTATTTTAGCCAGCTATATTTCTGGCGCTTTACGCCAGTTAACCGATCTGTATCAAAGCCAATTCGTTTTGTCAGGCTTATCATTTAACGAATTAGCGATATTACAACTCACGGCAATTGGCTTAGGTTTATTAGGCAGTTTCATTTCTGTACGCCAACATATCCGAGCAATTGAGCCAACCGCAGATTAATGTCCTCTGTTTGTAGTTGCCTTTTTTACTCACCATCACCTTGTAACTTATACTAATTTTTATCTTGGTGACAAAGTTTAACAAATTATTCATGAAAAAATTGAAAGAGAGTATTGTTTCACTCTGTCTTCTAAGCTAGTGTTAGTTCATTAAAATCATGTTGATCTTTCATGCACCCTGCGCCGTATTATTTTCATTTACCACTAAAATGAGGATCTTGAGGTGGTTTGGGTATTTATGTTATTATCATCGACCAGATTAGATAGAGGAGTTATTAAATGAGTGAAGCAATGCAATCAATGGCGTTAACTGTGCCCAAAAGTGGCAGCATTGAAGCATACGTGCAATCAGCATATAGCATTCCGATGCTAACAGCTGAAAAGGAACGTGAATTAGCAACTCGTTTATATTCTGAAAATGATTTAAAAGCGGCGCAAGAGTTAATTATGTCGCACCTTCGTTTTGTTATTCATGTTGCTAAAGGCTATGCCGGCTACGGTTTACCACAAGCTGACTTGATTCAGGAAGGTAACATAGGTTTAATGAAAGCCGTTAAACGCTTTAATCCAGAAGTGGGTGTGCGCCTAGTATCATTTGCTGTGCATTGGATCAAAGCTGAAATTCATGAATTTGTGCTAAAAAATTGGCGTATCGTTAAAGTTGCCACGACCAAGGCACAACGAAAATTATTTTTTAACCTACGCAAAAATAAAAAGCGTTTAGGTTGGTTTAGTCACGATGAAGTCCATAATGTTGCTGAAACCTTAGGTGTAACCCCCAAAGATGTTTTGGAAATGGAATCTCGGATGAGTAATCAAGATCAAGCCTTCGAATTATCAACTGATGATGATGATAATGCTAGCGCCAGTACTTATTCTCCAGCGCAATATTTAGAAGATAAACAATCTGATCTTGCTACTGAAGTAGAAGATTCGAATTGGGAGCAGCACGCCAATAAAAGGTTAAGTAATGCTTTAGTCGGTCTTGACGAACGAAGCCAAGATATTATTCGTACTCGTTGGTTACATGACGAGAAAACTACCTTACAAGAGTTAGCGAATAAATATGAAATATCAGCAGAGCGCGTTCGACAATTAGAGAAAAATGCCTTAGCAAAGTTAAAAGGTGCCATGGCAGCCTAGTGCTAAAAAACATAATTTAAACCGGCTTTCTGCCGGTTTTTTTATGTGCAAAATAAACTGCCTGTCTTGGTTACATGGCTGTAAAGCATGATAATAGAAAACTCTTTATAGCGAAAACAAAATTATTGTGATTATAAAACAAACACTTAAATCTAGGTTAAGGGTGAGTTTTTAACATAAAGTAACATGATCGAAATAAAAGTTACAAAACTCTAACGTTACATTACAACTCTTCAACATTAAATAACAAACCTCACTGAACTTTTGTCGCAAAATTGCTCTAGGCGATAAAACGCCGCTTTATAAAAAAGCTAATCATCGATGTTTGGAGAATTTAATGTATTCGGAAAAATTTTTAAGCCATGCTATTCGCGTTGCTTTACTCGCAGGTACAACCAGCTCTTTAGTTGTTGCTGGTCAGGTCAGTGCTGCAGAAGAGCAAATGGCAAGTGTTGAACGTATCCAGGTAACAGGCTCACGTATTAACCGTACTGATATTGAAACAGCCAGCCCAATAACAGTAATATCGTCAGAATTTATTGCCCAAAGTGGTTACACCTCAGTAGCAGAAATATTATCAGCACAGCCTACTGCTGCAGGCATGAGTTTAGGTGCTACCACTAATAACGGCTCAGGCGGCACGGCAACAGTAAATTTACGTGGTATGGGTGTTGAACGCACTTTAGTACTATTAAATGGTCGCCGTATGGTGTCATCAGGCACAGGTGCTGATGCAGCCGTAGACTTGAATACCATACCCGTTGCCATGATCAAAAATATTGAAATTCTTAAAGATGGTGCGTCTGCTGTTTATGGTTCTGATGCCATTGCCGGTGTAGTTAATATTATTACTAAAAAAAACTTCGTTGGTACTGAGTTAACTGTTGAAGGCAGCCAAACTGATAAAGGTGACGCTACCAGTAAAGGTATTAGTATTTTACATGGCGTAGAGCTAGCTAACAGTAATTTAGTTTTAGGTTTACAGTATTCTGACCGTGGTGAAATTATTCAATCTGACCGTGACTTTGTTGAACCGGGTGCATCGTCATTTATTCCGCAAGGTTCTTTAGCGGGTCTAGTTGCAGATGCATCAGGTGGTTTTAAGTCAAGAGACACCTCATACGACTATACTGTTGATAGTTACGCACAAACACCTAATGAACTATTAAGCTTTTTTACAGCTTACAATACTGAGCTAGATTCAGATACTGAGCTCAATGTTGATTTAATGTATACACGCCGTGAATCTAATCAGCAATTAGCACCACAGCCAGCGAACTTAGATTTAGTCACCAATAAGTTGAATTCTATACATATTGACAACATTCAAGATGTTTTTGATGAACTTAATTCAGCTATCGATGATCCCGATGATCACCATATTATTGATGATAAAGTAAATTACCGACGTCGTATGATTGACGCGGGTCCACGTATTTACTCACAAAAAACTGATACTTATCGCGCGTCAATTGGCCTTAAAGGCTATTTAGAAAATGATGCTATGTGGGATGTTTCGGCAACATACGGTCGAAATGACTCGAAAGACAGTGTTCAAAATTCGATTCATGCCGGTAATATGGCAACCAGTATCTACCAAGACCAAAGCACTTGGTTCAGTGGCGAAGCATTTGATAAAAGTGTCTTAGTGTCTGAAGGCATTATATACAATGAGGAAAACGAAGGCGGCAATGAGCAATTCACTTTAGCTGCCGGTTATAGCGGCGTAACTGAAAGCGATATTGGTTATGCGCTGGGTTTTGAAACCCGTCATGAAAGTGGTTACTATACTCCTGATGAAGTCACTCAAAAAGGTGAAAGTACCGCAGCACAGCAATTTGCTACTGACGGTAACTATTCTGTGCAATCAGTTTACGGTGAAGTCTCAGTGCCAGTCACAGACGAGTTAACCTTTGAAGCCGCTTCGCGTTACGACCAGTATTCTACTTTTGGTGGTGAGATAACGTGGAAACTAGGTGCTACGTACCGAGTGAATGATTCTTTTATGGTGCGTTCAGTAGCCGCTACAGGATTTAGAGCACCGAGTGTAAGTGAATTATACGGTGGTGACAGCGGCTCTTATGACTACTTGAGTGACCCATGGGATAATGAGTTAGATCCACAAATTAAAGTCAATTACACCAGTGATGAAGACTTACAGCCGGAAGAAAGTGAGTCATTTACTTTTGGTGCTGTGTTGGAGTTAGCTGACAACCTTTCTACGACGATAGATTACTGGGCATTTGATATTACCAATGCCATTAGCCGCGTTGATGTTCAGCAAGAATTGAATGCCTGCTTTAATGGTGCTCAAGCTTCATGTACAGCGGTAAATATTACGGCTGGTGGTGATTTATCTGACCTAAGCGCTCAATTAACCAATATTGGCTCGCAAAAAACTTCAGGTGTTGATTGGAATGTCAGCTATAGCCATGACTTGTTTAAAGTTACTTTTGATACCACGTACTTAATTGAATTTGAACAAGACGACATAGACTACACCGGCACTATCGATGGCAATATTGGTGGTTATGCTGATATTAAGTCTAACTTATCGGTTTCTGGCTATGTCACTGAAGATTTAACCGTACTTTATAGTGCGCAGTTTATTCGTGGCATGGATGGTGAATATTACGGTGAGCAATTTGCCACTGATAATATTATCTACCATAACGTTTCTGCCTCATACTATATTAATGACCAATGGGCTGTTAATGGCGGCGTTAAAAACCTTTTTGATACTGAACCTGAGACAGTACTTGGCGGTAATGATATGGGCACAGTACCCAGTATCTATGATGTGGTAGGTCGAAACATGTTCATCAGTACCTCTTATAACTTTTAACTAACTCAAAGCCTAGGTTAATGATTTGGGTTATCTTAAAAAAGCGATGGCATAACCATCGCTTTTTTTATGTTATAGCTGATCAAGTAGTCTTCAATATTTTGGATCTATTTATGCTGGTTTATTAATAGCAGGCTTAAAAATAACGCTCACGATCAACAAAGATTTAAGGTTATCTGCTTAGTTATTACGGATAGTCAATCTGGCTATTCTTTATTTTTATTATCTAGGATAACTACTGCCACTAAACAGTCTACAATAACCGGTTTTTTAGTTTCAATATTAGGTCAGCAAAGTGGCATTTCTACCCTTAACAATCATTTCAAAAAACTTTGAATTCCAAAAGTCATAGTTGACTTTATTAAGTTGACAACCCCATACTTTGCTAAAGGTAACGAAGGAATACCCATAATGGAAACTTCACCGCAAAGTTATGAAATTATAGTTGATGGTAACATCGTTAATGTTAAAACTTTTGGCCCTTTTAACCAAGATAGTGCACAGACTTATCAACACGATATGCAAAATGTAATCAAACAGCTAAAAGGTAAATCCTGGGCAACCTTAGTTACCTATCAAGATAGTGGTATTTTTACCTCAGAAGCTGAAATAGTACTAACGGAATTAACCGTGTACAGGGCTAAGTTTGGCATGGTTGCCAACGCAAGTGTATTTTACAATAGTAAAGTTACCGATATACAACAGATGCAATTGTCACGGATTTATGAAGCAGCAAAAATACCTTTTCATGTTTTCAGTGAAATCGATAGTGCAAAAAATTGGTTAAACTATTTTTTGGAACACAGCGCACTAAAAAAATGGTAAAGGTCTAGCAATCAACACCTAGCGTGATTAATGGATTCGATTACTCCAGTCAAGAGATATTAAGCTGGTGTTTGAGTAGTTATCGATACAAAAACCAAACCCAATTCAAATCTGGTTAGTAGATGCTAATGTTCGCAGTGTGCCAAAAATGAATGTTCAGATACGAGTCGCCAGCGGCAGCAATAAGCTGTGAGCTGACATTAGCCAGAAATACTTACTAATGTCGTCTATGTACTTTTCTGACGTTTTTCATCTTGCTCTATATTTTACTTTTCAGTAAAAAAGCACAGGAAATAGACAGTAAATTCCAAAGTCAGCTTCAAATACTCACAGAATATGCACAGGAGCGAATGATACCAAGGGCAGTTTGTAGTTTAGAAAAAGGCTGAAAGTCTTGCTTTGAAGGGGAAGAGAATGGGGTGGCTAAAGGGACTTGAACCCTCGACAACCGGAATCACAATCCGGGGCTCTACCAACTGAGCTATAGCCACCACTGATATTACTGAAAGCGCCTAGTGGTAAGGCGCGAGGATTGTATTGCATTTTATAGTGACATGACAAGCAAAATATTGCCTTTCGACTCACTTTTGTTGAATTTTATGGTGCGGGTAAACAATTATCAGTTAGTATGATTGCTATTGAGTGCATTAGCGAAAAATTACGCTAGCGTCTAATGATTTTAGACGCGGTAAATAAGCGAATAGCGACACTTACTTATGTGGCTATTTTAAGTTTTACTGTTAACTTGCTACCATTAGGTAAGTCAGTAATTAGGATAACTATTATGTCATTAGAAAAAATTTCTGCCCAAATTTCAGATTCACAACCGGGTAGTGTGAAAAAAATGCCACCGGTTGAATTATGGGATCCTCCTTTTTGTGGTGATATTGATTTAGAAATAAAGTCAGATGGCAGTTGGTTTTACAACGGCACGGTATTTAAACGTTTGTCTTTGGTTAAGCTCTTTGCCTCAGTATTAAAAAAAGAAGATGAACGCTATTTTTTAGTCACGCCTGTCGAAAAGGTCGGCATCGTGGTTGCTGATGCGCCATTTATTTTAACGCAATGGCAATGGTTAGATGAGCAGAAAACAAGTATGCAAGTGACGACCAATTTAGACGACAGCTTTATTTTAAATGCTGAACATCCACTAGAAATTACCGAAGAGGGTAGTTTATATGTCACGGTCAGACGAAATTTGCAGGCAAAGGTGCATCGTAATGTTTATTATCAGTGGGTAGATTTAGCCCGTGAAGATAACGATGGTCACGGCGCAGAATTAGTGTTTTTCAGCGCCGAACATCGATTTAGTTTAGGCCAACTAGAGAGCTAACTTAAATCACCCGTGAAAAGCGCTGTTGGTTTAGATTTTGCTTCATATAGGCATCAAAAGTCATACAAATATTACGTATTAGCAACCTGGCTTTTTGCTCAACTCGAATTTCATTAAGAGTAATAATGACTAACCCGTCATTAATGAAGGTTTGCAGCAAGGGTAAGTCTTCAGCAAAATATTCATCAAAATTAATAGCAAACTGCTGGCTAATTTTATTTTTATCGATATAAAGATTACACATCAACTCGCGAATAACTTCTCCACGAATAATATCGTCTTGAGATAAGCTGACACCTTTTACCTGAGCGTGTGCTTGAGTTTCTATGGCTTGGTAATAGTGTTTTAGCACTTTGGTGTTTTGACTAAAGCTGTGGCCAATAGCACTAATTGACGACACCCCTAAACCGAGTAAGTCACAACCGCCTTTGGTGGTATAACCTTGAAAGTTTCGGTGTAGAGCACCGGACTTTTGGGCAATTGACAGCTCATCTTCAGGCTTAGCGAAGTGGTCCATACCGATGAAATCGTAGCCAAAATTACACAGCTTTTCAATGGCTAGCTTCATCAAAGAAAATTTTTCATCTGCGCTAGGCAACCATTCATCTTTGAGTTTACGTTGGGCGGCAAAGCGAGAGGGAATATGAGCGTAACTAAATAATGAAATACGGTCGACATCCATTTCATGGGCTTTGTTTAGCGTCCGAGTGAAGGTCTCTATAGTTTGATGGGGTAGGCCGTAGATCAAATCGATATTAATGGCTTTGAAGCCAACTTGTTTGGCATGGGCAATAAATTTTTCAATAAACTCGGTTGATTGTACGCGATTAATGCTTTGTTGAACTTTGTCATCTATGTCTTGCACGCCAATACTTAAACGATTGAAGCCTAAACTATAAAGGTGCTCAGCTAAGTTCATTTCAATTTCACGTGGGTCAATTTCAATACTCATTTCAACTTGCGCTGCAAAGGTAAACTGCGCTTTTAATTCAGCCACTAGTTGGCTAATTTGCTCGTGTCGTAAAAAGCTAGGTGTGCCACCGCCCCAATGTAATTGCTTAACGGTATAGTCTTTAAATAACGGTGCTCTAGAGGCAATTTCTTGTGCAAGAAACTCAAGATAGGTGTTGGCTTTATCGCGATGACGGGTGACAACTTTATTACAACCACAGTAATAGCAAAGGCTATGACAAAAAGGAATGTGTACATACAAAGACAATTCACGGTTCGGTGATGCGACTATCGCTTGTACTAAATTTTCATGGCTAAATTGCTCACGAAATTCCAATGCGGTTGGATATGAAGTATATCGAGGGCCATTAGTGTTATATTTTTTTAAGAGTGTGCTATCAAAAAATTGAGCTGCTTGCATCAGCATTCCAGTTTATCTATTTGGCGCTATTATAGATAAACTAGCCGCGCAAACATTGATCAAGCTCAACGCTGACGGCTTCATTGTCACTTAGGGTTATTTATCACGGGTTTGATTAATTGCTACCCTGGCTTAACGGTGCAATTTTAACGGTGCAAGTTTAGCGGTTAGTGGCAAGCTAACCGTTTTATTATTTGAAGCTAAGTTTGATAAAAGCTAAATTAAACCTAGGACTGGCTTAGCATGCTATTTCGTTCATTAGCATATTGGTGCAGTAGCTCGATATCTTGGCGAATATCTTCCGCCATTTCTGCCTCAAGTTTCATGCGTTCTAAGTCAAGTCTCATGCGAGACTGTTTATCAAGTTTTTTACGTGCCGCTAAAATAGGCATATGTTTTATCGCTTCATAAAACTTGAATACAGCTGGAAATTGTACATTTAAGTCTTGGCTTAACTTTAATGAATCTAGCAATACACTTAAGCGCCAGCAACCTTCTCCCATGTCGCATTGTTCTTCTTTCATCGCGCGCACAATAATAATAACACTGGCGATGATTTTTTTATCGTGCTGTTGCAGGGCTTGTTGCTGCTCTACTTTTTTCTGCTCTTGCTCAAGCTTTTGTTGTTTTAATTGGCGTAGCAGCCTAGTGGCTACTGCTGCTAATACACCAATAATAACGATGGCTAATAAAGCTAGGTATATCCAAGGGTTGGATAGCATTAAATACTCCTATTCAAATTTTGATAAATCACTCTTATCGAACTTGTCCCATAAGTCATCTTCAGAGTCTGACTTTTTAGAGGGTGCTACAATTTCATCTTCATCATCAAGACCTAGTGCTTGACTAATTTTTTCATGCTGCTCCATTAGCGTATTGAAATAGCTAATATCTTCTGATGTTAGTTCTAGGTCATCATCTTGCTTTTCAAGTATTTCAAGCAATCTAGGGTCTTGTTCAATACGGCTTAATTGCTCGGCTAATGACTCACTAGCTTCAACGACACGAATTGCGGCAATAGGTGAGTTGTCTTGAACCTTTTTAATGGCTTTAGTTTTGATCGGTGCAGTCACTTGTTTGCCTAAATCAATAGGTGTTTTGCTACCAATGCGGGGATCTTTGTTTTTGGCAGAGTTCTGACCATGAGCCATGACAGGGCTAGCCTCTTTTTGGCGATTACCCGGCTCTTTACCGTTTGTTTTCTTTGCTCTGCGAGGTGTTGGTGCGACTAATTTTTTGTTGTCATCTTTAACGATGCCAAGAGAACCGGTACCCGGTTTGCGTGATTTTTTAGTACGAGACATAGTAATAACTTAAAATAATAAACAATTGCTTTCATTTTACGACATTCTACGCTAAACAGCGATAGAAAGAAAAAAAGCGACGTTAATAACGTCGCTTTTTGGAAGAAATGTAGCATAAGCTAACATTTATAGTTCCGACTCTTAAGTGGCTGTCCTAGCCTTTTGTTACGATCCATGTGAATTTTATAATTTTCAATCTTATTGTTATTATTATTTTGTACACAATTTTATTTTTTTCGGTCATCCTGACACTTTTTGGTGCTATCCCTGATGCCCTTTCGGGCTAAATATTTCAGTACTCATCCTGAGCTTTAGTAAACAATCCATATTTTAAATAATATACTGCGTTAATTAACGCTTATTGCTTTCCGTGCAAATACTATCCATTTTGTTGAGTGCTATCTATGTAGCTGGCCATACTGTACGTGAGTTGAGTAAAGCTTCAAGCTATTTTTTCGCTTATTTATTGCACTAAAGTCTAATGCTTAGCAAGTCTTTGTTTTTGATTGTAATTTTTTGTTAATAAATGTAATTTTATTTTTTAACAGAGAATTACATGGGTTAATCTTTTATAAAAGTTGGCAAATAGCTATGTTTTTTCTCCCCCCTACTTACGAAACCTTTCGTTAGTAGGGGCTTGTAGCGCTGTTTTTATGCCTTAGTCGTCTAGTTGATGCAACCAAGCCGCATGTGTTGGCGCTTGTTTAGTTTGTGCCCATTCTTCAACCATTACTGCCGCTACCCGTTTAAGTTCTGCATATTGTTCTGTGGTACCGATATTGGCGGCTAATTCTAAGCGGTGGCCGTTAGGATCAAAGAAATAAATAGACTTAAATACACCATGATTAACTGGGCCTAAAACGTCTAGGCCGTGTGCTTGTAAATCGCTTTTTGCTGAAATTAAAGCATCAACATTTTCAACTTCTAATGCGATATGTTGTACCCATTCTGGGGTGTTTTCATCTCGGCCCATGTCAGGAGAATTGGGGATCTCAAAAAAGGCTAATACATTGCCCATACCCGCGTCTAAAAATATATGCATGTAGGGATCTGGCGCTTTTGTTGACGGCACCTCATTTTCGGCAATGGCGACAGTGAGTGCCATATTCAAATGTTTTTCATACCAATCGACGGTTTCTTTTGCGTCTTTACATCGATAAGCCACATGGTGCAAACGTTTTACATTAATCATAATATTATTACTTAAGTGAGTAGTTAAGCGAATGAGTTATTTTTTACCATAACTCGATAATGCGCCCTAATTTTCTGGCGAGTTTAGTCGCTAAATGTTGTCAGCAATTACGTACGCTTTAGTTTACAACACGGGTTTACAACACCTGTTTACAAAGCTCATTACCCATTCGGTAAAATATGCTGCCAACGTTTTACTAAGTTGTCATCAACCACTTTAAAAGCGATACCCGCTAATGGAGAGTCAGTAACTTTCAATGTTGAGCTTAGCAGTTGGTCATCACGAAAAAAATCACAGGTTAGCTCTCTGCCTGCCGGTAAATGATCAAATAGGGCTTGTATTGATTGCTCAGTCATTTTGATTTTATCTATCGCGATCAGCGTGTCGTTAACCGCTAAACCTGCTTTGGCTGCGGGTGAATTTTCCAGTACTTGCGTAATGGTTAAGCCAAAGCCTTGTACTTTATATTGTGCACCTAAATAACCCTGGTAATGCATTTCAGGCGTGGTTTCTACACTGTTTAATTTTTTGAATTTTTGTTTTTGCAGTTCTACGCCGTATGTTGCCAGTTCAGCGGTTAAATCAATACGCTCATTGCTGTATAAATGGTGCTTAAAGCTTGATGAAATATCTTCACCACAGAGCAAGTTAGCAATGTTAATAAAGTCAGCTTCACTGGTACCGATATTGGTGCGACCAAAGTGAATCCATAACTCTCGCATTAAGGTGTCTAAACTATGCTGGTTGTTTGATTTGCGGCGAATAATTAAGTCTAACCATAAAGCAATTAAAGCACCTTTGGTGTAATAACTAACAATGTTATTCACCGCATCTGGACCTTGTTGATAAAACTTGGTCCAAGCATCAAAACTTGAAGCCGTGACACTTTGTTTTAATTCACCACTACCGCGATAAACTCGTGTGGCTGTTTTCGCTAATATAGTTAAATAGTCTTCAAAGTTAATTAAGCCGGTACGATACAGTGAAAAGTCATCGTAGTAAGATGTTATCCCTTCAAAGGCCCATAACTGTTGGGTGTAACTTTCTTTTTGTAAGTTGTAAGGGACAAATTCTTTCGGTTTTATGCGACAAACATTCCAAGCATGAAAATATTCATGTGAACATAAGCTTAAGAAGCTTTTATAATCATCATTTAGCGCGGTTGCTGTTTGTTTTGGATTGGGTAAGTCGAAGCGACTGGCTTGTAAAATAGTAGAGTTTTTGTGTTCTAAGCCACCAAAACCATTCGCTTGTAAATGAGTGATAAACCAATATTCTTGAAAAGGTGCTTCACCAAATAAGCTAATGTGATGTTGGCATAACTTGCTAATATCAGCAGCCAAACGCTGAGTATCGCCATAGTGTTTACTGGTAAATACTAAATGGTGCACTACCCCTTCTACCGTAAATTCAGTGCTGTCAAAATCACCAATAGCGACTGGGCAGTCGATTAAGTGTTGGTAATTATCCGCAATATATTCACCAAATTGATATTTTGTCGTGGCTTTCGCTCGTGGTAAACCCGTCGCCACTCGCCATTGACTATGTTCAGCTAACGTTGAGGGATGAATGATGAGCTCACATGCTTGCTCGCTCAGCTCTTGTACTTGCAAAAAGGTTGAGCTGCCATTGAAAAATCCGCGCTGGCTATCTAGGTAAGCTGTGCGTACGGATAGGTCAAAAGCGAAAACTTGATAGCGCACTTGCACTTGGTCATTGCTGGCCTGCAATGACCAAGTTTGTTTATCAACTTTACTTAAGCTAATGGCTTGCTCATTGCTGTCAAAGGCGCAAATTTCGGTAATATTTTTGGCAAAATCACGGATCATGTAACTGCCGGGTAACCAGGCGGGTAAAGATAAAGTGTAGCTTTGGCCTGGGGTACTTTTAAATGACAATAAGACCTCAAATAAATGACTATTTGGGTTAAGAGGGGAAATTTGATATTGGATCATATTGGCGCACAAATGTTGACAAGATATTTGTGCTCCAATGTAGCAGAGTTAACTGAATAAAACAGCTTGAAAATAAGCCTTAGCGACTAGCTATTGCACTGGCGATTAACTTAAAATAACGGTTTTATCTTTATTGATGCAGATACGTTGCTCAGCATGCATTTTTACGGCATTACATAAGGCGATGGCTTCTAAGTCGTGGCCCAAATGAACCATGTGCTCAATGGTAAAAGCATGGTTAATTGGTTTTACTTCTTGAACAATAATCGGCCCTTCATCTAGGTCTGCAGTGACATAATGTGCCGTAGCGCCAATAATTTTAACACCACGTTTGTGCGCTTGATGATAAGGTTTTGCGCCTTTAAAACTGGGTAGAAAAGAGTGATGAATATTAATCGCTTGGCCACGTAAGCTCCGACAAAGCTCGTCTGACAATATTTGCATATAACGGGCAAGCACCAATAAGTTACCATTATACTGCTGATAAATAGCTAATAATGCCTGCTCTTGCTGTGCTTTATTATCTTTATTGACCGGCAAGTAATGAAAGGGAACATTATGCCATTGGGCCAGTGCCTGACAATCTTGATGGTTTGAGGTAATAGCGACAATATTGACCGGTAACACACCCGCTTTCCATTTGGTTAAGAGTGACACTAAGCAGTGATCATCTTTAGACACGGCAATAACGACATTAGGAAAATTCTCTTTTTCTCTAAGTTGATAATGCATATTTAACGGTTTTGCTAATAAATCAATAGCTTGTCTGAATGCTGAAAAACTGACAGTCAGTTCTCGATCATCAAAAGCAATGCGTGAAAAAAATGTATCTGTATAGGGATCACTGTATTGGCTAGTTTCAGTAATAAAGGCCCCGTGTTCGAATAAACTCTGGCTGACTTTTGCCAGTACACCTGAAGTATCAGGGCACTGCCAAGTAAGAATATAGTGATGAATTTTTTTCATGCGGTAGACGTTATTGTGGTTATATCTCAGCAGTTTGGCATTTTATTGTCATCTTGTTCAATACTTTTGTGCGATATGCTTATGCTATTTCAAACCGAATCGTCTTCGTCATCAAGTTTGGTTTTGTGTTGAATATAAAGTGCTTCAACCTTTTCTCTGGCCCAAGGGGTTTTTCTGAGAAACTTCAAGCTTGAGTTAATGCTAGGATCATCAGTAAAACATCGAATTTTTATTTCTTTACCGAGATAATCAAAACCAAAATGATCAACTAATTGGGTAACGATAATTTTTAACGTGACTCCGTGCAATGGGTTGTAGGGTTGGTGATCCATATTGTTGGCCTTAACAGTTTTAAGCACTATTCTATCATGACGTAGGCTAATGCCTACTGGATTAATGACACTATTAGTGACGAAAGAAAAATGTAGTGAAGAAAGAAAAATGGTGACGAAAGCAAAAAATAAAAAACGACGCTAAGGCGTCGTTTTTTAATCGTTAAGCCAAATTCAATGGCCTTAGTCTTGCGTCACTATTAATTCAAGTGAGCTGCCAATGCTTCGCTGCCACCAATATGTTGTCCGTCGATAAAAATTTGCGGTACTGTGTCTGCATGAGTTAGCGCTTTAAACATGGTTAAGTTAACATCTTTACCTACTTCTAACTCTTCAAATGTTAAGCCTTTTTCATTTAACAAGGCTTTTGCATTTTTGCAATGTGGGCAACCCGGCTTACTAAAAACCACAATCGCTGATGTTTGACAGGCTGACGGGTTAATATGATTTAGCATAGTGTCGGCGTCAGATACTTCAAATGGGTCACCTGGTAAATCAGGCTCAATAAACATTTTTTCAATGACGCCATTTTTAACTAACATCGCATAACGCCAGCTACGCTTACCAAAACCTATAGCGGCTTTATCAACTAACATGCCCATGCCATCCGTAAATTCGCCGTTGCCATCAGGAATAAAGCTAATGCTGTCTGCATTTTGGTGTTCTGCCCAAGCGTTCATCACGAAGGTGTCATTGACGGACATACAAATAATTTCGTCAACACCATTGTTAAACAGTTTGGGCGCCAATTCGTTATAACGTGGTAAATGTGAAGATGAACAGGTCGGTGTAAAAGCACCGGGTAGCGAAAAAACCACTACCGTTTTATCACTAAAAATTTCGTCACTAGTGCGCGTTGTCCACTCGTCATTGGCTCTTAATGTGAAAGTAACATTAGGGACTTTTTGTTGCTCTTTGTTTTTTAACATAATGGCTCCGTTTATAGTTTCTAAAATAATGTTGTCACTGACTATGTTGCTATTATTGAACAAGTCCAACTTTAAATAAAGTGATTAATAGTGCACTTCATGATTGATAAAATCGATTAATGAAATCAATGGATAAAAGTTGCCACTAATATTAAGCAATTTTAGCGACTGGCATCAATAGATTTAATCAGGCGGCTGTCATTATCTGCACGGGTCAATTTTCACTTATCAATTTGTACTGGTCAATTTGGCAAAGATGGCCTAAATGAATTCGATGCTATCAATAGAAATAATTTCCTGTTTTATCGGCAAAGTGGTAAATTAACCGCAATGAAGTTGTATATACAATTTGAGGGATTTAGATGTCAAACAGTTACACCTTAATTAAAGGCTCTGTGCCTTTACTCATCAGCATGCCACACAATGGCGAAGAAATACCCGCAGATATTGCGAAGATGATGACCGCTAAAGGGCGTGAAGTTGCCGATACTGACTGGCATATGGAGCGTTTATATGCCTTTGCAAAAGAGCTTGGCGCTTATATATTAATGCCTAAATATAACCGTTATGTGATTGACTTAAATCGTGATCCTGATGGTGTTGATTTATACCCAGGTGCAAATAATACTGAACTTTGTCCCACCACAGCATTTGATTTATCACCTTTATATCAAGCAGGCTGTGCACCGAGTGCTGAACAAATAGCGGCTCGCGTTGCCGATTATTGGCAACCTTACCATCAGGCCTTAAGCTCAACCATGCAAGCAATAAAAGCTGAATTTGGTCAAGCTGTTTTGCTTGAGGCACATTCTATTCGCTCGCATGTGCCTAGATTTTTTCAGGGACAATTACCTGATTTTAATTTTGGTAATGCCGATGGAAAAAGTTGTGCTCCTGAACTCATGGCCGCTTTAGCGGATCTAGATTACGCACCTTACACTATGGTTTGTAATGGTCGCTTTAAAGGCGGTTATATTACGCGGGCATTCGGTCAACCTAATAATAATTTTCATGCTATTCAATTAGAGCTTTCACAGCATACCTATATGAATGAGCAAGCCATGACTTATAACGAAAGCTTAGCCTTGCAAGTGCAGCCTAAACTTGCCGCCTTGGTTAATACGCTGATAAATTTTACTGCCATTAACACCATAAGCCAAAACGCCACTGAGTAAGGGAAGGTATCGATGAAACTTTTTGCTAAAAAAATCTTATTAGCTGATGGTTGGGCTAACGAGCAAACGTTGACGATTGAACAGGGCGTGATTACTGATATTACCGCCGGATATATCGCCGGCGCGGAACGTGCTAATGGTGTGGTTATACCGGGTATGGTCAATTGTCACTCTCATGCTTTTCAACGGGCTTTTGCCGGTTTTAGTGAACAAGGCAGCGAAGGTCAAGACAGTTTTTGGACTTGGCGTAATATTATGTATAAATTTTTGGGGCAATTAAGCTCAGAAGATGTTCAGGTAATTGCGCGCCAGCTTTATATTGAAATGTTGAAAATGGGTTACACCCGTGTTGCTGAGTTTCATTATCTTCATCATGATATTGACGGCCAAAATCATCAAAACCTCGCCATTATGGCGCAAGCTATTTTTGCCGCTGCTGAGCAATCGGGTATTGGTTTAACATTATTACCTGTGCTGTATAGATTCAGCGGCTTTGGCAGACAAGCCGCGACTGACGGACAAAAGCGCTTTATTAATTCAGTTGAGCAGTTTAATGACTTAGTCACTGATTGTTTTGCGCTCGCCAAATCACAAGCTAATTGCAATGTCGGTATTGCGCCACATTCTTTACGCGCGGTGGATAAAAATTCGCTCTTAGCGGCAGTGGCTCATGTGAGAGCTCTTGATGCGCAAGCGCCGATTCATATTCACATTGCCGAACAGCAAAAAGAGGTAACAGACTGTCTCGTTCATTATGGTCAACGGCCGGTGCAGTGGTTACTCAACAATGCCGATTTAGACCAGCATTGGTGTTTAATTCACGCCACACATATCGATGAACAAGAGCGCAAAGGTATTATTGCTAGCCAAGCAATAGCCGGAATTTGCCCAACCACAGAAGCTAATTTAGGTGATGGTATATTCCCGACCAGTGAATTTTTAATAGACAATGGCACCTTTGCTATTGGCTCAGACAGCCATATTTCGGTTAATCCAATCGAAGAATTACGCTGGCTTGAATATGCTCAACGCTTAAATAAGCAACAACGCGCCCTGTTAGCCAACAGCGAGCAAAAGTCTGTTGGGCTTAATTTATGGCAAAAAGCCGCCGCCGGAGGCGCGCAAAGCACTAACAGTAATACCGGCGCATTAGCTATGGGTAAGCAAGCTGATTTATTAGTCTTGGATGACAGCCAATTACGTTTATTTGCCCATGACGATATTCACTTACTCGACAGCGTTATTTTTGCCAGCCAAAGTAACCCGGTTTTAGATGTGATGGTCAATGGTCATTGGGTGATCCAAGGCGCAGAACATGCCTTAGAGCAAGCTAGTGCAGATAGTTTTGCGACCTTATTAGCTCGGCTTTCAGCTTAATTATTTCGCTTAACGTTAACTAGGCGATTAACTAGGCGATTAGCTTGGCTCGCAATCGTCTTGATCCCTTGGCTATGATAACAATATGACTGATTTTCTGATTATTGCTAGGGGTTAAAACAAGCGACTATGGGGTTATTTATTTAATCATCAGCCTAACGAGTGATTAAATAATAACCTTTCAATCCATTTTTTTTCATACGTTTATGTATCTGAATGTAAACTAGCCCCGCTAATTAATGCAACGGATATTAGCTAGCTGTTTGACCTCAAATTGAACATTTGTCCAAGTCGATAAGTGCAAGTCGATAAAAGCGCTACAGCAACTCATTATAATAAATTGCTATATTTGCTGATGGCTAGACACACTTTGGCTAAATTATCGCGCTGTAGTTTTGGCGTTTGTTTTTTACTTCGACAGTATTGCTCGTTAAACTTTTTTACCTGTTCACGGCTACTGGTGATTTCTGCCACGTAAGCTATTTCTTGGCTAGTGAAGTGACTAAAGTCACGCGATAAATCTTGATATATTTTATCGGACTTTAAACGTACTTTGGTGTCAGTCACCTCTGAAAAATAACTCAGCACAAGTTGTTTTTGCTCAAATAACCAGTGATTTAGTTTTTCATTGGGATAATAATGAAAATATAACGCGGCGGCCACGATCAAGATCAATAATTTTTTCATATCTTGCCTTATAATCATATCTGCGTACAAATAACCAGCAACTCGCTGCTGTTTTTTAACCAATCACCAATAGTATTATTGTTTTCTTGGGCTAAATGTCATGCTAATGACGCTAGAGTAATCAATTTGGTAGTAACAAAGCAATTTTATGCTATTTTTTTGATGGGTAATGAGTACGAATCCGTTATAATTATCCGGTATTACCGACATAAAGGATCCGCTTTGAAATCAAAAGATAAAAACATTAACGTTAGTCAGCATATTCCGATTAAAAATGTTCAAATTCATCAGCCCGCCAAAAGCGATACCTATAAACCTCGTGACCAAATCTATGTTCGCAAAGTAAAAGGTGTATTTCAAAAACTACGCAAAAAAATGAATTTTTTCTTTTTAGCGCTATTTGCGGGTTTACCTTGGTTACAATATGACGGCCACCAAGCGATTTTGTTTGATATTAGCGAACAACGTTTTACGCTATGGAGTGTCACGCTTTGGCCACAAGATCTCACGCTATTGGCCTGGCTCTTAATTCTTAGTGCTTTTTTACTGTTTTTTATTACCACCTTTTTAGGGCGAGTGTGGTGTGGTTACCTTTGCCCTCAAACGGTTTGGACCTTCATATTTATCTGGTTTGAAGAAAAAATAGAAGGCACCGCCAACCAACGTAAAAAACTCGACAGCCAAGCGATGGACATTAATAAGTTTTGGCGTAAAGCGCTAAAACACTTTTGTTGGGGCTTAATTTCTGTTTTAACCGCGCTAACCTTTGCCGGTTACTTTGCACCCATGCGTGAAGTGTTTGTTGATTTTTTCACTTTTAAGGCCTCGTTTGCCTTAGCCGCAACCGTATGGTTTTTTGCTTTTTGTACTTACGGTAACGCCGGCTGGATGCGAGAAATTATGTGTTTACATATGTGCCCGTATGCCCGCTTTCAATCCGCGATGTTTGATAAAGACACCTTAACCGTTTCTTACGATGCCAAACGTGGTGAAAACCGAGGTCCACGTACCAGAAAAGACGTACCAAAAGATATTGGTTTAGGTGATTGTATTGACTGTAATTTATGTGTTCAGGTTTGCCCTACCGGTATTGATATTCGTAATGGCTTACAATATGAATGTATCAATTGTGGCGCCTGTGTTGATGCCTGTGACGGTGTTATGGATCGCATGGGTTATGATAAAGGGTTAATTCGTCATGCCACTGAGCATGAGTTAGAAGGGAAAAAAGTGCACTTTGTCCGTGCTAAACTTATTGGTTATGCCATCGTATTATTTGTGATGACCAGCTTATTGGTGTTAGAAATGGTCAACAGAGTGCCCGTATCAATGGAAATTATTCGCGATAGAAATGAGTTAGCCAAAGAGAACTTTAATGGCGATATTGAGAATGTTTACACCCTAAAGATTCTCAATAAATCACAAAAAGATAATCGTTATCGCCTGTCAGTAAAGGGTATTAACAATACTAAATGGAACGGTGACCAAGAGGTACTTGTTAAAGCGGCTAAAGTCTATACTTTGCCGATCAGCCTTTCGGTCGCCCCTGAGGAATTAGAAGACTATATGACAGATATAAGTTTTGTGATTGAATTAGTATCTGAGACGGATGAGGTGAAGCTTGAACACGAAAGCCGCTTCTTTAATAAACGCTAATGTCAGTATTTGATTTTACCTCGCTGTCACCCGATTTAATTCTAGACGGTTTGGAAAGCACAGGTTTAACGGTTGATAGTGGTTTGTTGGCATTAAATAGTTATGAGAATCGTGTTTATCAATTTCATGACATGGCTAAAACCAAATATGTCACTAAGTTCTATCGGCCGCAACGCTGGACAGAAGCACAAATTAGGGAAGAGCATGATTTTTCTTTTGAATTAGACGCAAGCGAGCTGCCTTTGGTGGCACCAATGAAAATTGATGGCGAGTCTTTGTTTTCATACAAAGGCTATAAATTTGCAATATTTCCTTGTCGTGGTGGCCGAATTTTTGAGGTGGATAACTTAGACCAACTAGAGTGGATGGGCCGGTTTTTAGGCCGAATTCACGCTGTTGCTGCGCAGAAAATCTTTAGCGAACGGCCAACATTTAATAGTGAAGAAATGCTTCAGCAAGCACAGCTTATTATTGAAGGGTCTAACTTTGTTCCTGCCGGCTTAAGCTTACCTTTTTTCACTATTTTAGAACAAGTGATCACAGTTGCAAGTCAGCAATATCAACCTAGGTCGCAGATCCGTCTGCACGGTGATTGTCATGCCGGTAACATTTTGTGGACTGAGGTTGGGCCGCACTTTGTGGACCTTGATGATTGTCGTATGGGGCCTGCGGTGCAAGATATTTGGATGATGCTTAGTGGTGATCGCCAGCAGCAGTTATTACAACTTGATACCATATTAACTGGCTACAATGAATTTTATCGCTTTGAAGCCAATCAATTGCCTTTAATTGAATCATTGCGTACTATGCGAGTAGTTAATTATATGGCATGGCTATGTAAACGTTGGCAAGACCCTGCTTTTCCTCGTAACTTTCCGTGGTTTAATACTGAAAAATATTGGGAACAACAAATTTTGATGCTTAAAGAGCAAATGTCAGCATTACAGCAGCCACCGCTAAGTTTGCTAGGTTATTAAGCACGCATAGCGCTATTGATTTTGATTTATTAATAATTAGGAATTTTAATTTTATGAAGAAGTTAGTGAGCTTATTCGCTTTAATGTTATTACCCGTACTCTCATTTGCAGCAGATTATACTGAAGGTGAGCATTACACTAAAGTGAACGAAGACGTTTCGGCGAAATCTGAAGTACGTGAATTTTTCTCTTTTTATTGCGGACATTGTTTTAAATTTGAACCCTTTATGGCGACGTTAAAAACGTCTATACCCGCAGATGCTGACTTTGAAATGAACCATGTAGATTTCTTGCGTGCTGCGTCACCTAAAGTACAACAAATGCTAAGTAAAGCCGTTGTTGTTGCCCACCAAATGGGTTTAGAGAAGAAAGTTATTGGCGCACTGTTTAATTACATCCATATCCAAAAAGCGGTATTTACTTCAGAAAAAGATATCCGAAACGTTTTCGTACTAAACGGTGCTGATGGTGAAAAATTCGATAAGTTAATGAAAAGCTTTAGTGTGGTTAGCAAAGCCAATGCGATGAAGAAACAGCAAGACTATTTTGCTAATAAAGGTGCTTTAACCGCAGTACCTACTGTGATTGTTAATGGTAAATACCGTGTTGATCCAGCCGGCTTAGATAGAAACAATTTTGAACAAGATTATATCAAGCTAGTAAATCACTTATTAACCTTAAAGTAAGTTAATCCGTGCCGACATGGATGTAGTGACTGAGTTTTTGTCTGGCATAAAAAACTGACCGTTCATCCGGTAACTAAAAAAGAGGCTTTGGCCTCTTTTTTATTGCTTTGCTATTTATATCCTATGTTTTAGCCGTGAACGCTGTCATGCGAGTATCAAAAGCGTTGGCAAAGCGCAGTGCTGAGGCATCGTCCATATTAAAATAAAGCGAAGGCTCAATTAACTCGGCTTCCATTAAGGCAAAGGTGTTTTGATAGCGAACAAAGTCAATGCGCGCGTAGAGTAGTTCACCATGTAGCTTGCTGATAGCTCGCATTGTATTGTTTGCTGCTACCAATAAGGATGGTTCAGGCATCACCGATAATAAGCCACCACCATGCTCTTCTTGAACTCGAAAGTCACCTTGGGCGGGGGTTTTTAATATGGTGTGACTGTACTGGCCGTTAAAATAAAACAACGAAAATTCACCTTCTTGGCAAATAGCAGCCATAAAAGGCTGCACCATCAACTCTCGCTTTGCAAACGCTTGACTTAACTCAGCGACTTTATCTTGATAAGTGTCTTTTGTAAGCCAAAATGTATTATCAGCATTGGCACTGACTCGCGGTTTTAAGACTATTTGCTCGGTAGCAAAATGGCTGAAATATCCCGCCATATTGTCAGGGTCAAAAGCCTGTGGCCATAAGGTCGGTACAATAGTCACTTGTTCAGCGGCTAAGCTTTTTAAGTAGCTTTTATTAATATTCCACTGCACCACCTTCAAGCTGTTTTCTAACCGGGCGCTTGATTGATCAATAGCTGACAGTACCTTGAGAAAACTTTCCATGTCATCTTGGTAATCCCATGGGCTACGAATAATAACCGCGGTATAGTCTGACCAATTTACGCTGCTATCATGCCAGGAAATCACTTCGGTTTGCCAGCCTAAAGCCAGCATTGGCTGATCAATCAAACAATCATAAGCCTCAAAATTTTCCAAACTGTCCATGGATAAAATTGCGCATTTTTTCATAAAATCTACTGCCTCTGCTACATTGGTTAAAGGTTAAAGTGAATAAACTAAGGCTAGTTAGCAAAAATTTCTGCTGGAAACAATTGCCCATACATAGCTATTGGCATAACAAGCCACTGTTCTGATATTTGATTAAAGCTCAATAATTGCTGCTCAGTGGCATAAAAACTTAACTGCAATGGCAGTGGTTGGCCGGCAATGTCGAGCTTAACATCCAGCGAAAATTGTCGATCAACTATCGGGGCTTGGGCCATTGCCTGACCGCTACTTTGCTGCCAAGACATCATCATTTGTGCTAATGCTTGGCCGGAGATATTAGCCGGAGCTGCCCGCCAAGTGCGGCCTATCCGCTCAATAGTGAGCACATTACTTATATCGAGCGTTAAAATAATATTTTGCGATCCGACTAAAGCAATCTCTTGATCGCTAGTGACCTCAGTATTTTCATCTGGCGAGTGAATTTTTTTATTCGTGGCGTTAATCAATAAAATAAAGCCCATTACCATAATGATAATGACATTATTCCAGCCAGTTTTTGATAATCTGATCATCATGCCCCTCAGTACTGCCTATTATCTTCATCATACAAAAAAATTGAGCTCATTAGAATATAGCGTTACATTAATAACAATAATATCACCCCAAAATTAAGGCTTCGTATGAAACTAAAACCATTAAGTGCTGGAGTATTATTACTCTGTGGCTTATTCAGCGCAACCAGCACGTTTGCCAACCAAAGCAGTGAACAGTTTCAACAGTTACTCAATGAGCATTGGCAAAGGGCAAATCAAGAACAAGTGTTTTTTCGAAAAGACCCCGATGCCTTTCGCATGAAGGGTAAGTTACCTGAAATTTCAGCAAATGGCCGCGAACGTCGGTCAAAATACAATAATGAATTGCTAACGCGTATTGACGATATTGATGTTAATAAACTCTCAGGTGCTGATCAGATCAGCTATCGTTTATTTAAATATGAACGCGAAGCGGAAGCAAAAAGTTATCAATTTCAAGATCACCTTTATCCGTTAACTTATTATTCAGGCTTTCATAGTTACTTTGCCGGCGCTCCAGCCAACATGTCATTTTTAACCGAACAAGACTATAGTAATTATTTAATCAGTCTCGCGGATTATCCACGTTATAACCAAGCACATATAGTTGATTTAAAACAAGCCATTGCTTTAGGTCATACCCATTACTGTGAAAGCTTTAAAGGCTATGAAAAATCAATCAGTAAGCATTTAGTCGCTGATGTACAAAACAGTGTTTTTTATGCGCCTATGCTGAATATGCCAGCAGTCATTTCATCAACAGAGCAAGCGCAGTATCGCCAGCAAGTAAAAACCTTGATTAAAGAGACAGTTTTACCCGAGTACCAAGCTTTTTATGACTTTTTCACCAAAGAATATATGACCCACTGTCGGACCACTGCTGGTATTAGCAGTGTTGAGGGCGGCGAAGCATACTACCAATACTTAATCGAGTATTACACGACCACGGATTTATCGGCTGATGAAATTCATCAAATAGGTCTAGATGAAGTCAGTCGCATACGTACAGAGATGCAGCAAATTATTAAAGCTGTGGACTTTAAGGGTGAATTTAAAGATTTTATTGCGTTTTTGCGTAACGACCAGCAATTTTACACCGATAGTGCGATGGACATGCTGGAAAAAGCCAGCTATATCACCCGTAAAATGGCCGCACAATTACCGAAATGGTTTTCGGTATTACCTAGATCAACTTTTGACATTAAATCTAGTCCAAACGGTGGTGCCTATTATGTTGCCTCCGATGGCAGTGGTACCACATCAGGCACCTACTTTTTAGAGACTAAAAATTTAAACAGCCAACCTTTATATACTTTAGAGGCATTAACCTTCCATGAGGCAGAGCCCGGTCATCACTTTCAAAGTGCTATTGCGCAAGAAGTTGATATGGCTGAGTTTCGTAAAACTTTATACCACGCCGCCTATGGCGAAGGTTGGGGGCTATATTCTGAACGTTTAGGTAAGGAAATGGGCTTTTATCAAAACCCATACAGTGACTTTGGTCGCTTAACCTATGAAGCATGGCGTGCTTGTCGCTTAGTGGTCGATACTGGCATTCATGCTAAAGGTTGGACCCGTCAACAAGCGATCGATTATTTAGCCAAGAATACCGCTTTAAGCATGGCTGATGTTATTGGCCAGATTGACCGCTATATTACTTGGCCAGCGCAAGCCTTGTCATACAAAATTGGTGAAATCAAAATTCGTCAATTGCGGGCGAAAGCGGAACAAGCCTTAGGCGATAAGTTCGATATTAGAGCTTTTCATGACCAAATGCTGAAAAATGGTAGCTTACCCATGGCACTGCTTGAAGAGTTAACTATGGACTGGATAGCGCAGCAGTTGTAACGGCTAAGATATTTATATCATGCAAAAAAAAGAGCAACGCTATTAAGTAGTTGTTCTTTTTTTTTGCTCCATACCCTAGCTTAAGCAACATTGCCCAACCAACTAGTTTTCAAAGCTTAATGGTTATGATCATAGTTATTAAGCGCATACAATAACAACCACTTGCTAGCTATTGTCAGTGCTTCCAATTCAATTAACTCAGCTGTTGTGGACCTTAAGATCGACTTGACGCATTTTCATGTCAGCTGTTTAGTAGCTTAGTTTAGTAGCTTAGTTTAGTAACGCAGTTTAGTGGTGAGTAACTGGCATATCAGATAGGACTAAAGCCAATTTTCAGAGGGTAAAATAGGCATAAGGTTAAGGCGTAGGTTTGCGGTGCAAGTTAACGGAGTCATTTTCTATAGGCAATAAAAAACCCGGTATAAACCGGGTTTTTAAATAAGCCGTATCAATTACTTGATTTTAGCTTCTTTATACATAACATGCTGACGGATGCGAGGATCAAACTTTTTGATTTCCATCTTTTCAGGCATAGTTTTTTTGTTTTTGTCAGTAGTGTAAAAATGGCCAGTGCCAGCACTAGAAACTAAACGAATTTTATCGCGCATTGCAATTCCTTAAACTTTTTCGCCACGGGCACGGATATCAGTTAATACTGCATCAATACCGTTTTTATCGATAATACGCATTCCTTTCGGAGTTAAGCGTAATTTAACGAAACTATTTTCACTCTCAACCCAAAAACGGTGAGTTTGAAGGTTAGGTAAAAAACGACGACGAGTCGCGTTTCTTGCGTGCGAACGGTTGTTTCCAACCATTGGCTTTTTGCCTGTTACTTGGCAAACTTTAGACATATGAGTACTCCAAAATTAATTTCAGGTCGTGCTGTATTTCCCCAAGACCGTCGCCTCGGGATCCTGAAAAAGGTGGCATATTATAGTGAAAGTGAAAAATGAATGCCAGTATTAATCAACTTTAAAGTGAATAGTTTTGAAATATTATATAATTCAAAGGTTTAAGTTGAATAATTGATGTGACTTTAGTGTTTCATGAGTCATTATCAGCCGAATTGAATGTTAATAGCACATTTTTAGTCTATTTTAACCGCTAACTATTTACGTGATCATTCTTTTTGATCTTTTTTAGCCAGTGCATTAGTTAAAATGTCAATAATAGCTGACATGGCTATTTGGGTATTAAGTTGAGTATTAAGCGCCAATGCTTGTAGTTGTGCGATTGCTGTTTTACTCAAGGCCAATCTGCTAAGGCGAAAACGACGGCCGCTGCTTTGCAATCTTTTACTTGTCATGCCATGTATTCTTTGGCACTCAAAACAGCTTGCTGAAATACTCACACATCATTCAATCATTCGGCCATGTTCAGCATACGAATAACAATGACAACCCGCCACAATGATATGATCAAGTACTTTGATATCAATTAACGCCAGTGCTTGTTCTAGTCGACTGGTAATTTGATTATCGGCCATACTTGGCTCAGCAATACCCGACGGGTGATTGTGCGCAAGAATAACCGCTCCCGCTTGATATTTTAGTGCGGTCTCAACCACAATGCGTGGGTATACTGCAGCAGCATTAATGGTGCCGTGAAATAGCCGCTCAAACTTTATCACTTGATGCTGAGTATTTAAAAAGAGCACCGCGAATACTTCTCGGGTTTCATGGCGCAGTTCTGCTTTTAAAAAGTTTTGCGTGCTCAGTGAAGACGTTAACGATTGCCCCATTTGCATCTGTTCCGCTAAATAGCGTGTCGACATTTCTAAACATGCTTGTAACTGGACATATTTTGCAACACCTAAACCATGATGCTGGCAAAAGTCATCTAATCCCGCTTGATATATTTTCGAAATACTGCCAAAACTTTTTAATAAATTTCGTGCAAGGTCAACTACATGGCAACCTTGAACACCTGTGCGCAAGAATATTGCCAACAGTTCGGCATCACTTAAGCTTTTCGCGCCAAAGTGTAATAACTTCTCTCGTGGTTTTTCACGGTCTGGCCAGTCTTTTAACATAAGTGCATCCTTGCAAAGTGATTTGAATAAAAGTGCGATAATGCTATCTTATTGCCCATTGTCGTTATTAAGATTAGCAGTTTATGCAGATTCTTCAGGGTAAAAAAATCCTATTGGGTATCAGTGGTGGCATTGCCGCCTACAAAACGCCAGAGCTAGTGCGCCGATTAAAAGACCAAGGTGCTGATATTCGTGTCGTGATGACAGAGGGCGCTCAAGCCTTTATTACGCCATTAACCTTACAAGCAGTTTCCGCCAATGCGGTATCAAGTAGTTTATTAGATACGCAAGCTGAGTTGGCTATGGGCCATATCGAGCTAGCAAAATGGGCTGATTTTATTTTAATTGCACCCGCTACAGCCGACCTTATTGCTAAAATTGCCGCCGGATTGGCAAATGATTTGCTAACCACGCTTTGTTTAGCGACCGCAGCGCCAGTTGCTATTGCACCGGCAATGAACCAACAAATGTGGCATAACCCAGCAACACAAAAAAATATTAATACCTTAATGTCATGGCACTACCGCCTATTTGGTCCAGGTGCTGGCGAACAAGCCTGCGGTGATGTCGGCTTAGGCCGCATGTTAGACGTGCCTGAGTTAGTCGAATTAACTTGCCAAGCCATCGCAAAAATGAATAACCATGATACTGACTTAAATGAGCCAAAACCTTTAACTGGCCAGAAATGGTTAATTACCGCTGGGCCGACACGCGAAGCTATTGACCCTGTGCGTTATATTTCCAACCACAGCTCAGGAAAAATGGGTTTTGCTATTGCCAATGCAGCGCAAAGCCTTGGCGCAGAGGTCACCATCATCTCAGGGCCTGTTAGCTTAACAACACCACAAGGTTGCCAAAAAATAGCGGTAACGAGTGCCACAGAGATGCATCAACAGGCTATAGCACTTGCGCCTGATGCTGATGTTTTTGTCGCTTGTGCTGCTGTGGCTGACTATCGTATTGATCATATTGCCAGTGAAAAAATTAAAAAATCTCAAGATACCATGCAACTAAATTTGATCAAAAACCCTGATATTGTCGCTGATGTTGCTGCATTAGCGCATAAGCCTTTTACGGTTGGTTTCGCCGCTGAAACGCAAAATGTAGAGCATTATGCTCGTGATAAATTAGCCCGTAAAAATCTTGATATGATCGCCGCCAATAACGTCGCGGCTGCAGGTCAAGGCTTTAACAGTGACAATAATGCGTTAACGGTATTTACCGCTAGCGATAAAAAAGTTTTACCTTTAATGAGCAAAAATGAGCTTGCCAAACAATTAGTCCAACATATTCACCAAACATGGCAAGGTTCTCGATTAATAACTAGGTCGGGCGGCTAATTTCAGGCTTGAACTTCAAGCTTGAACATCAGCTAAATAACGCTATACAATCACGCTAATCTTTTAGTAGTAAACCCATCGGTATAATTTATTCATCCGTTTGGTCTGACTGTTGAAAATATAATAACAATAGAGAATCAGTTTTATGTCGGCAACTCAAAAACCTAATCGTAAACAACAAATTTTAGAATGTCTTGCGCATATGCTAGAAACCAGCGCAGGGCAGCGGATCACAACGGCAAAACTTGCCGCCGAAGTCGGTGTTTCTGAAGCAGCGCTTTATCGTCATTTTCCATCGAAAGCACGGATGTTTGAAGGCCTAATAGAATTTATTGAAGAATCTATTTTTTCTCGGGTAAACCTGATATTAACCGACCATAAAGAAGCCTTGATTCGTTGCCATCATATTTTGCATGTATTACTTATTTTTGCTGAGCGTAATCCCGGTATGTGCCGTATTCTTGCTGGTGATGCGTTAATGGGGGAGAATGAGCGTCTACGGGCTCGTGTGAATCAATTTTTTGAAAAGCTTGAGTCACAATTTAAGCAAGTTTTACGAGAGCGAAAGCTACGAGAAGGTAAAGGTTTCACCATTTCAGAGCAGGCTTTAGCCAACATTTTAATGGCTTATGCTGAAGGTAAAATTAATCAATATGTTCGCTCGGACTTTAGCAAGAAACCCAGTAACGATTTTAATGAGCAATGGCAATTTTTAATGGCTGATAAATAGGCCATTGCTGCACAAAACATCAAGCGATTTATTTTCGTTAGTAAGTAAAAATTTAAGGAAGGCTATTGAGCACGTTAGCACAACTAGAACCAAGCAAGTTATGGCAAGTTTTTGATAAAATTTGTAGCATTCCACACCCATCAAAACACGAGCAAAAAATATCGCTGTGGATCCAAAGCTGGGCAACTGAACTCGGGCTAAGTGTTAAAGAAGACGCCATTGGCAACCTCATTATTAAAAAACCCGCCACGGCAGGGATGGAAAATAAAAAGGGTGTTATTTTACAAGCTCATATGGATATGGTGCCACAGAAAAATGCGACTACTGATCATGATTTTCGTATCGACCCTATCAAGCCATACATAATTACCGAAGCTGATGGCGACTGGGTAACCGCTGAAGGTACAACACTAGGTGCAGATAACGGTATTGGCTTATCATCTGCGTTAGCGGTCCTGGCCAGTGACGATATTGTGCACGGCCCGCTAGAAGTTTTAGTCACCATTGATGAAGAAGCAGGCATGACGGGGGCTTTTGGTCTTAAAGCCGGTTGGTTAGACGGCGACTTGTTAATCAATACTGATTCAGAGCAAGAAGGTGAAGTGTACATGGGTTGCGCTGGCGGCATTGATGGTGAAGCTACTTTCGCTATTAGTAATGAAAGTGCGCCTGCAGATGTTGAATCATTTAACTTGTCAATTTCGGGTCTTAAAGGTGGGCACTCGGGTGTCGATATTCATACCGGTCGAGCCAACGCTAACCAAGTATTGGTGCGTTTTTTACTCGACGCTAGTAACACCTTAGGTTTGCGTTTAACGGAATTAAATGGCGGCAGTTTACGCAATGCTATTCCGCGCGAAGCCGATGCTAGTTTTGTTATTAGCCGTAATAAAATTGAGCCGTTAAAAGCCAAGCTAGCTGAGTATTTAGCAACAGTGCGCCAATCGCTAGGTGCTATCGAAACCCATATCGAGATGTTATTGATTTCGCCTGAAACCTTTGATGAATGTTGGACGCAAGCCAGCCAAAATACTATCTTACGTGCACTTAACGCTTGCCCTAATGGTGTGTTACGGATGAGCGATGACATTGAAGGCATTGTTGAAACCTCATTAAACTTAGGTGTTATGCGCAGCAAAGGTAATAAATTTGTCGCCATGACTTTGATCCGTAGCTTACATGACGACGGGCGCTTAGCCGCACAAACTATGGTGCAATCTGTGTTTGATCTCGCTGGCGCAAGTATTAAATTTTCTGGTGCTTACCCTGGTTGGAAACCTGATACTAGCTCAGCATTAATGCAAACTGTGCGTAACACTTATCAAACACTGTTTAATAAAGTACCTGAAATTATGGTTATTCATGCCGGTCTTGAATGTGGCTTATTCAAAACAGCTTATCCGCATTGGGATATGGTGTCATTTGGTCCAACGATCAAATTCCCTCACTCACCGGATGAAAAAGTACAAATAGCGACTGTTGAGCGCTATTGGCAGTTATTGTTAGCCGTATTAGCCAATATTCCAGAAAAGTCGTAAGTGCTGCTGTAGCGCGTTATTTTAGTGCGCTACAAGTCGCTTTTCTTTTTTATTTGCTACTGTAATTTACTCGATTTTAGCACTATTTGATTATTTTGGATAAAACCCGACCAGATCTGCAAAATGTTTGCTAGACTAAAGTCTAATGAACAACCCATTGTAAACAACCTAAAATAAGCTCGGCATCCTATAAATTTTATAAAGGAAATAACCATATGATTCAGCCAGAAAAAATTATAATAGCTGACGATCATCCATTATTTAGACAAGCATTATTAGGTACATTAAAATTAAAACTCACCCAAACACATTGGTTGGAAGCACAAACTATAGCAGAGCTAGAACAGCAACTGCGCGACAATACCGACAGTGATCTGCTATTACTAGATTTGCATATTCCCGGTGCTCATGGCTTTAATACCTTGATACATGTACGTAATCATTTTCCACAAATACCGGTTGTAGTAGTATCGGCTCATGAAGACCACGAAACCATACATAAATCTATGGGCTATGGCGCTTCAGGCTTTATTCCAAAGTCTACCCCCGTTGAAGATATTTATAATGCTATTCAACAAGTCTTATTAGGTAATGTTTGGACACCCGATGCGTACAGTGAGTCGTCACCGATGCAAGACAATAACAATATTGCAGAGCGTGTTGCTAGCTTGACTCAACAACAATATAGAATTTTAATGATGTTCGCCCAAGGCATGCTTAATAAACAAATTGCCTATGATTTAAATGTCTCAGAGGCGACCATCAAAGCGCATGCCACGGCAATATTTCGTAAACTTGATGTGCGTAACCGTACACAAGCGGTTATCGTTATTGCTCAACTTGATATTTCTGACGTGCAATTACAAGACTGTTAATGTGTAGTTACCTGAACTTTAAGCACGAAAATTGAATCATTAAAGTTGAATCACGAAAATTGAATCACGAAAGTTGAAAATAAGTAAGGTTATCAAGAGTCATTATTGCCAATACTTTTCTTGCATTTTTTTCGTTAACATCGAACTCATCATCGCTCTAAGCGCGGCAGGTTTTATCAATTTACGCATAAAACCAATATCTGCTACTAGGGCTTTTTCCTCTAGGTTACTATCTGTGGTGGCGGTAATTAACACCGCAGGCACGTAGTGTCGACTCAACTTTCTTAGCTCTGTAATTAACGCGATACCGTTAAAGTCAGCGTCGAGTTGATAGTCAACTAACAGTATTTCGATATCGTTTTTGTGCTCATCAAAAATTGACAGTGCTTGATGATATGAATCCGCGGCCAATACATTGCAACCCCATACTGATAATAGCTCAATCATACCACCTAAGACATCAGGGTCATTATCGATACACATCACCGTAACATCGCTTAAACCTAAATTAACCACAGGTTTTGCGACTACTGATTCTCGTTGTGCTCGAGTGCGTTCAACCCCAACGGTAAACTTACAACCCATATTCACTTGCGAACTCAGCGCTAAAGGGTGACCCAATAATTTAGCTAAGCTTTGGGTAATGTTTAGCCCTAAGCCTAAACCACCTGCTGATGAATTCTGCTGATTATCTAACTGGGTAAATTGCTCAAAGACCATGGTTTGTTTTTCTTCAGGAATACCTGGGCCATTATCCAGCACTTGTATATCAATAATATCTCCTTTCGCTCGTGCTCCTAACAATATCTTACCTGGACTGGCATAACGAAAGGCGTTACCAATTAAATTTTGCAATATTCGGCGTAATAAACTTCGATCTGAGCGTAACCACATTGAATTACAGCGTACTCGAAACTCCACTTCATGTTCCAAGGCACTGGCAGAAAACTCTTTGGCAAGATCATCAAATAAAGACTTCAATGAAAAAGAGCTAATATTGAGTTTTATGTTACCACTTTCAATCCGGGAAATTTCTGCCAGATCTGCCACTAGGTCATTGGCTACTTTTAAAGAGTGGTCAATATTGTCTACCTGTCGTTGTTGTGTTGCCGTTAAATTGCCTTGGCTAGCTAAAGCTGAGGTAAATAGCCGCGCCGCTTCTAATGGCTGCATTAAGTCATGACTACAAGCTTTTAAATATAAGCTTTTTTTAATATGCGATTGCTCCGCTTTTTCACGGGCTAAAGCTAAAGCATCGTTGGTTTGCTCTAATTTTTGTGTTCGCTCAAGCACCCGCGTTTCTAAATCCACATTGGCTTCAATTAAACCTCTCTCGGCTTGACGATAGACGGTAATATCAGAAAAGAGCATAACAAAGCCACCACCCGGTAGCGGATTACCTTCAATGCGTATAACCCTACCGTCACTATCTTCTCGTTCAGAGCTATGTGGACTGCCATTGCGTAAATGCATTAGGCGTTTACTGACTTGCTCATCAACCTTACCGACACCGCATAAACCTCGCAGTATGTTAAAGCGAATTAAATCACTGACGGGGCTACCTTGAAAAACCAGTTCACTGGGGTAGTTAAATAAATCAACATACTTTTTGTTCCAGGCCACAAGGTTTAGCTCACTATCAACAATGGAAATCCCTTCACTGGCATTTTCGATCGCACTTTGTAATAAATCTTGGCTATATTGTTGTCGTTGGCTCGACGCTTCTTCCACTAATACTGCGACTTCGTCTAAAGCAATATCACGACCATCTAACGCCGACGATAAGACTAAACGGGCAGACGATGCTCCCATAACACTCGCCAAAGTATTTTCAGTGTGCTGTAATAATTTTTGGTTATACGCCACATTGCTCATTTGTGTTTTGTCTGTTGAACACTGAAATTGTATAAAACTAGCGCTAGATTTCTCTTCACCCACAAAGCGTGAAAGTAATAGCTCAAGTTCTTGATAATTTATTTGTTTATTACGTTGTAACTGTAAAACTTTTGGCGCTTTGTATTCCATAAATAAGGATACTTGCATGCGCTCTTGCACACTTTGACGACTGACATGAGAAAGTAACCACATGGCAATGATGTTAGCTGATAATGACAACAGACTTGCCATCGAATTAGCCGGTAGAAAGCCTCCTTCAAAGGGGTTTGGATAAAGACCAAACTGTGGCAGAAAGTTGAGTGTTAACCAAGCACCAAAACCAATCACGATTCCGCCATAAACCGCAGTTAAAGTGGCTCTACGCCAATAAAAAGCGGCGACTAATGCGGGCGTTAATTGGGCAAAAGCACCAAAGGCTATTTCACCTAAAGAACTTAAGGTATCTGGCGAGGTCATCAAAAACACGCCATAGCCTAATAAAATAACAAATAAAATTAATATTTTACGAATAGTTAATAATCGTAAACGGAAATTATCATAATCTGTTTCATGGTGTTTATTTGCTCGATATAACCACGGAAAAACAATTTCATTACTGAGCATAGTACTCAAAGCAATAGAAGAAATGATTACCATAGAACTGGCAGCAGATATTGCGCCCAAAAAGGTTAACAAGGTTAACCAAGGTTGTTGCTGATACCAAGGTAGAAATAATACGTAAGCATCAGAGGGAACACTATCGCCCAATAATAACTGTCCTGCTAGCCCTAACGGCACCGCAAAAATTGCAAATATTAATAAGTAAAGTGGAAAAATTCGACGACTAAGCCAAGTATCTTTTTCATCTTTAAGTTCAACCACCATGACTTGAAATTGCCGTGGTAATGATAAAAATGCCGCCATAGTGATCACTAGCATAGCGAACATTGACATAATATTGGGAAAGTTCAGTTGTTGTTCAAGATTCAGGACAGTTGACGATCGACGCCAAATTTCCATGGGCGAATCAAAGAGCACGTAGGTAACAAAAATACCAACGGCAGCGAAGGCAAACAGCTTTACTAAAGATTCAAAGGCTATCGCGAGCATGACACCCGGATGACGTTCAGTCACATCGATATTACGCACACCAAATACTATGGTAAAGCCGGCTAAGACTAAACTAACGATTAAACCAAAATGCCAATTAGCTAAACTCTGCTCTGCTTGCAGCTGTTGAAAAGTATAAACAATGGCTTTTAATTGCAGCGCGATATAAGGCATGGTGCCCACTAACGCGACTATGGTCACTAAAATGGCTAAGTTATGTGATTTACCAAAGCGAGCGGCTAATAAATCAGCGATCGAAGTCAGATTTAATTTTAAACTAACGCTAATGATGCGTTGAATGAAAGGCCAAGCGAATATAAAGAGTAGTATAGGCCCTAAATATATTGGTAAATGTGAAATGAAATTACTCGACGCTTGTCCAGTAGTGCCTAAAAAACTCCACGACGTACAGTAAACGCCTAGGGTTAATGCATAAATTATCGCCTGGCTTTTGCGTAATAATTTATGACGGTATTTATCTCCAATATAGGCAATAAAAAACAGCAAACCTATATAAGCAAAACTTAAGCCTGCTAATTGCCAATTTGGAAACATAACATTTCTCTATAACTGATATTAATCATCTGATTATATGGATTTATTCAGAGATGTCATTAAACTTAAAGTTCAACGCTAATTTAATGTTTGAGTATAAAACTCCGCAATATATTGGCCACCTTTGATGTTAGCAATAATGCGTAATTTTTGCTTATCACCCTTGTTACTAATAGTATTGCGTAAAGGTGTTGGGCTCTGCCAGTAATATGCACTATCAATCATGCCTAAAGGGTAAGCACTGGCTTGGTTGTTACTATCAACTAAAAAAAATGTTGCACTATCGAGCGGAAAAGTTGAATTTAATGTTGTAGTGCCTGCTTTATCATAAATATTGACCTCAAATGTGCCTGATTTCAACACACACTTTTCATTGATCACATCACAAAGACCAAATGGCACCATATTAAATACTCTTTCTTGATCTGCTTTATTTTCGATATAAAAATCTGACGCAATGTAGCCACCCAAGATAAGAAACGGTGCCACTATTAATGCTGTTTTTGTATGACGATTCATGATTATCCTTATTTTCTCTAGTATTCAAATTTAAAGGTTATTTTACAACTGTGTATCTTACATCAGCTGGTTATCTAGCTTAAAGACATCCTTAACAATAAAAACTAAAGGCTCCACAAGTGGAGCCTTTATTTAATGGGTATTAAATACCATCACACGCTATTAGTGATCATGTGCTGTTGAAACGCCACCATGTGGTGTACGGAAGTTTTCAACCAATTGTTGGATATGAGCTGGAGCTGGACCTGTAAATCTTAATACTGTAAAGGCTACAGCAAAGTTAACAAATGCGCCGACTGAACCAAAGGCATTAGGTGAAATACCAAAGAACCAGTTAGGACCCATATCACCTAAGAAAGATGTACCTGGAATAAACATAAGGCCTTTGTGTTGGAACACATAAAGCATAGTTACACCGATACCTGAACACATACCCCATACTGCTGCGGTACCACTCATTTTCTTAGAAAATATACCCATCATTAGTGCTGGGAATATTGATGATGCAGCTAAACCAAAGGCTAGTGCAACCGTTCCTGCGGCAAAACCAGGCGGATTTAAACCCAACCAGCCAGCGACCAGAACCGATATTGTCATCACAACTCGACCTGCTAGTAACTCATTTTTCTCTGTTAAATCGGGCGTTAATATACCTTTCATTAAATCATGGGAAATTGATGAGGATATTGCTAACAGTAAACCGGCTGCAGTAGATAAAGCGGCAGCCAAACCACCAGCGGCAACTAATGCAATTACCCAGTTTGGTAAGTTTGCGATTGCAGGGTTAGCCAATACCATAATGTCACGGTCAACTTTAATCATTTCATTCGTTGTTTTATCAGCGTTGTATTGTATTTTACCATCGCCGTTTTTATCTTCGAATTGTAATAAACCAGTTTTTTCCCAGTCTTTAAACCACTGAGGACGTTCAGCATATTCCATATTTTGACCGGCTGCTGGCTCAATAGTGTTCATTAAGTTCAAACGAGCCATAGCGCCAACTGCTGGAGCAACTGTGTATAACAAAGCGATAAAAACTAAAGCATAACCTGCTGATTGACGTGCTGCTTTTACTGAAGGAACAGTGAAGAAGCGCATGATAACGTGAGGTAAACCTGCTGTACCAATCATCAGTGACAAGGTATATGCGAACATATTTACTGAGCCACCCATGTTATCAGTAGTGTATTCTTTAAAACCAAGATCAGTGACTACCATGTCCAGCTTATCAAGTAAGTAAACACCACTACCATCTGCCAAGGTAGAACCTAAGCCTAGTTGTGGAATTGGGTTACCTGTTAACTGTAAAGAAATAAACACTGCTGGAATGGTGTAAGCAAAAATCAATACACAATACTGAGCAATTTGCGTGTAAGTAATACCTTTCATACCACCAAGTACCGCATAAACCCAAACAACGAACATACCGATGTAAAGGCCATTATCATAATCAACTTCTAAGAAGCGAGAGAAAGCAACACCCACACCTTTCATTTGACCTATAATATAAGTTAATGAAGCGATGATTAAACAAACAACCGCTACAATACGTGCAGTTTTTGAATAATAACGATCAAAAATAAACTCAGGTACAGTAAATTTACCGTGTTTACGCATGTAAGGTGCAAGCAACATGGCGAGTAATACATAACCACCCGTCCAACCCATTAGGAATACAGAACCGCCATAACCTAAGAATGAGATCATACCCGCCATTGAAATGAATGACGCAGCACTCATCCAATCGGCACCGATGGCCATACCATTTTGCATTGGTGTAATACCACCACCAGCGACATAGAAATCACTCGTTGAAGCCGCACGTGCCCACCAAGCAATACCAAAGTAAACGGCGAAAGAACCGAACACGGCAATGTAAGTATAAAGTTTTAACTCATCCATTATGATTCCCCCACGTTATATTTTTTATCAAGGTCGTTCATTTTTTTAGTATACCAAAAAACTAAACCGACAAATGTGTAAATCGAACCTTGTTGTGCAAACCAGAAACCTAGCTTATACCCACCTAGACGTATCTCATTTAATGGTTCAACAAGCAGTAAACCAAAACCAAATGAAACTACGAACCAAATAACAAGACTTATAAATATTAGGCGCAGATTCTCTGACCAATATGTTGCATTACCTTCCATCATTCTCTCCTAGCAATTATTCCTATTAAACCTGTTTAGCTTAATAGGCACAGCGTTTTATGATTTTTATACGCTTTATACCCGTTGTTTAAAGTAATGTTGACTATTAATTCGACCAGCTAGCACAAGCAAACTTGGATAAATGAATACTTAACCTACTCCAGGCTACACACTAACAATCTTTTTTCGACTCTCATATTAAACTTTAGTCTAGAACACAGGTGAAATAGTTGACTTAAGGGTTACAATTCATCTAAATACACTAAGGATACTTATTGGAGATATTGCCATGGACTCAGCATTAACCGAAATCAGTGAATTTATACAAGCGATTCCTCCGATGGATTTATTGCCGAGTAATATCATCGAACAAGTCGTTAAAGAGATCAGTATTTGTTATGTGCGTAGGGGGCAGTCGCTACCTCCAGAGGGTATTGTAGAAGCGAACCTCTACATATTACGCAAAGGTGCATTAAGTTATGTCACTGAAAATGATGAGTTATTGGGGAAATATAGTGAAGGCGATATTTGTACCGCTTTTTGCCTAAATAATGATGACAAGGCCAAAGTTACCTCTGATGAAGATACTTTGCTTTACAGCATCAACTACCATAACTTTCACCAGCTGGTCAGTGAATATCCCGATGTACTGGCATTTTTTCAGCAAACATCTGAGCAACGCCTCAATAAAAAAATGCTGCAAGTTAATGAAGACGCTATTTTAAATTCTTCATTACTTAATAGCTCAATCGCTCACTTTTGTCATGACCCTGTTTTTACCGTAAGTCCTGACACGAGTATTCAACAAGCGGCTATTTTGATGACAGAACAAGGTTTTTCATGTTTGGTTATTGTACAAAATGATCAGTTACTCGGCATAGTCACCGACAAAGACATTCGTCGGCGCTGTGTGGCGCAAGGCTTAAGTATTGAGCAACCGGTTAGCGTAATCATGACCGATGACATGGCGACAATCGATATTAAAAGTACCGCCTATGACGCGTTAATGATGATGACACAAAAGCATATTCATCATTTACCTGTCACTGCAGATAGCCAACTCAAAGGCATGGTTACTGTCACTGATTTAATGAATAATGAAGGGCAAAATGCCATTAACATTACCAGCATTATTCATAAAGCAAAATCGGTCGACGAACTCATCGAAATCAGTAGCATGATACCCAAACTGCAAATCCGGATGGCAAAACTAGGCACTACCGCTGACCATGTTGGTAAAAGTATTAGTGCCATTACCATGGCGTTTACCATTCGATTAATTGAAATGGCGGAAAAATTATTAGGCCCACCACCTGTGCCTTACGCCTGGTTGGCTGCAGGCTCGCAAGGAAGACAAGAGCAATTTGCTCACTCAGATCAAGACAACGCCTTGATCATTTCAAACGACATGCAACCACAGCATGGCTACTGGTTTAAAGATCTTGCTACTTTTGTTTCTGACGGCTTAGCCGCTTGTGGTTTTATTTACTGCCCTGGCAATGTCATGGCGACAAACCCTCAGTGGTGTCAAACACAAAAAAAATGGTCACAATATTTTGCCCAGTGGATTAACACACCAGACCCAAAAGCCTTAATGCATTGCAGCACTTTTTTTGACTTAATCACGGTTTATGGCGAGAGTAATTTACTCGAGCAAGTGCGAGTGAAAATGTTAAAAAAAACCCAAAGTAGCACATTATTTATTGCACACTTATCGCGTAACGCTTTAAATTTAAGGCCACCATTAGGTTTTTTCCGTGATTTTGTCTTAATTCAAGATGGCGAAAATAAAGCGACACTAGATTTAAAACACAACGGTATTGCCCCAATAGTTGATCTGGCCCGTATTTATGCACTATCTGAGGGGATTTCTTCGGTCAATACCATAGAGCGATTAAAGCAAGCCGCAGGCACACCTTCATTAACCAAAGCATCAGCAGCAAACCTTATTGATGCCTATGAATTTTTAAGTATGCTGCGCATGATGCACCAAGCCAACAAATTACAAAAAGGACAACAGCCTAATAACTACTTGTCACCTAAAGATATATCTAAACTCGAGCGTGAACACTTAAAAGATGCCTTTAAAGTGATCAAAACCATGCAAGACAGCCGTCAGTCAACTTATTAACGATAGCCATTTATTATGTTAAACCATCATCCATTAACTCGTTGGCTATTCGGTTACGAAGCACAACGTAAACGTATGCTAAAAAGGGCGCCTGAAGGGCCATTGCGTGATTTTCTCAGCGTACCCTTTCCACCGCTTTACACTCCGTTGAACTGTATTCCAATTTTAGCGGTAGATTTTGAAACCACAGGTTTAGATGCGGTGCAAGATAAGTTACTCAGTGTCGGTTGCGTAGAATTAAACCATAATCAAATAAAGCTTGGCAGCAGTTATCACCAAATTATTAACGCTAAAGGCAGCTTAAAGGCCAATAACGTTACTATTCATCAAATTACTGACGATCAAAAAGACCAAGGGCAGCCCTTAGCTGAGGTCATAGAACAATTACTTAAGCGCCTTGCCGGCAAAGTTATGTTAGTACACTTTGCCCGTATTGAACGACAGTTTTTGCGACAAGCCTGCCTTGAACTTTATGGTATGGCGCCACCATTTCCTATTATAGACACCTTAGTGGTCGCTAAAAGAAGACTCGATAAAAGAGATGTGGCCTACGACCCTTCTGAATTAAGATTGTTAGCCTTACGAGAAAAGTACGACCTGCCTGAGCACTATGCCCACAATGCACTCAATGACGCTATCGCAACAGCTGAATTGTTGTTAGCGCAGTTAAGCGAAAGAAGTAAGGGTTTGTCACTGCAGCAATTGATTTTATAAGTTGAGCATTAACCTATTTGCTAGAGAAATAGCCACTACTATTGAAATACTTAAGGTGCTGCACAATAACTTTGCCACACCATGGCGCCTATACCGGCTGCATTTTAATAGACAGATTTTGCACGCCGAGCAAGACTATGTGGCTAAGTTATTTTAGCCAAATGCAGAAAATAGCTTGGTCTATGGTCAAACTATGAGATAATTATGGCCGCAATCACATACCTATGGTCAATTATGAAACTTTTAGTTCGCAACCTTTCTCGTACGACAACCGAACAGGAACTCCGTATTTTATTTTCTGCTCATGGCACTGTCACTGAATGTAACTTAGTTTTAGACCAAGAAACGGCCAAATCAAAAGGTTTTGCTTTTGTTGTAATGCCTGATGAAAAAGAAGCAAAACTAGCCTTGTCTAATCTACATGAAACCAAAATCGCAAAAAATAAAATTCGTGTGAAAATCGCGCAATAATTTTAGCCAAACAATAGAAAAAAAAAGCCAGCTAGATGCTGGCTTTTTTGTCACTAAATAAAACTAAAGCTCGTTAGTACTTGCAGAGTGACCATGCAGCTATTATGACGATATTTTTTCATCTGTTAGCTTGTGCTGTTTTTCATAGCTTAGTGATTTAATCTGCCATTTTAATAACGCTTAATAGCTCAGTTGAGCTTGTAAGTGTAACTCTATGTAATCTTTTGTAAATTCAGTCAATTAAGGTTTATTATTAAAATACTTTAATTTAGAATGATCGTTCACTCTAAATTTAAAAGGTATTTAACATGCAGTGTTCCCGCACCGTTTTATTTGTATTATCAAGCCTCATAGGTTCCGTTGCTTTAACGGGTTGTGATATCGCTGCCGAGCAGTCACAAGTTTTAGCACCTCAAGCTGTGCCAGTAGGTGTGGTGACATTAAAAAGCCAATCATTAACGCTTAAAAAAGAATTACCTGGTCGCATTAGTGCCTTTCAAATCGCTGATATTCGTCCTCAGGTAAGTGGTATAGTGCAATCGCGTTTATTTACTGAAGGCAAGCGAGTTGAGCAAGGCCAAGCGCTTTATCAAATTAATCCTGCCACATTTAAAGCCGAACTAGCGGCGAGCGAAGCCGCTGTGGCGAAAGCGCAAGCCAGTATTGCAAGCAGTAAAGCTAAAGCTTCTCGCTATAGCGAGCTATTAAAAATTAAAGCAGTAAGTCAGCAAGACTTTGATGAAGCTGATGCGTCATACAAACAAGCGAAAGCTGAATTACTAACCGCTAAGGCACAGCAACAAAGTGCGCAAATTAATCTTGATTATAGCCATGTCTCGTCACCCATTAGCGGACAAATCAGTAAGTCGAGTGTCACTGTAGGTGCTTTAGTCAGTGCCAATCAAACAACTGCGCTTGCAACAGTGACTCAGCTTGACCCAATCTATGTCGATTTAACGCAATCAAGCAATGAACTAACCAAGCTTAAAAAAGCGATAGCGTCAGGTGCTTTGACGGTTGACTCGACAAGTCAAACAGACGTTGAACTCATCATGGAAGATGGTGCAACTTATGCTCATAAAGGCACATTACAGTTTTCTGAAGTAACCGTAGACCCAAGTACGGGCTCGGTAACCCTGCGCGCTAAATTTCCTAACCCGGAAAAATTATTATTGCCAGGCATGTATGCCCGCGCTTCTATCATTGAAGGCGTAAAAGCCAACGCTATTTTAGTTCCTCAGCGTGGCGTAAGTCGAAATACTAAAGGCGAGCCAACAGCAATGGTGGTCAGTAAAGACAATAAAGTTGAAAGCCGTATTTTAGCTGTTGATAGAACAGTGGGTTCAAATTGGTTAGTAACAAGTGGATTGGCTGATGGCGACAAATTGATTGTTGAAGGTTTGCAAAAAATTCGTCCCGGTGCCCCAGTTGTTTCATCTGAAGTTGGCTCATCTGCTGCAGCATCTTCTGTAAATAAAGCGCAATAACGGAGCATTGTAATGTCACGATTTTTTATTGATAGACCTATATTTGCATGGGTACTTGCTATCGTGGTGATGCTTGCGGGTATTTTAGCTATTCAAAATTTGCCTATCGCACAGTATCCATCGATCGCGCCACCTGCTGTTAGTATTACAGCAACTTACCCAGGCGCCTCTGCACGTACGCTTGAAGATACAGTAACACAAGTTATTGAGCAGAAAATGAAAGGGCTTGATGGCTTGCTTTATATGTCGTCCACGTCTGAGTCTAGCGGCTCTGCTACGTTGACGCTTTCATTTAGTGCCGACACTGACCCTGATATTGCTCAGGTTCAGGTGCAAAATAAATTGGCAACCGCAACACCATTGCTACCAGAAGCAGTGCAAAGACAAGGTGTTGTCGTTGCTAAATCAGCTCGAAACTTTTTAATGGTTTACGCTTTCGTCTCGAAAGATGGCAGCATGAGCAATATTGATATTGGTGATTATGTTTCATCGAATGTGCAAGATATTGTCTCGCGCGTAGAAGGTGTGGGTGAAGTGCAATTGTTTGGCTCTCAATATGCCATGCGCATTTGGTTAGACCCAGCAAAACTTGAAAGCTATAAACTAACACCAGCCGATATTAGTGCCTCTATATCAGAGCAAAATGCCCAAGTATCAGCAGGTCAATTAGGTGCTATGCCCGCTATTGCTGGCCAACAACTCAACGCGACAGTAACCGCACAAAGTCGATTACAAACACCGGCACAATTTGAAGAAATTTTAGTTAAAAACAGTAGCGATGGCTCTGTTGTGCGCCTTAAAGACGTAGCGAGTGTCGAACTCGGTGGTGAAAGCTACCGTGTAGTTGCCCGTTATGATGGTCAACCTGCCTCAGGTCTAGGTATTAAACTCGCCAGTGGCGCCAACGCACTTGATACGGCTGATGGTATTAAAGCCGCGATAAATGAGCTTGAACAATTCTTTCCTGAAGGATTAGAAGCCGTTGTTCCTTACGACACAACACCCTTTGTTTCTTTATCAATAGAAAAAGTTATTCACACTTTAATTGAAGCCGTTGTTTTAGTATTTATTGTCATGTATCTATTTTTACAAAACTTCCGCGCGACACTCATTCCAACCATTGCGGTACCTGTAGTGCTGCTTGGTACGTTCGGTATTCTATATACTTTTGGCTATTCAATAAATACGATGACCATGTTTGCGATGGTATTGGCTATTGGTTTATTAGTTGATGACGCCATCGTCGTGGTAGAGAACGTAGAACGATTGATGACCGAAGAAAAACTATCGGCGGTTGAAGCAACACGCAAATCAATGGATGAAATAAAAGGTGCTTTAGTCGGTATCGCTATGGTGCTTTCAGCGGTATTCATTCCGATGGCATTTTTTAGTGGTTCTACCGGTATTATCTATCGCCAATTTTCAATTACGCTAGTCTCTGCGATGGGGCTTTCGGTATTAGTTGCACTTATTTTAACGCCAGCACTGTGTGCTTCGTTATTAAAACCAAGTCATGTACACGACAACAGGTCACTAATCGGTAAATTTTTCTCTGGCTTTAACCGTGGTTTTGATAAAACTAACGCCGGTGCGCAAGGCTTTGTTAGCCGAATGATCCAAAACTCTAAACGTTACTTGCTTATTTATGCTGTGATTGTTGGTGGTATGGTCTACGTGTTTTCAAACTTACCGACTGCATTTTTACCTGATGAAGACCAAGGTATTTTGTTTAACCAAGTTTCATTACCCGCAGGCTCTACAACACAACAAACGTTAGAGGTAGTTAAGAAAGTAGAAGATCACTTCTTGAACGACCAATCTGAAGCCGTTAATGGTATTTTCACGGTAACAGGTTTTAGTTTCGCCGGTTCAGGGCAAAATTCAGCGATTGCCTTTGTAAATCTTAAGCATTGGGATGAACGCCAACGTGACGATTTATCGGTACAAGGTGTTGCGGGTAAAGCGATGGGATATTTTTCTACGATAAAAGAAGCCTTTGTCTTTGCTTTCCCACCGCCAGCGATTATGGAACTAGGTACTGCCAACGGCTTTAATATCTTTTTGCAAGACCGTGTTGGTCTTGGCCATGACGCGCTGCTAGCCGCTCGAAATCAGTTATTAGGCTTGGCAAGTCAAAGCCCAATCTTAGCGGGCGTTCGTCCTAACGGCCAAGAAGACATGCCAGAGTTACAACTTGATACTGATTTAGCGAAAGCTGAAGCACTTGGCGTTTCGCAAAGTGCTATTAACAGCACGCTTTCAACAGCATGGGGTAGTAGTTATGTAAATGACTTTATTGACCGTGGTCGCGTGAAAAAAGTGTATATGCAAGGTAATGCAAAATCTCGTATGGTGCCAGAAGATTTAAATAAATGGTATGTACGTAACAAGAATGGTGACATGGTGCCTTTCTCGGCATTTTCTAGCACTTACTGGACCTACGGCTCACCACGTTTAGAGCGTTATAATGGTTTTTCAGCAATGGAAATTCAAGGTAGTGCAGCGCCCGGCTATAGTACGGGCCAAGCAATGGATGAAATGGAGCGTTTAGTTAAACAGCTGCCAAATGGTATTGCATCTGAGTGGACAGGTATCTCGTTCCAAGAGCGTTCAAGTAGTGGGCAAGCTCCTTTACTTTATGGTCTTTCATTACTGTTTGTATTTTTATGTTTAGCGGCATTATATGAAAGTTGGTCGGTTCCATTCGCTATCATGTTAATTGTGCCTTTGGGAATATTTGGTGCAATTATGGCGGCTTTTTTCGGCGGTTTATCAAACGATATTTACTTACAAGTAGGCTTGTTGACTACCATAGGTTTAGCCTCTAAAAATGCGGTATTAATTGTTGAATTTGCCATTCATAAAATGGATGAGGGCTTAGGCCTAGTTGATGCCGCTGTCGCCGCAGTACGCCTTCGTTTACGTCCTATCTTGATGACCTCTATGGCCTTTATTTGTGGTGTTTTACCTCTAGCTATTGCATCAAGTGCTGGCTCGGGTGCGCAAAACGCCTTAGGTATTTCAATTATTGGCGGCACACTTGCCTCATCAATTTTGGTGGTGGTATTTGTCCCGATGTTCTTTGTCTTAGTGCGTCGTATCTTCCCTGGTAAAGTTAACGATTCTATCAAGGAGAGCGCAGAATGAATTTAAAAAATCGTTCTTTTAACGCTGGTAACGTCCACAAGCGCCAGCTGAAAACCCTGACGGTAAGTGCTATTACGTTAGTTGTTTTGAGTGCTTGCCAATTAGCACCTGAGCAAAATAAACTTGCACTACCGGTACCTGATGCCTATGCATCAGGTACCAATCAAGCACAAGTTACGCCACTAAAATGGCAAGAGTTTTTTAACGACAAAAGCCTGCAAGCATTAATTGCACAAAGTCTTGAGCATAATAAAAATCTCCAAATTGCCATGCTTAATGTCCAGCGTGTACGTGGGCTTTATCAAATTGAAGACTCAGCGTTATATCCATCGTTAGATTTTAATAGCTCGGGTACTCGCCAACGTTTACCCGCTGATTTATCAGCAGGAAACAAGGCGACAATAAGCTCACAATATGGCGCAACAGTAGGTATAACCTCCTATGAGCTTGATATTTGGGGTAAGGTAGGTAATCAATCAGCACAAGCCTTACAAACCTTATATTCTACTGAGCTTAGCCAATACAGCACGCAAGTGACGTTAGTGGCTGAACTGGCTAATGCCTGGCTTAACTATGCTGCCGATCAGCAATTATTAACGCTTTCTAGAGAAACCTTGAATTCTCAGCAAGAGTCTCTGTCGCTGACACAAAAAAGCTTTGATTTAGGCGCAGCCTCAAAACTTACGCTTGAGCAACTTAAAAGTACCGTCGCTACCGCAAAAATTGATATCGCAAAAATTGATATCGCAAAATATAAGCGCTTATTAAAACGTGACAAAAATGCTTTAGACTTACTTGTAGGTAAACCAGTCGCGAGTGATTTTCTGCCAAGTAAGTCACTGAATTCGCTGCTTACCTTACCAGAAATACCGGTTGGCTTGCCGTCTGACTTATTAACACAACGGCCAGACATTAAAGCCGCAGAACATCAACTATTAGCAGCAAATGCCAATATTGGTATTGCTCGTGCCGCTTTTTATCCAAGTATTAGCTTAACGGCAAATGCCGGCTCGGCTTCAAGTGATTTAAACAGCTTATTTGATTCAGGCTCTGGATCATGGAGTTTTGTACCTTCGATTCGCTTACCTATTTTTAATATGGGTCGTAACCAAGCGGGGTTAGATGTCGCTAAAGCTGAGCAAGCAATTGCCTTGGTGACTTATCAGCAAAAAATTCAGCAAGCGTTTCGTGAGGTGGCTGATATACTGGCCGATAGAGAAGGTTATCAAGCGCAATTAACCGCACTTGATATGTTGCTACAAAGTCGTCAATCGACCTTTGATTTATCTCAAGCACGTTATAACAAAGGGGTGGATAGTTACTTACAAGTTCTTGATGCACAAAGAACCTGGTATAACGCTCAGCAGCAAAATATTATGGGTCAACAAGCTTTACTTGCTAGTCAAATTAGCTTGTACAAAGTCGTTGGCGGTGGCTGGGAACAAAGTGCTAAAACTGGTCAACCTGAGTAATTTTATCAGGGTACATAATTATTATGTACCCTGATAAAACCCAGTGGTAAATTCATTTTTGAAATGTAAAAACGCTTAATTAAACACTATTTTCGTACCGGTAGTCCGGTAATGGAGTTTCGTATGAAAACCAAAAGACATTCAGATCCTGCGCTTGCTCAAGCACGCAGAGAGCAAGTGCTTAGCGCTGCAGCTGATTGTTTCCGCCGTAAAGGTTATCACGGTGCAGGTATGGCTGAAATATCTCGCACAGCGGGAATGAGTGCTGGGCATATTTATAATTATTTTGATAGTAAAGAAGCCATTATAGAAAGTATTATTGAAAAAGATATGGAAGAAATGTTCTCTATCTTTCAGCAGTTTGAAGACCATCCCAGTGATGTGTTAACCGCACTGTTAGATGGCTTAAATATTGGTGTGCAAAGGCACATGGATACTGGTTCATGCGTTGTTGATTTAGATATGATGGCTGAAGCGGGCAGAAACCATAAAGTCGCAACGCTATTGCGCGACGCAGATGCACAAGCAAGAAATCGTATGAGGCAACTATTAACCAGTGAAAGAAGTCTGTTAAAAGATCATTCTGAACAAGAACTTGAAAGCCGTATAAATGTTATATTTTCGGTGATGGCCGGGTTATTACTAAGAAAAGTTCTTTACCCAGAGCTCACTGAAGAAACCGTATTAATAGCACTTCGACCCGCCATGAAAACATTACTTATGCCATTTGAGTAGCAACAGTAGGGCTTAAAGCTAGCCAACGGATTTGGCTTTTTTTTGTCTATAAGATGATTTTAAGATTTTTATTAATCAAGAAACAATGGTTCTTCCTCCCTTGATTAACCAAGCCATACCGGAAAATTACTGAGTTTATTGCTTAGCTTTACAGAATTTATCTTCGGCTAATTTGTCAGTGTAGCATGGGGGTAATGCCTTGATAAATAAGCGCTTATCGCCATGTTTTGCGACTTAACCACTATGCATCAAGTACTAAGCTAGTGAATTATTTGTCCCTATGATTGCTCATACTGAATATCACTAACGTACCAAATTTTTTCACCTGTTGGCGTCTTCACTACCACTTCGTCATCAACGGCTTTTTTTAAGCAAGCGCGTGAAATAGGGGAGTCGATTGAAGAAAAATCGTTGCGGCCATAGATCTCTTCTGGGCCGACAATACGAAACTTTAGCGTTTCATTATCGTCATTGTTTAAACTCACCCAAGCCCCAAAAAATACTTTACCTTCTTGCTGTGGTCCGTAATCAACAATTTTTAGCTCTTCAAGTATTTTGCGTAGATAGCGCACACGGCGGTCTATTTCACGTAGGCGTTTTTTGTTGTACTGATAGTCAGCATTTTCACTGCGATCACCTAAGCTTGCCGCCCACGATACTTTACGAGTTGTTTCAGGACGGTCTTCACGCCAAAGCTTATTTAACTCTTGCTGTAATAAAACATAACCCGCTCGGGTAATTAATTTTGTTTTCATAACTTGTACTATCGTTTCAATAACTGGCGATGAAGAGTGGTTAGCTGCACATAATGCAAAAAATCAAACACTCATTTACCCGTCATAATATCGTGAAACACCTGGCTAGGCTAGTGATACCAATTAGCCTAACTTATGAAGCCATTGAGTATAATTATTGTTTGATAACAAGCGAGTGTATGAACAGCAAGCTAGTGTTGATGAAACAAAAAAGGGCACTAAGTTATTGAGTTTGCTATGGCTTTAAAATGAAAAATACCGCGAGGTTACGCGGTATTTTAGCTTACTTTTTCTCAAGTGGTGTGGGCTAGGTTTGCTTTGGAATGATCTGAATTTCAACCCGGCGATTAAGTGCGCGGCCATTAGCTTTCATGTTATCAGCCACGGCTCGAGATTCACCATAACCTATGGTTTTTAAACGACTAGCAACAATATCCTGATTGGTTAGATATTGTTTAACACTGCCGGCACGTTGCTCAGATAAATTTTGATTAAACTCTGCTCCACCTTGGCTATCAGTATGGCCTTCAATGCTCAACAAGGTTTTCTCATATTTATTTAACACCCGTGCGATATCGTCTAGCGTGCTATAAAACCCAGAAGTAATATAAGCTTGGCCAATGGCAAAAGTGATATTGGCCGGCATAATTAAACGTAAGTTATCACCTTCGCGCACCACTTCAATACCTGAGCCGGATAACTCGTCACGAAATTCTTGCTCCTGTTTATCCATATAATCGCCAATAGCCACGCCTGCAAGTGCACCAATGGCAGCGCCCCAAACAGCACGTTTATTTTTATGGTTACTGGTCGACTTACCGATAATAGCGCCAGTAATTGCGCCAATAGCGGCACCTTTTTCTTTATTGCTGCTTGCACAACCACTAAACGCTAACGAAAGAGCCACTAAACTGATGATGGATTTTTTTAATTGCATAAATACGACCTTAAGGAGAATAATACGATTTGAAATAACTTGTTTTATCATACCAAGGAAAAATGAATGGCAGATGAACAAGTGTGGCGATAAGCTTTAACTTAAGTGATTGTATCAATTTTACCTGTATAAATAACATGTTAAAGCTTAACTCTTTTCATCGCAGTGCCTATATTTACAAAATTTTGGGTTATTGGCGTAATGCTGGAGTGATGACCGAACTGCCTAATACGGCTAAAAACAGGAGGTTTGAGAGGAGCCTAAATATAAAAACACCACGGCTAGCGTGATGTTTTATTTAAATAACTGATGATGTTAACGTTCAAAGTAGGCGTATAAGATGTAGGTATAAAGTTAGCTTTATACCTTACATAGCCCTATTGAAATACCGCATCAACAGCGATCACTTCAACATTTTTACTAGGTAACTTGAGTTTATAGCTTTCGATAATTTTATCGCTGGCTAATAACTCAGCTGGTTTTTCAGCGTTATATTTCAATGATGAAACTTGCTCTGACAACAAGCGTTTTTTCATATCTTGGCCGTCACCTGAAATAAAGACATAGTGAATATTATCAGTTTGTAAGTTTTCTTTAATCACTCGATTGACATCGGCTAAGGATAATTTAGCAAATTGCCCACGTACATAGTTAACAAATTCATCGGTTTGATAAAACTCACTATCAAGAGCATAACCTAATTGCTGATCTTGGCTCGCTACTAGTTGTGGCGCATAGTTAGTTAAATAATTACGCGTTGCTTGAAAGTCTTTTTCGCTCATACCCTTTTCAATTAGTTTGTCTAATTCGTATAACGCGGCCCGTGTCGCAAAATGGGCATCATTATTTGAACGTAATGGTCGCAGCCATACTTGAAAAATTTGACTAGAACGGCCTAAGTTTGCATCTGGCTTAGTTTGGTACATGCCACGCGGGAAATATTCGATATAGGAATAATCACCGTAGTTCATACCACGTGCTTGGCGTATTTGTTGATACAAGTAGCTATTTGAACTTCTGTGTTCACCAAAATATGAACGCACTAACCATAGCGCGGCCCAATCTTGGTCATTACGCATAGTATCAATTGGAAAACCGAATGAAACCGCGGTTGATTGCGCATTTTTTTCAACTATGGTCGCATGATGGCCTTTTAACACCGGCGCTTTTGCAATGCTTAAACGTTTTTCATCACCCACAGGTAAGGTCGCAAAATCACTCAATAATTGGCTTTTTAAATCACTTGGCAGTGCGCCCGTTATACCCACATGCAATTTAGCCTGCGTAAGTTGTGCGTGATAAAAAGCCTGCACATCATCAAGGGTAATCGCTGCTAAATCAGATAAGTCGCCGCTATTATAATGCGCGTAAGCGTGACCTTGATAAAGTTCGCTATAAAGCACTTCTTTACCTAACTCTTCATCATTAGACGATTTAAGTCCTGATTCAATACCGTCAATTAACTCTTTTTTCAGACGTTTAAAGTCATCTTCGCGCCAGCCTGGGTTCAGTAATTGGTCGCTGATTAATTGATACCAAGGTTGTGCATTGTCTTTATGCACACGACCCGTAAACGAGATCATTTCTTTATCTAGCTGAGACGAAAACTGTCCAGCTAACGGATATAAACCTTGTTGTATTTCTTTATAGCTACGCGTTTGTGAGCCACCTTGGGTCAACATACTTGCCATTAATGCCGCAACGCCTTTTTTACCTGCGGGATCAGCCGCGGCACCGGTATAAAACAAAAAGTTAACATCAATCAATGGTGAGTCATTGGTATTATCTAATAGCGCAAATTGTGCTTTACTCGCTGGCGTTTTTTTCACTTCACGTTTTGTCACCGCCGCGTTTAAATCAACTTCTTGCTCAAACCCCGTCACCTTATCTAATGCCGATAACGTAACCGTCGTGCGGTTATCATCAATAAAATATTTATTAGCGATACGCTTAATATCGTCAGCGGAGATATTATCGAAGCTGTTATAAAGGTGATTAATCGTTTCAGGGTCGCGATCAAAGTGCATGTAGCTTGCTAGGGTTGAAGCAATTGACTCTGAAGAGTCTAAGCTATTGACGAAACTATATTTTAAGTTCGATTTTAAATTATCAAGCTTTTCTGTTGAGACTAATTCAGTGCGCGCTTGCGCGTAAGTTTGATTGATGGCATTACGCACAATCGCTAAATCTTTTTCTTCGTTCACTTTAATAAAAACGTGACGTAAACCGGCATCTTTTGTCGCGGGATTGTAGTTAAACATTTGGCTGGCCAACTGCTTGTCAACCACGAGTTCTTGATACAAGGCTGAGTTATTGGAAAAGTATAATTCAGAGATTAAATCTAATGCCGCGCGATCTTTTTTCTTGGGTTGCCAATCAGCCCCTTTATATGACACTAATAACCAATGGCCTGGTAAACCGTCAAATTTTTCATGGACATATTTCGCCGCTTGTTGTTTTGGCTCTGGCGTAATGTCATTAACAAAATTACCTCTTTGCCAATTACCCCAATGTTTTTCTACCATTGCCATAGTCGCTGCGGGCTCGACATCGCCAACAATCACTAACGAAACATATTCCGGCTTATAAAACTGTTTAAAGAACTTTTTGCCATAAGCAACTTGCTCAGGCATAGCTTCTACGTCTTCAAAAAAACCCATGGTAGTATGTTTATAAGTATGGCTGTCAAAGGCCTCTTTGCGCACAGCAGCGAGTAATTTACGCACAGGGCTGGCATTATTTTTTAAGTATTCACCTTTAACCGTTAATGCTTCAGTTTTAAATTGTGCTTCGGTGTAAGTCAGGTTTTTAAAATGATCTGCTTGAATCTCTAATACTTTATCTAGGTGATCTTTAGAGAAATCTAAATGATAGTTAGTGTAATCGTTGGTGGTGTAGGCACCATTATCAACACCGGCATTTTTAAATAAATCAGCATAAACTGCTTGTGGGAATTTTTCTGAGCCTTTGAACATCATGTGTTCGAAAAAATGTGCAAAGCCGGTTTTACCCACTTCGTCTTCATCACGAGAGCCAACTGAAACTGGAATTTGCACAGAAACCAGATCAGGATAATCGGTTTTTACAATCAGCACGCGTAAGCCATTGTCTAATTCTTTAAAAACATAATTTTGACTGAATACTTTGTTGCTATTCGTGGCAACGGCGGCACTTTGTGCTGTTGAATTTTGGTGAGTTTGGGTGGCTATACAAGCCGAAAGCGTCAAGCTGGCCACAATGGCCACTGCTAAATATTTTATTTTCATTATCAATCCCTTTATTGTTATGCTGATATCTTATGAAATTGATGATGTTTTTTCACTATTTTCAGCATAAATTTAGCCAATAGTCTGTAACAAAATACATACATCATCAATGCCACCAAACAAATTAAGCCGCAATGCCGTCGCGACAAAAAGAGAACTGAGCATGATGAATAATACTTTTATAGATAAAACCGTTATCATTACTGGCGCCTCTGCCGGTGTGGGTGCTGCAACGGCAAGAACTTTTGCCCACCTAGGGGCGAATTTAGTCTTAGTAGCTCGTGGACAAACCGCATTAGATAAAATTACTGAAGAGCTAGCAAGGACAACATCGGTCATCAATATTGCCATGGATATTAACGACCCCACAGCCAATGAAAGCTTGCTGGTAAAAGCAGCGCAGGCTTTTGGCTCGGTTGATGTCTTGATCAACAATGCTGGTTTTCATCAACGTGGTGAGGTAGAAAGTAACCACGCAAATGATCTAGCCAAAATGGTTGATGTTAATTTACGTGCGCCGATTCAATTGTCTTGCTTAATCTTGCCATATTTACGCAAAGCGGGTGGCGGTGCAATAGTTAATGTTGGCTCGCTAGCCGGTAGAACGCCGTTGCAGGGCGCGGCAACTTACGCGGCAACAAAAGCAGGCTTGCGAGCATTTACTTACTCGTTAGCCGATGAGCTAAAAGGGACAGGGATTTATGTTGGCGTGGTTTCACCTGGGCCTATTGATACTGGTTTTATTATGTCAGAAATAGATCAGGTAGAAGACATAGTATTCTCACAAGCCATGAGTAGTGCCCAACAAGTTGCCGATGCTATTGTTAGTATTGCCCGTGGTGAAGCAACCGAAATATCCTTACCCAGAGCCAGTGGTTGGTTAACAACCGTGTCTTATCTTTTCCCGACACTGCGAAGAGTATTACGACCAGCACTTTATCGCAAAGGCCGCAAAGCGAAAGAGCAGTACAAGCAAGGTAACACTAAGCTTTAACACTAAGCCTTAGTATTAGGCCTTAATATAAAATGGTAATACTAAACCGTAACAGCGATTGAAATAATTCAGCCCTAATCAGTCGTGCTATTTATCTACGTTGACGTCTTATTTAATGAAAGTAGTGTTATTGAGCGAGTAAGCGGGTTAACACTGGCGTTTGGCAGACATCAAGTACCGCCGGTGGTTTTTTAAAAAAGAAAGCATCGTCACGTTTAATACGCTCAGTTAATTTAGTGGCAAACAATTTACTTTCGGTATTTTTCACCGCTAAATGAATTTGTTGTTCTGCGGGGACATCTGCCATCATTTGCATCGATACAATGGGCGTATAGTCAGCACTGGCTACTTCAGTCTCACCCTCTATGGTGGCGGTGCGTGTTATCGCTTGCACATGATTCATGCCATAAATAACGCGACCAAATATGCTCATAATACGATCTAAATATCTTGGTGCTTGACCATTAGTAATATAAAAATGACTAGAGCCTGAATTGGCATCGTTACCACGTGCCATGGCAATAATGCCCGGACAATGCGTTAACCAAGCACTAGCTTCGCTAGGATTATAAGCCAGTGCAAAACCGTCTTTAAAACCCGTTTGCTCGGCAAATAAATCCTTGTTTTGCACTAAGGTAAATTGCCAGTTTTTATTGGTTGGCCATTCGCCTTCAAGTGCTAACAAAGGTATTGAACTATCAAGGTTGCTGTCTTCCTCGGGGCCAGCCTGAGCAACAAAACCATCAATAACCCGATAAAACTTGTTGCCATCGTAATGCCCAGCCTGGGTTAAACGCATAAATTGTTCAACATGCCTTGGCGAGAATTGTGGCGCTAACTCAATCACGACCTCACCGTAAGGTAAGCTTAATAACACCATGTTTTCAATAGCGACTGTTCGCCACTCATCTTGATTATTAGCCGGTTGGCCAGCGATGGGTGTTATTTTGCTTTCTTTAATCTCTTGTTTGGCCTGTACTGTGGTACTTAATATTAGGGTACTTAATATGATGAGACTTAACGACAAAGTTAAGTGGTAAAAAATTATCAGCGGGCTTAAAAGCAGGTTACAAAATTTCATGAAATCCCTTTTTCATTTTTTGTCTAACATTAGATAAGGTTATCTAATCATGTGATTGATTGTTTAATATTTCACCATAAATTGCAAACCAAAAGATAAAATTTACCGCTAGTCTTTAGCAAAAATAATATCAAATAAATGAATTATTGGCGCAACAGCAGGCAATTGATACCATATAGCAAAATTAGCAATAGCCAGAGGACTCATTATCTGCCCATTTAAAAGGGTTAAAATAAAAAATGACTGTGTTATAAAAGTGATAAAATTTATAACTAGCATAGCGAGTTACTAAAATTTATATTTTGTATTGAGCTATTTTTCTTGATGAAAAGTAGCCGACGTAATTAATCAAATAGTTATAACTGACCTTAACATTGACGGAGTTTTTGTGAATAAAAGTTTTATCACCAACTTTTTAGCCCTAATCGCTATTATTATTGGCTATATTGTCAGCAACAATATTATTTTTACCCTAGGTTTATTTGCCTTGTCGGGTGCAGTAACCAATTGGCTTGCTATACACATGTTGTTCGAACGCGTGCCTTTTTTATACGGCTCAGGGGTTATTCCCGCGCGCTTTGAAGACTTTAAAATTGCCATTCGTGCTTTAATGATGGAGCAATTTTTTACCGAAGAAAATATTGACCGTTTTTTAGCCGGTAACGACAACCCGGCCACGGCCATTAATCTTGCTCCCGTTATTAATAAAGTCGATTTATCACCGGCCTTTGATAATTTAGTCATCGTCATTGAACAGTCTTCTTTTGGTGGCATGTTAGCTATGGTAGGTGGCACTGAAGCACTACAACCTATGCGAGAGCCCTTTATTGAAAAAATGCGCGCATCGGTCATTGAAATTAGCCAAAGTGAAGAATTTAATGCCATTCTTCGGGAAGAGTTAGAACAACCTAGTATCATGGCTGGCATGCGCGATAAGGTAAGCGATATTATTGAAAAGCGCCTTAATGAATTAACGCCACAACTCGTCAAAGAAATTGTGCAAAAAATGATCCAAGAGCACTTAGGTTGGTTAGTGGTTTGGGGTGGCGTATTTGGGGGTATTATTGGCTTTATTGCCGCCATAGCAACCAAGTTCTAAAGCATGTGCTTTGCTCATCAGCAGTCAGTAACCAGATAATTGTTACTGACTGTTTTACTCTAACCTGCTGATTTATTACTCAGGTCGCTTGCAAGCTCATTCACCCGTTTCGTCAAGAAGTTAATGTCGCTAATGACATAGCTTAATTACAAGCTTAAAAAAGTAACTCATAAAGTAACTCATAAAGTCACTAAAACTTTCATTATATGAAATTTTAGCTCGTCTAGCGTTTAAATCTAAACCAATAAATAGACAGCTAAAATCTTGCCGTAATCACAACCGATTCAATCCCCTAGCTATATTTGTTTATTAATTAACCGGCGATAACTATCCGTTATCAACGAGACTTTTTTCGGCTATTTACGGTGGAAATTTTTAATCTTTATGCTTTAATTTTCACCTGATAGCCGTTATGCTAGCGCTTTAATAACAGGGATTAATGCCACAACTCCAAGCTCGGAGTTCAACCGCTCAGCTCCCTCTCTTGTAAAAGGTACACCCAAAATGTTTGGTCGCTTATCAGCGTTGCCTGCCGATCCTATTTTAGGCTTGTTGGCTAAATATCGTGAAGATTCAAATCCTAAAAAAATTGACTTAGGTGTTGGCGTTTACAAAAATGAAGCCGGTCACACGGCAGTTTTACAATGTGTAAAAGCCGCTGAAAAACATCGACTCGATACTGAAGATACCAAGGTTTATATTGGTCCAACAGGTTCAGCACTTTTTAACGAAGAAATGGCTAAATTAATTTTTGGTCATCATAAAGTGTTGCTAGAAAATCGTACACGCACCATTTCTACTCCGGGTGGCACAGGGGCATTACGTGTAGCAGCTGAATTTATTAATTCATGTAAAGCGGGTGCAACTATTTGGGTAAGTAACCCAACATGGGCGAATCATACTGGTGTATTTCAAGCCGCAGGGTTAAATGTTAAAACTTATCCTTATTATGACTATGAAAACAAAACCCTTGATTTTGATGGCATGCTAGCGGCATTAAAAGAAGTTAAAGCCGATGATACGGTATTACTACATGCTTGTTGTCATAACCCAAGTGGTATGGATTTAAGCAACGAGCAATGGCAACAAATTGTTGAAGTGGCAAAAGATATTGGCTTTTTACCGCTGATTGATATGGCTTACCAAGGTTTTGGTGAAGGCTTAGACGAAGACGCTTACGGTCTACGATTAATGGCTGAAAGCGTTAAAGAAATGATCGTTTGTAGCTCATGTTCAAAAAACTTTGGTTTGTATCGTGAGCGTATTGGCGCTTGTTCTATTATTGGTGAAAGCTCACACAGTGTTGATATCGCTAATTCAGTATTGCTCAGTGTTGTGCGCTGTATTTATTCAATGCCGCCAGCACATGGTGCGGCCTTAGTAGAAACTATTCTGCATTCAGACGAGTTACGCGCCCAATGGCACAGTGAACTACAAGAAATGCGTGACCGCATTAACGGCAATCGTCAGCTACTAGTAGATAAACTTATTGAAAATGGCGTAACGCGCGACTTTAGCTTTATTCCACGTCAAAAAGGCATGTTTTCTTTCTTAGGCATAACCCCTGAGCAAGTACAACAATTGCAAGACGAATACAGTATTTATATGGTGGGTTCAAGCCGTATGAGTATTGCTGGCATTGCTAATCGCAACGTTGACTACTTAGCGCAATCAATCGCGAAAGTGCTATAAGTTATGATTAAAGCACTCCATGCATTAAGATAATGTGTGGAGTTCTTTTCGATTTTATTCGCAACCGACCACTCTCAACCGGCCACTCTCAACCGAGCACTAGCATAACGCCCAAAGATAACTGCATTTTTAAACATTGCTTGCCAAGTATTTTTCAGATTCACCTCATCTCCATAACAAACCATTTCACTAAGCTAAAGTTAACTCCAGCAGCAGTATATTTAAAAAAGAAAAACAAGAAAGAGAATGCGTATATAATATGTTGAGCTAGAAATTTATCGCGTCATGAAAAACCTAACATGAGTCTAAGGTAATGAGTGCCGCAAGTTTTATCAAAGGATATATGGATGATTAAACCCAAAGCAATAGATCATATCGTATTACGCACAGTACAATATCAGGCGCTTATTGACTTCTACTGCGAGGTTTTAGGTTGTGTTGTAGAGCGCACATTGCCAGACGATATCGGTTTAACTCAACTCCGTGCTGGCTCTGCTCTTATCGATATAGTTGATGTAAATGCCGCCTTAGGTAAAGCTGGCGGTCAAGCGCCACAAGCCACCGGCAACAACCTTGAGCACTTCTGCCTGCAAATAGAAAAATTTGATGAAAACGAATTAAAATCTTATCTCCAAGGTAAGGGAGTTGAGGTGGGTGAATTTGAAGAAAGATATGGCGCGCAAGGTATGGGCCGTTCACTCTATTTAAAAGATATTGCCGGCAATAACATTGAACTGTGTGCCGCTAGATAAAATAAAGCGTTAAGAGGGATTAAGGTGCTAGCCTCTGTTGTATTGACGTTTCATCACCAATGAACAACGGCAAGATTAACGCTAAGACTGTCACTTTTATTATTGCAGCACGCGTTACTTTGTTAAATTTAGCGGCCAGACAAAAGTCGCGTACTCATCAAAGTAAAATGATGACAGATTAAATTTCGGCATCATTAAGACCCTTCTCTTTATATCGATATAACTAATAACAATGCAGTTTTTTCACCTTCGATGACTCATTCGTCTGTACATTGAATATCCCAGTGCTAAGCTCATTACATAACGAATGATGAGCTCATACCTGAGCGATTAACTGATTGTAGAAGGTTGAGGTTGAGGTTTAGTCGCGAGTTGAGCACAAACAATAAAAGCAAATTAAGTATTTGAAACCAGGTGAAGTAAGGCTTGAACATTTGCCATTCCAAGCCTAGCTGATGATAAATCAAATACTATGATAAGTTTGCATGCTGTTTATCCCAAATTAGCAACATTTGAATATGTCTTACATGTAACCAACTTGGTATAGTGCAAATGATAAATTTTCAAGGCTACAAGGTTGTAAAGGAACAGCAAGAGGTTTCAAGCTCTGTACAAGTATTTATTGTAAAAAATGATAAAGAACAAAAATTTTTAGTTAAGTGCTTAAAAAAAACAACGAATAACCAAGCGCTTGTTCGTTTTAAACATTGTTTAGCTTTACAAAGTCAATTGCCCGTCGAGCAACTAATCGCGCCGCTTGAAATTTACGACGAAGCACAATATTGCTACGCGTTACTACCTTTCTCGCCTCACACACGAACGCTGGCGGAATTGTCATTAACCCCCCTTTCATTAGCCAGTAAGTTACAGATTTCTATCAATATTTGTCAGCTTTATGCCCAGTTACATCAACTCGGTTTTATTGTGAATAACATTTGCCCTGAACATATTTATATCGATGAAAATTTTCAGCCGCTATTATACGATTTAAGTTTTGCGACAAAAATTTCTGCACTGCATAAAAAGACCGCTAACCTTAGTGTTGAACGACCTTATTTAGCCACATTAGCGCCTGAAGCTAGTGGCAGAATGAATCATGTTATTGAAGTTTACTCTGACTTTTACTCTATCGGTGCGAGCTTATTCAACTTATTTACTGGTCGCTTACCTTTTATTTATGCGGATGAAATGGAGCTGGTGCATGCCCATATTGCCAAAACCCCCGCACTTGCCAACCAATACAATCAAGACCTACCCGCAGCCATCGCCAAGATATTAGCGCGCTTATTAGAAAAAGAACCTTCTCAACGTTATCAAAGCGCGATTGGGCTTAAAGCAGATTTTGTTCATTGCGCTACCGACTTAAAAAAATTGGCCAAGGTTCGAGAGTTTACGTTGGGTGAAAAAGACTTCAGCAATAAACTCATTTTTTCAGCGGCTATTTTTGGCCGTGAACAAGAACAAGCTAGGTTACTACAAGCTTTTAACTTTGTTGAGCAACATAAAAGTAGTCAAGTCTGTTTGATCAGCGGCCACTCTGGATCAGGAAAGTCACGTCTTATTAAAGAGTTACATCGACCTATTATTGAAAGAAAAGGCTATTGTGTTCAAGGTAAATACGAACAATATAAAAAAAACATTCCCTATTTTGCACTGATTCAAGCAACGACAGAACTTATCGAGCAACTGCTGGGCGAGAGTGCAGCCAGCCTAAGCAACTGGAAAAAGATCTTTCTTAGCGCTTTACAAGGTAAGGGGCAATTATTGGTAGAATTGGTGCCAGAACTAGCACTTATTATTGGCGTGCAACCCACTCTTGCGGAATTGCCAGCAGAAGAAACTCGCAACCGTTTTAACGCGACACTGGTCAATTTTTTACAAGCCTTTGGCCAGCAAAATAGCATTGTGACTATTTTTATTGATGATATGCAATGGGCTGATATCGCCAGTATCCAATTATTGCAGCATCTAGTCAGGGCTAAATATAGTACTAATTTACTGCTGATTATTGCGTTTCGAGACAATGAGATAATTGCTACCCAACCATTAAATTCACTGTTAGAAGCGATAAAGCAAACACAGGCTTTTAATACCCAGGTTAATTTATTAGCACTCGATGCTAACGCAATCAAAAAATTTATTGCCGCGTCGCTGGCACTTAAGCCTGAAAAAACACAACAGTTAGTTGATATCGTTATTGAAAAAACGGCCGGTAATCCTTTCTATATTAAAGAATTTATTAAGTCTTTAAATCAACAAGGCATATTAACTAAAAATAAACAAAATTATTGGCATTGGGATGAGCAACTAACACACACACTTGCGGCAACCGACAACGTGATTGAAATAATGGCGTTGCGGTTAACCCATGTTTCAAAAGCAGGTCAAAATATATTATACCATGCGGCATGTATTGGTAACCTTGTCCCTGTGAGGTTATTAACCCAAGTGCTTGACGTAACCGAGCAAGAGATTGAACGAGAGTTACGGCCTTTAATTGCCGATGGTTTATTCATTGCTTATTCACAAGACCTGCAAATCGAAAGCTTAGAACAAGTTAAGTTTTCGCATGATAAAATACAACAAAGCGCTTATTTGCTCACCAACCCGGTCGAAAAAGCACTGATCCATTACAAAGTTGCCCAGTATTTTATCGCAGAGATAGCGACCAAAGCGTCAAAAAAATTAACCACTGAAGAGAACATTTTTGCTTACATTGAGCATCTAAACTTAGCCTCATCTTTGTATATTGAACAGGGTAATGAAAAGTTATTAGCGCATTTTAATAATATTGCTGGCGAAAAATCTTTAGAAATAAACGACTACAATAGTGCACTTTATTACTTTGATCAGGCTGAAGACTATTTAGGTAAACTGCATTGGCAGCAAGCATATGCTTTAAGCCTTCGCATCGTATTAGGCAAAGCTAATGCGCTATACTTCCTGCAAGCTTATGCCCAAGGTAATTTACATTTTCAACAACAGCATACGCTGATTCACGACGTGATTGATCAAGCAGGTTTTGCCAACATTCAAGTGCTATCACTGATTGCACAAAACGAAATGCAAAAAGCCTTAGATTTAGGTATGAGCACATTAGCAAGTATCGCTATTACACTGCCTCAAGCTAGCGAACCGCTGAATTACTTAGCCATAGAGCAACAATATCAAGATGGCAAGATTCCTGACCTGATTAACTTGCCCGCCATGACCGACAAGCGTAAGTTGTTGGCCTTAGATATCCTTAACGCCATTCAAACACCGGCTTATTTATTAAGCCCTGTAGCCTATATGCGTATGGCTTATACGGCACTTGAGCTATGTTTAACAGCGGGGATTTCTGCGCTAAGTGCGAAAGTATTTGCTAGCCATGGTTTAATATTATGTGGTGTATTCAGTCGTTTTGAAGCCGGCTCAGCTTTTGCCGCTTTAGCAAAAGAGGTTAATCAACAATATCCTTCTGAGCCTATTTATGTCGAGGTTGAATTCATCCATAAAGTCTCTATTGCTCATTGGACATCGCCACTGAGTATGACCTTAAAGCCATTAGAGGAAAACTTTTATCGTGGTATTGAGTGTGGCAGCATTGAGTATGCTTTTCACAGTGCATTACTGTATAGCATGCACTGTTTATTCAGTGGTAAAAACCTTGTTACCTGTCAAAAAACAATGGCGCGATATGCTGAGTTAATGCAAAGTAAACAACAGCATTATCAACGGGTGATAATGCAAGTGTGGCGACAGTTAATTAGCAATTTACAAGATGAAAATGCCGAGGTGAAAAACTTACAAGGTGAGCACTTTGATGAGGCATTACAACTACCGATTTTAATGGCAACGCAAAATATTACCACGCTGTTTTGCTATCATTTAGCGGTGATGATCCAAGCTTATTTATTTAATAATATGACTCAAGCGCATGCACAAATGCTGCGGGCACAAGCTTATCTACATTCAGTTATTTCTTTATATCATTTTGGTGAGTTTCATTTTTATGCTGCCTTAATTCGTGCTCAATATTGTCGTAATAAAACCACTGAGCAACAAGACAGTAGTTATCATGAAAATATCGTAGAGATTAATACTAGCCTTGATTTAATGGCGCAATGGGCCAACAGTAGCCCAGACAATTATCGCCATAAAGAAAAACTTATCCGTGCTGAATTACAGTTTTTGTTACAAGACAGTGCTGCATGGCAAAGTTATGATCAAGCTATTGCGCTGGCCAAGCAGTACTTAGCGCCTCATCATATTGCCTTAGCTAATGAACTGGCCGGCAATTACTGGTTAGCCGCCAATAAAAAGTCGCTAGCAACAGAATATTATCAGCAAGCTTTTAATGGTTATCAAGTTTGGGGAGCCAAGCATAAAGCGCAACAATTATTAACCTTGCGCCAATCACTGTTAAGTGCACAAGGTTATGACCGCGATAACCTGCCCAGTGCTCAACAGCACAATAGTGCCCAAGTGTTTGATCTGGCCTCAGTGCTAAAAGCCTCTGAAACCTTAAGTGGTGAAGTCGACTTATCCGCATTTTTACATCGAATGATGGCTATCATTATTGAAAACGCTGGCGCACAAAGTGGCGCTTTATTATTGCAAAGTGATGGTATTTTAAATATCGAAGTCGCCTTGTCTCGTGATGGTATTGCCAATACCCAACAGCAACTGTTGCCTTACTCGATTATTAACTTGGTTTCTCGCACCCTAAAAGCGCAAGTATTAACGCATCTCAATGTTCAAGAGCATTTTTTATCGGATCCTTACTTTACAGCGCATCAGCCAAAATCAATGCTCTGTTTTCCCAGTATAGTCAAAGGCAATTTACAAGGTATTGTCTACCTTGAACATTACGATATTGCAGGTGTATTTAATGATGAACGGGTTAATGTCCTGCAGCTGCTTGCTAATCAAACCGCTATTTCGTTTGATAATGCCAAACTGTACCAGCTAATACTCAATTACAGTCGCAATCTTGAAGATCAAATTTATCAACGTACCAAAGAATTGGCCGCAGAAAAAATTAAAGCAGAACAAGCCAGCCAGGCTAAATCTAATTTTTTAGCCAATATGAGCCACGAGATCAGAACACCCATGAACGCGGTCATTGGTTTAAGTCAATTAGCTTTGCGCACCCAACTGTCAGTAACACAACAAGATTATTTAGAGAAAATACAAGACTCCTCCACATCATTATTAGCTTTAATTAACGACATTTTAGATTTTTCAAAAATAGAAGCCGAAAAACTCACCCTAGAGTGCATTGCGTTTTCTCTACCCGAAATACTGCAACGTGTGGTTAATATTTGTAGCCTAAAAGTACATGAAAAAGGTGTAGAGTTTGTTATTGATATCGCCGCCAACGTCCCAAAAATAGTTAAAGGTGATCCACTGCGTTTACAACAGGTGATCGTTAATTTGGCTAATAATGCTTTGAAGTTTACTCATGTGGGCTCTATTAATATCTGCATTGAAAAGCACAGTGAAAATAGTCAAACAACCTGCCTAAAATTTTCGGTACACGACACAGGCATAGGCATGAGCCAACAACAGCAACAAGGCTTATTTCAATCATTTAGCCAAGCCGACGATTCAGTCACCCGTAAATACGGTGGTACAGGTTTAGGTTTAGCTATAAGTAAACAATTAACTGAGCTAATGCATGGCGAAATTTCACTGAAGAGTGAACTCAATGTTGGCTCAACCTTCAGCTTTACCGCACGCTTTGAACATGCTCAACAAGTGGCTGACATTATGCCAACCATCAATCGACAAGTGCTATCTAAGTTAAAAGTTTTAGTGGCCGATGATAACGATATCGCCAGAAAAGTATTAATCAAAGCGTTAGCTGATATTGAAATTGCTGCCGATGGGGTCGAAAACGGTGCACAAGCATTAGCGGCGGTATGCTCTGCACAACAAACTAACACCCCCTATGATATGGTAATGATGGATTGGAAGATGCCTAATATGGACGGCATCCAAGCAGCAAAGCATATTCAAGCACAAATAAAGAAAAAATTGCCTCATATATTAATGGTTTCTGCCTTTGATAAAGACGAAGCAAAAGCTTTAGCCGTTAATACGGGGATTGAACAATTTCTTGAAAAACCGATTAATCCATCGGCATTAACTAAGGTCATTGTTGAATTATTAAACACAGAGAGCGAACATATTCTTGTGGAAAAAATCCAGCCAGAACTCATAGTCCCCAATTTAAGTGCCTATAGCGTCTTATTGGTTGAAGATAATATGATCAACCAACAAGTGGCAAAAGAGTTTCTAGCCGACACAAAAATCACCGTAGCATGTGCCGAAAATGGTCTTGTTGCCTTAGAAAAAGTGGCTACTCAAAGATTTGACTTAATCTTGATGGATATTCAAATGCCAGAAATGGATGGTTTAACCGCAACGAAAGAAATTCGTCGAACGCTAACATTACAAGACTTGCCGATTATTGCGATGACCGCACACGCGATGAAAGGCGATATAGAAAAAAGTATCGCTGCCGGCATGAACCTACACCTGACCAAACCTATTGATCCTGAATTATTATACCAAACACTCAAGCAGTATTTAGTTAAGCCAAACGCTGCTATCAAGCATAAGCTGGCTAACTCAGTGCAATCGAGTAACACTCAGGAAAAATTAGCTAAACTTCGTCAAACTACTATTTTAGCGGTTGATGACGCGGTTAAAAAGCTGCAAGGCAAAGAAAGTCTTTATACTGAATTGATCTATGACTTTTGGTTAAATTATCAAGTACTGGCAAAAGTCATGGTGCAATTTTATCACTTGGAGCAAACAGACGTTCTTTATCGCAGTGCGCACTCGTTAAAATCAACCGCACGATATATTGGTGCGGTTGCATTGGCGGCAAGTGCTAATGCCTTGGAAAACGAAATTCATCATCAAGGCCAAGATATTAAATTAAAGCTCAACCAAGTTACTGCAGATTTAGACGTTATTATTGGACAATTAAATGGTATTTATCATCCGTTAATATTAGCGAAAAATGACCAGCCCCTTAATCACCAAAAAGTGAAGGAAATTATAGTAAAATTAAAGCCTTACTTAATATCTGCTAACATTAAATCACAAGACATTAGCCAACAGTTAATGGAGCTTAGCGATCAAACACCTTACTATCAGCAGACAGTTAACATTCAAACATTAGTCAACAACTTTGACTTTGATGAAGCTTTAGCGGCATTATTAACATTAGAGCAAAAAATAAGCAACGCCAACTAGCTTAGGTATAGAAATATAATGCAATCACTCAACAAGGAAGAAGGCCGTAGGGCGCATGAACAAAGCTATACGCTATTGTGTATTGACGATGAGAGCGTTAACTTAAAAGTATTAGCATCAATCTTCAAAGATCACTACAACGTGGTGGCTTGCAAAAGTGCTAAACAAGGTTTTCAACTCGCTTTGCAGGAAAACCCTGATATTATTTTGCTTGATGTACTGATGCCAGAAGAAAACGGTTTTGAGCTCATGGCAAAGCTAAAAAAACACCCTCAGTTAGCCAGTATTCCCGTTATTTTTATTACCGGTTTACAAGAGGTAGAAGATGAAGAAAAAGCTTTAATGCTCGGCGCTTGTGACTATATTCAAAAGCCCTTTAACTACAGTATTGTGAGGGCAAGGGTTAACACGCATTTAGAAATTATTCGTCAACGTAATTTATTGCAAAGATTTGCATTATTCGACAGTTTGACCGAGTTACCCAATCGCCGAAAATGGCTGCAAGACAGCACTGAAAGTTGGCTAACTGCTCAGCATGCTCAAACTGCTATGGTGTATGGCATTATCGATGTTGACCACTTTAAAAAATACAATGATCATTATGGTCACCAACAAGGTGATGTGGTTTTACGTAAAATTGCTCAAACCATTAAACGCAACTTATACCATTATAATGGCGCTATTTTTCGCTGTGGTGGTGAAGAGTTTTATTTTTATTTTCCTGTGGTTCTAAACTGTAAAGCCTCAACCGTGCTGGCTGTTTGTCTTAACAGCATAACTGAGCTCGCTATTGAACATCTTGCGGTGAACACGATTGGCCATGTTTCGGTAAGTATTGGCGCTATACAAGTCATTCCTCATAAAAATACCAGCATTGAGCAAATTATGCAGCAAGCTGATGAAAGGCTATATTTAGTTAAAAAAGACACTCGAAATGCTTTTAACCTGCTCGCACTTGATCAAAGCAATTAGTAAATACCGCTCGACATTGCCTGATTCAAGCAAAAAACATCAGGCATTGCCAAGACAAATTAATGGGCAACCCGCCAGATTTTAGTTATAGTGCGCGTCATTAACACTGACTACGCCAATTGAAATAGTGCGCAATTCATGACAGTAATTGGCCTTACTAGTAGCTGTTACTTACTCAGCTACCAAGGATAAATTGTGACAACTAAAGGCAACCTTTTCATTCTATCTGCCCCTAGTGGCGCAGGTAAATCGAGTTTAATCTCCGCTTTACTTAAACAAACATCAGCAAGACCCATGCAAGTGTCTGTTTCACACACAACACGCGATCCTCGTCCCGGTGAAGTCGATGGTCAACACTATCACTTTGTGAGCGAAGAGCAATTTAAAGGTGCTATTGCGGATAAACACTTTTACGAATACGCCGCCGTGTTTGGTAACTGCTATGGCACCAGTGAAATAGCGATAGATCAACAGCTTGCACAAGGCATTGATGTTTTTCTTGATATTGACTGGCAAGGTGCACAGCAAGTTAGAATAAAGAAACCAGACGTAACCACCATCTTTATTAGCCCACCATCAAAACAAGCATTAGAAGAGCGCTTGCGTGGCCGTGGCCAAGACAGTGAAGAGGTTATTCAAGCACGTATGGCGCAAGCAAAAGCAGAATGTTCACACTATCAAGAATTTGACTACATTATTATCAATGATGATTTTCAGCAAGCCTTAACGGACCTGACTACAGTAGTAAACAATCAGCGTTTAAAGCGCAGTCAACAAGTTTGCCAGCATCAAGGCTTATTTGCAGAATTATTAGCGTAGAGCGCTTGCTTACTTACCATTAGATCAAGTAAACTACGCGACTATTTTATAAATTTAATTGCTGGAGTGACCAAATGGCTCGCGTAACTGTTGAAGATGCCGTAGAAAAAGTCGGTAACCGTTTTGATTTGGTGCTAATTGCATCTCGTCGTGCTCGTCAAATTGCTACGGGCGGAAAAGACCCATTGGTTGATCCTGAAAATGACAAACCAACAGTAATAGCTTTGCGTGAAATCGAAGCCGGTCTTATCACCACTGCAGTAATGGACAAGTCTGATCGTCATGAACAAGTACAACAAGATGATGAAGAATTAGACAAGATTGCAGCCATTGTTGGTGGCAATCAATAATATTCGCTTACGTTTAACGTTAATTGCGACATAAAAAACGCGTAAATTACCTCACAGTAATTTACGCGTTTTTTATTATCTGTTAAGTTTGAGTAAATTAATAATAAAAATTCGTGCTAGCGCGCTTAAACATTGGCATAGCGGCAAAATAATCGTATTCTAAACCTATTGCTAAAAGCTGAGCCACTCTCATCATTAAGGAATTACTGAGTGTACCTTTTTGAACCACTAAAAAAACACGTATCAAGTTATCTATCCAAGGTACAAATTGACCTACTAAAGCAGGCCTATATTGTTGCGCGTGAAGCACATGACGGTCAAATGCGCTCAAGTGGTGAACCCTATATAACGCACCCAGTGGCCGTTGCCCTTAATCTTGCGAAAATGCATTTAGACCACGAAACCTTAATGGCTGCTTTGCTACATGACGTGATTGAAGATACCGCGACCACTAAAGACCAGTTAGCTGAATTATTTGGCCATACGGTGGCAGAGCTGGTTGAAGGTGTGAGTAAACTCGACAAGCTCAAATTTGATAATAAAGAAGAAATGCAAGCGGAAAACTTTCGCAAAATGGTTTTGGCCATGGTGCAAGATATTCGTGTTATTTTAATCAAACTTGCCGATCGCACCCACAATATGCGAACTTTAGGGGCATTGCGACCTGATAAACGTCGACGAATAGCCCGTGAAACATTAGATATCTATGCGCCAATCGCCAATCGCTTGGGTATTCATGATATTAAAAATGAACTGGAGACTTTAGGTTTTGAAGCCCTCTATCCTATGCGGTCACGAGCATTAAAGTCAGCGGTAAAACAAGCACGTGGCAACCGTAAAGAAATTATCAACAATATCCAAGCAGAGTTGACCAGCCGCCTAGCGGAAAATGGTATTAAAGCTCAAGTTATTGGCCGAGAAAAACACCTTTATTCCATCTATAAAAAAATGCAAAATAAAGAATTAATGTTCAATGAAGTCATGGACATTTATGCCTTTAGAATTATTGTTGGTGACAAAATTGATGACTGCTATCGCGCTTTAGGCGCCGCCCATAATTTGTATAAGCCGATTGAATCACGCTTTAAAGACTATGTGGCGATTCCAAAAACTAACGGCTATCAATCACTGCATACGTCTTTAATTGGCCCTCATGGTATTCCTGTTGAAATTCAAATTCGTACCCACGATATGGATCAAATGGCCGATAAAGGTGTTGCCGCTCACTGGTTATATAAACAAGACGGCAAAGACACCGGCACTACAGCGCAAATGAAAGCCCGTCGCTGGATGCAAAGTTTATTAGAATTACAACAAAGTGCGGGTAGCTCATTTGAGTTTATCGAAAATGTAAAATCAGATCTTTTTCCAGAAGAAATTTACGTTTTTACTCCCGACGGCCGTATTATCGAATTGCCTATGGGGGCAACAGCGGTCGATTTTGCTTATGCAGTGCATACCGACGTTGGTAACGCATGCGTGGGCGTAAAAGTTGAACGTAAACCTTATCCATTAAGCCAACCCTTAGATTCAGGCCAGACTATCGAAGTGGTGACCTCTTCTGCTGCCCGACCTAACGCGACTTGGCTTAACTTTGTCGTTACCGCAAAAGCGCGCTTGCAAATTCGTACCTACTTGCGCTCACAAGAAAAAACTGAGTCTCTTGCTTTAGGTCGACGCTTACTAAGCCACGCGCTTGGGGCAACAAAACTCGCAGACATTGCCGAAGAAAAATTGTGCCAAGTGGTTAAAGACACCGGCAATAAAACCACTGAAGAATTACTGATCAATATAGGTCTTGGTAATGCATTAAGCATAGGTATCGCTAAACGTTTAAAAGACGAATTTACTGACGAGTCTGATATACAACCAAAGACTAAAAATAAAATGCCGATTAAGGGCACCGAAGGTATGATGGTCAGTTATGGTAAATGCTGTAGACCTATTCCTGGTGATTCTATTCTGGCTTATTTAAGTCCTGGTAAAGGCTTAATGGTACACCAACATGGCTGTAGAAATAATAAAGGTCATGAACAAGGTAGTTTGTTCCCGGTTCGATGGGATACAGATATTGACCGCGATTTTATTGCCAAATTACGTATCGATATTCTCAATCATAAAGGTGCTCTTGCCGCCTTAACCAGTGTGGTTGCCCGTTGTGGCTCAAATGTTCACACACTAAATTCTGGTGAGAAAGAGTCCGGACTGTACCTGATTGATATAGAAATTACCTGTCGGAACAGGGTTCACCTTGCCAAAATCATCCGAAAAATTAAAGTCATGGGCGACGTTCAACGCGTTGTGCGTAACAAATAGGAAAGCTTAGGAACACTATGAAAACAATTATTAATACAGAAAACGCGCCCAGTGCAATCGGTACTTATAGCCAAGCGGTAAAAGTCAATAATACCGTCTATCTATCAGGCCAAATTCCCTTAGTACCTGAAACAATGGAAATTATTTCTGAAGATTTTGCTGAGCAAACACAACAGGTATTTAAAAATATTGTCGCCGTATGCGAAGCGGCCGGCGGCAATATCAATGACATGGTAAAAGTGAATATATTTTTACAAGATTTAGCCAACTTCGCTACGGTTAACGAAATTATGAGCCAATATTTTCAACAACCTTATCCAGCAAGAGCCGCGGTACAGGTAGCACGTTTGCCAAAAGACGTTGCCATCGAAATTGACGGTATTATGGAATTACCCAATTACAGTTAACATTAAGCCATAACACTACTTGCCGGCAAGCAACACTGATAAAAGCTTGCCAATATTTTACTCAACGTTAGAACCAGTATATGACTCCGGATAGACTACAAAGAATTAACAGCATGTTAGATCAACGCCAACCTGATTTAACCGTATGTATGGAAGGTGTGCACAAAACTCATAACCTAGCTGCTGTAGTTCGCACAGCAGATGCGGTTGGTGTTAGCGATGTACATGCCGTATGGAAAAATGAAACCATGCGTATCTCTGGCGGCAGTGCGGCAGGTAGTCAAAACTGGATAGAAGTGCATAATTATAACCGCACCGAAGACGCAATTACCGAGTTAAAAAAGCAAGGTATGCAGGTGCTGGTAACTAACTTGTCAGCTACAGCTGTCGACTTTCGTGAGATTGACTATACCAAGCCAACCGCTATTATTCTTGGACAAGAAAAGTTTGGCGCCTCGGCTAAAGCACTTGAAATGGCTGACCAAGACATTGTGATTCCTATGGTAGGCATGGTGCAGTCATTAAATGTTTCTGTTGCTTGTTCAGTGGTGTTATATGAAGCCCAACGCCAGCGTCAAGCGGCGGGGTTATATCAACAACCCAGAATAAGCCAACAACGCCGTCAACGGATATTATTTGAAGGTGGCCATCCTATTTTTGCTACCGCCTGCCAACGTAAAGGCTTAGCCTATCCAGAGATTGATGAAGCTGGACAAATTGTGGCATCAGAGCAATGGTGGCAGCAAATGCAAATGACCCAAGCTGCTTGGCAAGATATTGATAACGAATAAATTTCAAACTGATATCAAAGGAGTCAGCGGTGCCTCGCGCAATGGAAGCCTTAACTAATTTAGCCCAAATCCCGGTCACTACCCTCAAAGGTGTCGGACCCGGTATGGCGACTAAGTTGGAAAAAATTGGTCTAGTGTCACTACAAGACTTACTTTTTCATTTACCGTTGCGTTATGAAGACCGCACACGTGTTACCGCGGTGCGTGATCTTATGCCCGGTCTCTTCACCAATATTATTGGCGAAGTTACCCAAAATGAGATAATACAAGGCAAGCGTAGAATGATGTTAGTCACCATCAATGATGGCACTGGCAGTATTAATCTACGTTTTTTTCACTTTTCAGCTAGTCAAAAAAATAGCCTAGCTGTCGGGCTCAATATCCGCTGCTATGGTGAAATTAATCGTGGCATGCGTGGCTTTGAAATAGTACACCCAGAATATAAAGCCCTAGATCAAGATCAGGCCTTAACCGCCGCTGAAGAAACCCTAACACCGGTTTATTCTACCACCGACGGTTTGCGACAAATTTCTTTACGCAACCTAACCGAACAAGCATTAAAGCACTTGCAGAGCGGCAAAGTAGAAGAATTATTGCCGGTTGAAATTAGTCATCAACAATATAGCTTAGCTGAAGCACTCGCCTTAATTCACCGGCCACCCCCAGAGACCTCAGTGGTTTTAATGGAAGATGGCAAACACCCAGCACAGCTTAGGCTGATCAAAGAAGAATTATTAGCCCATAACCTCAGCATGTTAAAATTACGTGCCGCCAATGATCATCACCCCGCGGTTGTTCTGGCTATAGATACTCAACTAGAGAAAAACTTTTTAGCGTCACTGCCTTTTTCACCGACAGGCGCACAAGCAAAAGTGACGGCAGAAATACGCACTGACCTGTTAAAACCTATGCCCATGATGCGTCTAGTACAAGGTGACGTAGGCTCAGGCAAAACACTCGTTGCCGCATTAGCTGCATTAACCGCGATTGGCCAAGGTTTTCAGGTGGCCTTAATGGCGCCAACAGAAATATTGGCAGAGCAACATGCGATTAATTTTGAAAAATGGTTTGGGCCACTGAGTATTTCAGTTGGCTGGCTGGTAGGTAAAACCAAAGCCAAAGCAAGACGCCATGCCTTAGAGCAGATCGAAAATGGTAATATGCAAATGGTTATTGGCACGCATGCTTTGTTTCAAGAGCAAGTGATATTTAACAAACTAGCCCTGATTATTATTGATGAACAACATAAGTTTGGCGTCCACCAGCGTTTATCTTTACGTGAAAAAGGCGCATGGCAAGGCCATTACCCCCATCAGTTAATCATGACAGCTACGCCTATTCCGCGTACTTTAGCCATGACAGCTTATGCAGATTTAGACACTTCAGTGATTGACGAATTGCCACCGGGACGAACCCCTATTACCACAGTCGCCTTGCCGGACAGTCGCCGAGATGATGTTGTTGAACGCATTCGTCAAGGTTGCACCAAGGATAACCGTCAAGTTTATTGGGTGTGTACGCTCATTGAAGAGTCCGAGGTATTACAATGCCAAGCCGCGGAAGATACGGCGGTGTATTTGCAAGCACAATTATCCGCCTTAAAAATTGGTTTAGTGCATGGCCGAATGAAAGCAGATGAAAAACAAGCCGTGATGGAGCGTTTTAAGCTTGGCGAACTGGACGTCTTAGTAGCAACAACCGTTATTGAGGTGGGTGTGGATGTGCCAAATGCGAGCTTAATGGTGATTGAAAATCCCGAACGTTTAGGCTTAGCACAACTACATCAATTACGCGGCCGTGTTGGCCGTGGCTTAGTGGCTTCTCATTGTGTATTAATGTACAAAGCACCTTTGACTAAAACCGCCACCAAGCGCTTAAAAGTACTCAGAGAAAGTAACGATGGCTTTGTTATCGCACAAAAAGATCTCGAAATTCGCGGGCCGGGTGAATTACTTGGCACCAAACAAACCGGTTTGGCGGATCTAAAAATTGCTGACCTGCAACGCGATGCCCACTTAATACCAGAAGTACAACAAGATGCTCACCTGATATGGCAAAAATACCCAGACCAAGCCAACGCGCTCATTAATCGCTGGTTAGCCAACCGTGAAAAATATTCTAATGCCTAAGACTTAGAGCTGATCACTTGGGTAAATGACACTATTTACTCATGACCTTTGAACAGCAAAAAATAGCGGTAAAAATCACTTCTTGATAAGCTTCTTTGAGCCTGATTTATCTTCTATCCATTCGGTTAACTCAGTGTGCTACTTTTTCCTGCAAAAAAAGGGCTCAATTTAAGCCATACAATTCAATCAGTCGTCATGTGACGTATCAAGTTTATAACGCCGTATTTTTTGATTTTAACCGTTAAAAATGAACAGCTAATTAATCAACTTGCTATTAATAACTGCTGCCGTGATCTCAAGTGTTAATTAATCTAAAAAAATGCGGTAAACTAAGTCTAATTATAGTTAACAGCGAAATCATGATGTCTTCACACGATCAAAATCATCCGATTAATAATGACACTAGTGACGAAAACACGACCCATTTTGGCTTTCAAACGGTCGAAAAAAATGAAAAAGAGTCGAAAGTTGCCAGCGTGTTTCATTCTGTTGCTCAGCAATATGACGTGATGAATGATTTAATGTCATTTGGCATTCATCGCTTATGGAAACGTTTTACTATCGATGCCAGTGGCGTACGCCCGGGTAATAAAGTACTAGACTTAGCCGGTGGTACCGGCGATTTAACGGCAAAGTTTTCTCAACTTGTTGGCCGTGAAGGTAAAGTCATCTTAGCCGATATCAATAGCTCAATGCTCAATGTTGGACGCGATAAATTGCGTGACCTGGGTTTAGTGCAAAATATTGAATACGTGCAAGCCAACGCGCAATATTTACCGTTTGAAGATAATACCTTTGATATTATCACGATAGCGTTTGGTTTACGTAATGTGACCGATAAAGACATGGCATTGCGCTCTATGTATCGTGTGCTCAAACCAGGTGGCCGTTTATTAGTTTTAGAGTTTTCAAAACCAGAACATGAGTTAGTCAATAAGGCCTACGATTTCTATTCTTTTAACATCTTACCTAAAATAGGTGAGATAGTGGCAAAAGACGGTGATAGTTACCAATATTTAGCCGAGTCTATTCGCATGCACCCTGATCAAGAAACCCTGAAAACCATGATGGATACCGCTGGCTTTGAACAAACCAGTTTCAAAAATTTAACCGGTGGGGTAGTGGCACTGCATAAAGGTTATAAGTTTTAGCCTTATGCCTCAAACTATTAGTCAGCAACTCATGTTTGCTCAAGCCCTAAGTGCGATACTTGAAACCGTTATCAATCAGTTTCTGGGCTATAATTTGCACGGTATTCGGGCTTTAAAGCCATTGTCTGAGAAAACACTCACCATTAAATTGGCAGAATTACCGTTTCCTTTAAGCTTTACCGTTAGTGATGAAAAAATTCATGTTAGCAGTAATGATGCACATAACGATTGCTGTTTAATCACCAGTATCAGCAGCTTAATTGAGTTAAAAAAAGAGCAACAACTGACGGATTTAATTAAAAAAGATAAACTCGATATTCAAGGTGATTTAAAAGTAGCTCAGCGCTTTGCTGACATTGCTCAAACACTTGATATTGATTGGCAAAGTGAGTTAGCCAAACGTATTGGTGATATTCCTGCTTACAAATTAGGCCAACTGGGTCGCAAGCTATTAAAGACCTTAAACTTTGCGGGGACAAAAATTCAAGCAGATGCCAGCGAGTGGCTCATACATCAGAAGCGACTAATCATAACAGCCACTGAAATGTCTTATTTTAATCAGGATGTTGAAGATGTAGAACAACAAGTTAGTGCTTTAAGCCAACGACTTGAACAATTAACTAAACACATAAGCAAATTATCATAAGGGTCTGTGGTGAGTAGTAAACGTTTATACAAAATAGTAAAAACCTTTCTTCAGTTTGGGCTTGATGAGCTTCTACCTGAAAAGTACCTGCCATGGTATATAAAAATATTGCGCAGCTCATTGTTTTGGCTGAAAAACAAACACCAAGACAAAACTCAGGCGCAGCGCTTTCGCATGGCGATAGAGTCATTGGGCCCGGTATTTGTTAAGTTTGGCCAAATGCTCTCCACCCGTCGAGATTTATTGTCAGACGACTTCGCCAATGAATTAACTTTATTGCAAGATAAAGTGGCTGCGTTTGCTGGTGAAGATGCCGAAAAAATTATTATCGCGGCCATTGGCGCCGAAATTTTTGCAGAACAATTTAAAGATTTTGATCTAACGCCTTTAGCATCAGCCTCTATTGCCCAAGTGCACACGGCTACCTTGTTACAACCAGAGGGCGAGCAAGAGGTGGTGTTAAAAGTATTACGACCTAATATTACAGCAACCATCATCGCTGACCTGAACGTCATGTCACTTTTTGCCAACATTGTTGCTCGTTGGTTACCCGATGGCAAACGTTTACATCCTCTAGAAGTTGTCGCTGAATATAAAAAAACCATGTTAGAAGAATTAGATTTAAACCGTGAAGCGGCTAATGCGATGCAATTAAAGCGTAATTTTAGTCAAGGGCGAGATAGCGACAAGGTGCTTTATGTGCCTGAAGTCTACAGCGAATATTGTTCGAAAAATGTTATGGTAATGGAACGTATTTATGGCGTAGGTGTTGGGGAAGTTGAGACTTTACTAGCAAAAAACGTTAACATGAAGTTACTCGCTGAACGTGGTGTTGAAGTCTTTTTCACTCAAGTATTTCGAGACAGTTTTTTTCATGCTGACATGCACCCAGGCAATGTATTTGTTGATGCAACAAAGCCAAATGACCCCACTTGGATTGCCATTGATTACGGTATTGTTGGTACCTTAAACCGCGAAGATAAACGCTATTTAGCGGAAAATTTTGTGGCTTTTTTTAACCGTGACTACCGTAAAGTGGCACAATTACATGTCGATTCAGGCTGGGTACCCAGTGACACTAGTGTTGATGAATTTGAGTTTGCCATACGAACCGTATGTGAGCCCATCTTCAACAAACCTTTGTCTGAAATTTCTTTTGGTCAGGTATTAGTCAATCTTTTTAATACCGCACGTCGCTTTAATATGGAATTACAACCCCAGCTAGTTTTACTGCAAAAAACCCTACTTTATATCGAGGGCTTAGGCCGACAGCTTTACCCGGCTTTAGATCTTTGGCAAACCGCCAAGCCATTTTTAGAAAAATGGGTCAAAGAACAAATGGGCATCAAAGCGGTTATTAAGAAAGTAAAAGACAACTTACCCTTTTGGAACGAAAAACTGCCCGAGATACCTGACTTAGTCTACGATTACTTAAAAACTAATCGAGCAGCACAACGTCAACAATTAATAACATTGAAACAAATACAGTTGCAACAACAGCAACACAGCAAGCAAATAACCAAACTGGTCGTTATAGCCACGCTGGTTATTTGCTTGACCATTAGCTTTACTTAATAACCATTTAAGAGTGACTAGATACATGGCTAGAACCCAGTACTTTAGGTTAAGTCTTAAGTCTAAGTAATAAAAAACAAATTAATTCAACAGGATCAAACATGACTAACAACGAAGTTTTACATCACATTCGTTATATCTTTAGCTTAAACAATGAAAAAATATCCGCTATTTTTCAATTGGCCTCATGCCCACAAAGCGATGAAGAAATTAATAATTTTTTCCGCAAAAATGGTGAACAAGCCTTTGCTCGTATTGCTGATAATATCTTAGCGAGTTTTCTTGATGGCTTAATAATAGAATGTCGAGGAGCAAAAGAGGGTGCGCAAGCGCAGTTGGATCAGCCAATAAATAACAATATTGTCTTTAACAAAGTAAAAATCGCTCTGGCGTTAAAAGCTGAAGATATTATTGCCTTGCTTGACTCTGCTGAATTAACCTTAAGTAAACATGAACTCAGTGCTTTTTTCCGTAAACCTGAGCACAAACACTTCCGCGGTTGTAACGATGACACCTTATTGAAATTTTTTAATGGCTTACACTTAAAAAATCATCAAGCTATTGTAGAAATAAAAGAGTAATAGGACTTAATAACACTAGCTAGGCTATCTATGGTCTAGCTAGCCTTCTCTGCCACTATTTTCTCTACCACCACACAATTACGGCCATTATCTTTTGCTAGATATAACGCCGCATCTGCTCGACTGATCCAAGCTTCAGCGGTTTCACCCTGTCGATATTGTGCGATACCAATAGACACAGTCACGGGTATGTCATCAGAAAAAGTAGTTTTTTCGACTAAAGCCCGTAACTTTTCCGCCACTTGTTTAGCCTCGGTAACGTCAACTTTTAAGGGTAAAATAATAAACTCTTCACCACCATAACGATATAAAGCATCCATTGATCTACTATGTTTTTGAATCAAGGCGACCAACTCAACCAATACTATATCGCCATTAGCATGACCATAATCATCATTAATTTTCTTAAAATGATCTAGATCTAATAACAATAATGAGACGTTAGAAGCCGCTCTCTTTTGATCAGCAATAATATTTTCTAGTGTTTGGTCTAAGGCCCGGCGATTGCCCGACGAGGTTAAGGGATCAATACTGGCTAATAAGGCCAACTTACTATTGGTTTTATCGTAGTTATCAAATATTATATAAGAAAACACTGCGGTTAAAGATAAGGTAAGGCTGATGGTTAAAAACTCTAAGGTACCGGTAATCGGTAATAATGTAATAGCAATGACCATAATAGCGATAAAACATATTATGCTAGCTGGCCGCACGGGCAATATATAGTAAAATGAGATTATAGCGGGGTACAACCAAAATAAATGTGATTGTCCACGTATAACCACGATAGTCACAATAGCAAGAGAAAGGAAGATGGTGAATGCCAGTTTTGCAGTATTGACCTTACGGGTAAAATAAACAAATACAAAGAAAACAGCGGTCACAACCACAAGTGCGGCATCTATAGAGGCCATAACTATATCACCATCAAGCCAGCGCAAATAAACAAATGGCGAAATGGCAATAGCCGCCAACGCACTGAATGTTAGTAGCATTTTTTCTGCTGCTGAACGTTTTGTCATTTAACTTCCCTTTATTCCACTGGTTATTTTCTTGAAGATATTAACTGAGCCATCAACTTTTAAGATAAAAAAGTGATATAAATAATTCATATAGATGATGCAAATTGCTAAATAAGAGTCATAGCAGTGTATATTATTTTTTATTTTTTAACATCTCTCGTAAACCCGCTACGCCCATTTGTGCCGTGGCTTGCTTTTTTTCAATGCTTTGCTTAGTTTGCGTTAATTCCCAGCTTAAATCATCTTGTGGTAATTCATGTAAAAACCGACTGGCTTCTGTACGAGAAACTTCGCCATACTGTCGCCGTTCTCGCGCATAAGTAAATATTAACTCTCGCTTGGCCCGTGTAATGCCCACATAGGCTAAACGACGCTCTTCTTCTACATTACCCTCATCCATACTGGTTTGATGAGGCAATAAACCTTCTTCCATGCCAATGAGAAAAACATAAGGAAATTCTAGGCCTTTTGAACCATGCAAGGTCATTAACTGAACTTGGTCAGTATCTTCTTCATCCTCATTGCGCTCCATCATGTCACGCAAGGTTAAGCGTGTAACTACTTGCGCTAAGGTCATGGGTTCTTCATCTTCTACACCTTCGAGCATTTGCGTTACCCAACTAAACAACTGGGTCACGTTTTTCATACGCATTTCAGCCGCTTTTGCGCTCGGTGAGCTATCGTATAACCAATCTTCATAGTTAATTTCACGCACCATTGAGCGCAATACCACCGAGGTATCGCCACGCTCGGCATGATCGGCGGTTTCGACTAACCAACGGGTAAATTTTTGCACACTGATCAGACCGCGACCACCCAGATGTTGCTCTAAGCCTAATTCGAAACTAGCGGTAAACATACTAATTTGACGCATATTAGCGTAGCTACCCAGTTTTTCTAGCGTGGTTGGGCCAATCTCTCGGCGCGGAACATTCACAATCCGTAAAAAGGCATTATCATCGTCTGGATTTACTAGCAGCCTTAAAAACGCCATCATGTCTTTGATTTCAGCACGAGAGAAAAACGAGGTGCCACCGTTGATTTTATAAGGTATACGGTTGGTCATTAGCGCTTTTTCAAGTAAGCGCGCCTGATGATTACCACGATATAAAATCGCATAATCTTTATATTTACTCTTATTTAAAAAGCGGTGGCCAATTAATTCACCTACCACGCGCTCAACCTCGTGGTCTTCATTTTTAGTTTGTAGCACACGTAACGCCACGCCGTAATTGAGCTCACTAAATAGCGCTTTGTCATAAACATGCGGGTTATTAGCAATCAGCGTATTGGCACATTTTAAAATACGGCCACTGGAACGGTAGTTTTGCTCAAGCTTAATCAGCTTAAGATTGGGATAGTCTTTGCCTAATAGCACTAAATTTTGCGGTTTAGCGCCACGCCATGAGTATATTGATTGGTCATCATCACCCACTACGGTCAACAAGCCTTGCTCACCGGTGATCTGCTTGATTAATTCATATTGACTGGCATTAGTATCTTGATATTCGTCTACTAACATATATTGAATTTTTTGCTGCCAACGCGTTCGTACTTCTGGGTAATTTCGCATTAACAGTGTTGGAATTAAGATCAAGTCATCAAAGTCTAGCGCGTTATAGGCTTTCATATGCTTTTGATACAGGGCATAAAATTCGGCAAAAAGTTGGGCATCAGCATCACTAGCATGTTTCATCGCGGCGTCTGGCAGTAACAATTCATTTTTCCAATGGGAAATCATCGTCTGTAATTTATTTAATAAATCTTTATCGCCCTCAAGTTGCTCTTGGGTAAGCTCCTTTAATAATGCCAGGCTGTCTTGATCATCAAACAAGGTAAAGCCGGGCTTGTAACCTAAGGTTTTTAATTCTTTACGAATAATGTCTAAGCCCAATGAGTGGAAGGTAGAAACAGTTAAGCCACGGGTCAGTGACTTATCCATCATCTTAACCACCCGCTCTTTCATTTCACGCGCCGCTTTATTGGTAAAGGTTACCGCCGCAATATGTTTAGCTTTATAACCGCAATTTTGAATTAAGTACGCAATTTTCTGACAAATAACCCCAGTTTTACCACTGCCTGCGCCCGCTAATACTAAGCATGGACCTTCAACATATTTTTTTGCTTCATTTTGACCTGGGTTTAATTTCATTGCTGGGCTTTAACTCAATTGATGAATAAGATAGTCGCCGTCGATTTTACCTGTTTTTATAACAAGACAACATCAACTTTATCTCTAGTTAGGTAATTTTTTAGCAGCTTTAATGCAGATATTATGATGAAAAGCGCTTACAATAACTTTACTATTGACCAAAAAAGAACTTTCTCATGATTAGTGCTAAAAAAATAGAAGAACTCGCCAAACAAGTCACTGATTCAATGCCTGACGGATTAAAAGATTTTGCCAATGATATGGAAGATCGCACTAAAATGGTTTTGCAGCGTAAACTATCACAACTTGACGTAGTAACCCGTGAAGAATTCGATGTGCAAACCCAAGTGTTAATTAAAACCCGCGCTAAATTGACCGATCTTGAAGCAAAAGTTACGGCCTTAGAAGTAAAGTTAGCCGAAAAATAGCCCTGTGTTTACCGCCTTAAAGTAATAATAGGCCTAACAAAATAGTGCATTTATTATAGGCGCATAGTTTGTATTTTTTTATAAGATAAACAGCGCCATAGCCATTCTAATGGCCCAAAGGCGTAGTGAGTTAACCACCAGCGTGACAACCGCAGTTGCAGCACAATAATAGCGAAAGCAATTAACATTTGTGGTGCCCGAGATATTTCACCAAAATACCCGCCAGCATAACCATAAAATATTGTCGTTAAAATCACTGAATGCATAATGTAATTGGTTAATGCCATTCTGCCCATAGGAATGAATGCGGCTAAACGCTTGCGCCATTTCTGAGCAGTTAATAAAGCCATGATCAAGCCAAAATAGCCCGCCGTCATGACAAACTGGCCAATAAAAAATAATGTTTCACCGACCACTTGTAATAACATCACTTGCTTCGCCACCGGATGTTGTTCGACTAACAAGCCAGCGACTTCCAATACAGTTCCTAACCCAAGACCGAGATAGGCCATAATTTTGAAAGCGAGCGCGTGCTCTTGATAGTGTTTCATTATCGAGCTAGACACTAACCAATAACCTAAAATAAATATTGGCAGCAGCATGGTAAAAGCAAAGGGTAGGGTAAACGTCAGCATAAATAAGGCGAAATTAAGACGAAATGCGGTTGCCTGCCAGTAGCTACCGTTAGTAAAAGCGTTAATTTCTCTCAGTTCATCTGCTTGCATTTCGGCTTGCTGAGTTACTATTTCTTGCGCCTGTCGTTCTATTGATGCTTGAGGAAAAAGTTCCAGTGCAGTTTCAACGCTGTCAGTGATAGCGGTTGTCGGTTTTACTGGCGCTGAGGTTGTAGCTAGCGCTGGGCTTGAGCTTGGATCTGAAGCTAAGCTTGATGACTCAATATCTCCTTTGATATCAGGTATTGTGCTTGCTGCTATTAATGCTTGCGTTGTTGTTAGCGCTTCACTGTTTTGTTGAGCGGATGTTGTCTGGGCTAAATTTATCGCTTCAACACGTTCAGCTACTTTTATTTGTTCATGCCATTGGGCTGTTAAATCTTCAGTACTATGGCTTAACCCAAAGCCAATACCGCTGATTACAGAAAGTAAAATAGGCACCGACAGCCACACCAGGGCTAATTTTAAAAATGATGTCGGATTATCATAGGGCTTAAATAGCGGCTTTTTAAGTAAGGTCACCCAAGCCAATAGTAACAAGCCGGTAAAACCGTAATCATGAAGAATATCACCCCCCCATAAAAACACCATATGTAGAAAACCAAAGACCATTAACACTAGCATACGGCGCGAAAACCAAGCGCCAAAGGGTCGCTTAGCGGCTTTCGCTCTAATCAACATCACCGCAAACCCCATGCCGAATAATAAAGCAAATAAGGTATAAAACTTACCTTCAACAAAACAACGAATGAGCCAGCCAATGGCATGATCTAGACCGGTTAAACTGGTGTCTTGGCTGCCTAAACTACTAATGGCACGGTTAAACCACTCAATGTTCATTAACAGAATGCCAATCAGCGCCAAGCCCCTAAGAATGTCCATGGCATCAATACGTTCGCTGATGGTAATCGGTGTTAAGTTTTCAATTCTTGGACTTAAAGAGGCACTCGACTCAGGCACATTGGCTTGAATGTTTGACATAAAATTTCCTTTTTTATTAAGATTTTTAGCTTTAAATTTGTCTAAGTATTATAAAAAACTTTATAAAAAACTTTTAAAAAAAAGCAGCTTTACGCTGCTTTTTTTACAAAAATAACATCAACAAAAAATCAGGTAAGAAAGGCTTGATAAGCCTGGTTGTCAGTTTCTTCTTGCCACTCATAATCGAGCGCTTTTAAGTGCGCAAAAAAATCAGTTTCCTGGGTTTTTTGTACTTCAAAGCCGGCTAACACTTGGCCAAAAGCTGCACCGTGGTTACGATAATGGAACAAGGTAATGTTGTAATGCTCACCCAAAGTATCGAGAAACTTCTCTAACGCGCCCGGATATTCAGGAAATTGAAAGCGAAAAATACGTTCTTGCGCTGACAATTCATTTTTACCGCCAATCATGTATCTGACATGCAGTTTAGCTAATTCATTTTCCGTAAAGTCAGCTAATTCATAATCTTGTTGCTGCAAGCTTTGTATTAAATTTTTTCGGTCAGTAGCTTCACCACTTAGGCGCACACCAACAAAAATATTGGCACGTTGCGCTTGGTTTGTTAGCTCAGCGTTGTCGGCATAACGGTAATTAAATTCAGTGATCACTCGTCCAGCAAGTGCCTTACAAAAGTTTCTAAAACTGCCTTTTTCTTCTGGTATTTTGACCGCAAACACCGCTTCTTTTTGCTCACTTAATTCACAACGTTCTGAGATATAGCGCAAGGTATGAAAGTTCATATTGGCGCCAGAAAGAATCGCTACCAAAGACTCGTTACCTTGACTAGTGTGACAATATTTTTGTAATCCTGCTAAGGATAATGCGCCAGCGGGTTCTGCAATAACTCGCGTTTGTTCAAAAATATCTTTTATCGACGCACAAATTTCATCGGTCGTCACTGTTATGACATCGTCACAGTAATGCTTAATTAAATCAAAGGTATGCTCACCAATACGCTTAACGGCAACCCCATCAGCAAATAAGCCAACTTGGTCCAAATCAACCGGTTTGCCGGCGGCAAATGCTGCTTTTAAACAGGCAGAATCTTCGGCCTCAACACCAATAACTTTAATATGGGGTTGTAATTGTTTTAGGTAAACTGACATACCTGCTAATAAACCACCACCACCGACAGGAATAAACACCGCATCTGTGTGAGGGTGTTGTTGTAATAACTCTTTTGCCACCGTACCTTGACCAGCAATAATGTCAACATCATCAAACGGCGGTACTACAGTTTTATTTTCAGCTTGGGCATAGGCTATAGCGGCTTGTTGTGCCTCATTAAAGTTCTTACCCACTAAGCGCACATCGGCACCAAAACGCCGTACATTATCCACCTTGATATCAGGTGTGGTAATGGGCATGACAATGGTGGCTTTAACACCTAATTTATTCGCCGCTAATGCTAAGCCTTGTGCGTGATTACCTGCAGATGCAGCAATAACGCCGTCTAAGCATTGCTGCTCAGACAAGTTGACTAATTTGTTATAAGCACCACGTAATTTAAAAGAATGTACCGGTTGTTGATCTTCTCGTTTAAGAAAAATTTCATTACCTAAACGTGCTGATAATTTAGTTAATGGCGTTAGCGGTGATTCAATCGCTACATCATAAACTGGCGCAAGCAATATCTTGCGTAAATAGTCTAAACCTTGCCCTTGTATAGCCTGGGCTTTTACTAATTCTACTTGTTCTGCATCAGTCATTGTTGTCACCATTAAAATTGCCATCCAGTAATTCACGATTACGCACTGCGCCTTGGATCATGGCGTCAACTAAATCCAGTTTGATAATTTGATCAGAGAGCTTAGTTTTACCCGCTTCCATTGGGTCACAGTTTGAAATACAGACCATGGCATCAGCACAGTGAGCGCTGATCATGTAGTCCACTGAATCGGCAATTAAATCGCGTGATGGCAAGCTATAAAGCATGCCGCTATGACCCATATCTTTCAAATGCACATGGCCGGGTACCAATTGGGTAAAAGAGTTCACGACCGCAATAATAGGTTTACCAAAATCACCATCTGTCATCCCCGTAGCGCGCCAAAGCGCCCGAGCTCCGGCCATATTTCGGCCTTGAGTAGAAGTTGCTGATCTTAATCTTGGCATGACCTTAGTTCCTGTATATATATGGCTATTAATAAGCGCGATAAATGTTAAAAATTATGTTAAAAATTCACTCGATAATGCGCTTTTAACATAACTATTATTTTTTGGATTTGTTCAGCGTTCATCAATCGAAAAACGCTGAACATTTAAGTGACTTACATCAAGTTAATATCGGCATATCGCCAAACTAACTAAAGCCCCGAACAGAGATGTTACGGGGGCGAAATCAGCGAGCACTAAATATAGATTGAGTCTATTTAGCGTTGAAAACTGAGCTTTACTCTACCTTGTCTAACCAGCCTTCAGGCACTTTGGTACTGCCATCAAAAATACCAAAAAATGCTTCTTGTAGTGCTTTAGTGATAGGGCCACGCGAACCATTACCCACAGGCAAACCGTCGACTGACTTTACAGGAACCACTTCAGTTGCGGTGCCACACATGAAAAATTCATCGGCGAGGTATAAAGATTCACGAGAAATTGATTCTTCACGCACTTCGTAGCCTAATTGCTTGGCAAGGACGAATACGGTGTCACGGGTCAAACCTTGTAAAATCGACGCGGTACCTGGCGGGGTATAAATAATTCCTTTGCGAATTAAAAATAAATTTTGCCCTGCGCCTTCACTGACCATGTTATTAACATCTAAAGCCACGCCCTCGGCATAGCCATGGCGAGCGGCTTCAGTAGAAATTAACTGTGAAGACAAATAGTTACCACCGGCTTTTGCTGCGGTTGGCATAGTATTAGGAGCAAGTCTGTTCCAACTGGACACCCCCACTTCAACACCATTTTCAATGGCATCAGCGCCTAAGTAGGCTTCCCAGCTAAAGGCGGCAATCATAACATCCGCTACGGCGTCAATCGGTGGACGAAGACCCATACCAATATCACCTAAAAAGGCTAAGGGTCTTAAGTAGGCTGATTTCAAATTATTTTTTACGACGGCATCTTTACACGCTTGAATGATTTCTGCTTTCGTGAAAGGGATGTTCATGCGATAAATTTTTGCTGAATCAAATAAACGGTCGATATGCTCTTCTAAGCGAAAAATACAAGTGCCTTTATGGGTATTATAAGCACGAATACCTTCAAATACTGATGAGCCGTAATGTAAAGCATGGCTCATGACATGCACCGTAGCATTTTGCCACGGCATAAGTTCTCCATTAAACCAAATTAATTCTGCGTTAACTTTTGCCATTTTTATTCCTAAATTTTATGCGTATTGATCAGCCAACCACTAATAAAGCTTAATTGATTAAGCTGTATTAGTGGTTGTGATTAGTTTTAATCTAGCGATGTGCGTTGCACTGCTATGATGCGCTATTGTCTACCTTGACTTCTTTGATGTCGATTAGTTTATTAATTTGATCAACCAAAAGTTCAATCGGACGTTCGCTTCTGACCAATAATTCAATAGTGCCTATGTTAGTACCCGTGTTAACTTTTGCGTTTATACCACTGATTAAAAAACCGCGATAGCGAGTCACTTGTAAAATGCGTTCAAGTACCACTTGCTTATCATCCGCTGTGATCATTAATTGATAGTTATTCATTTAGGTACTCTCCATCATTTTATCGTTAGCGGTGTTCGGCGGTACAAGCGGCCAGACATTTTCTTGTGCATCAATTTTAACTTGTAAAAGGTAAGGTCCGTCATGCTCAAGCATTTCTTCGATGGCGGCGCTTACTTCTGACTTTTTGGTGATCATTTTTGCTTTAATATCAAAGGCATTGGCTAGCATAATAAAGTCAGGGTTATCGGCTAAATCAGTTTCACTTAATCGGCCATTGAAAAATAGGTCTTGCCATTGGCGCACCATGCCTAACTTGGCATTATCAATAAGTACGATTTTAACGGGCAATTGAAAACGCTTAATCGTTGACAGCTCTTGCACATTCATCATAAAAGAGCCATCACCGGAAACGGCAATAATACAGTCTGTTGGCCGACTCACTTGTGCACCCACTGCTGCGGGTATACCAAAGCCCATAGTGCCCATGCCGGCACTGGTTAAAAAGTTACTGGGGTCATCAAACACCATGTGTTGTGCTGCCCACATTTGATGCTGTCCAACATCTGTGGTTACGCAGCTATTTTCTGGCATTTTATCGCTAATTTCTTTTAACACAGCAGGCGCAAAAATTGACTCCCCTGGATGGTTATAATCCCAAGCAAAGTTGTTATTCATTTCATGACAGACGGCTTGCCAAGGTTTGATGGCTAATGGAATAGCGAGTGCAGGTAAATTAACCTTTAAGTCGCCTAATATTGAGGCATCGGCAATTCTGCGTTTATTAATTTCTGAGGTATCAATATCAAAATGAATCACTTTCGCATGTGGCGCAAATTCATTTAACTTACCGGTAACGCGATCATCAAAACGTGCTCCTACGGCAATCAACAAATCACATTCTTGTACCGCGATATTCGCCGCCTTAGTACCATGCATACCCAACATGCCAAGGTAATTTTCATCTTCAGGGTCAATGGCGCCTAAACCTTTGAGGGTGGAAACGCTCGGCAAACCTGTTATTTTAGCAAAATCGCGTAACTCGTCGATAGCATTGGCCATACCAACACCACCGCCAACATAGAGAATAGGTTGCTTGGCTTGATTTAATAAGGCGATAGCACTACCCACATTCGCGGGCGGTAATTTCACTTTGTTTTCTAAGTTGACTAATTCATCTAAAGAGCGGTTAACTTCTGTGATTTGAATATCTTTAGGAATATCAACTAATACCGGTCCTTGTCTGCCTTCTAACGCAATAGCAAAGGCTTGGTGTAGCACTTTTGCTAAATCATTAATATCGGTAACTTGAAAAGAGTGCTTGGTACAGGCAAGTGATAAACCAAAAATATCAATCTCTTGAAAGGCATCAGAGCCCATAGCAGCCGTGGCTACCTGTCCAGTAATGGCAACAACAGGAATTGAATCTGCCAAGGCATCCGCCAGGCCGGTGATCAAGTTAGTCGCGCCTGGGCCTGATGTGGCAAAGCAGACACCCACTTTACCGGATGCTCTGGCATACCCTACGGCAGAAAATGCCGCACCTTGCTCATGTCGACATAAAAAGTGCTCCACTTTACTATCGTAAAGCGCATCGTAGATTGGCATTATTGCGCCACCAGGATAGCCAAAAACATGCTCAACGCCATGCTGTTCTAGCACATTAAATAATAAGCCTGCGCCGGTTAATTTTTTTTCAGTTGTCATGTCTTTGTTTTACTATGCGATCACATTTTATGCACGGGTGATATATTTTCATAATACCCTGTAACTATGTTGTGATGTACAAGTATACTCCTAAAAGTTAATAATGCTTGTGCGCTACGCGCGGTTTAATAACGACAAACCCCCCGGTCCTTGCGGAGCGGGGGGTTTGTTATTTTAAGATTTTTTATTTTCTTTAGCTCAACAATTACCCCCGCAGCGATTTAAGAATCACCACGATGAGGACGTTAATAATCATTGAGTTATAATGTTTCATGTTAATCTGTATTTTCTTCAGTTAATCAATTTCAAGGCTAGTAATGTCTAGCCTATTTAAATTAGTACCATAGCTCTAATAACAAGCGCAAGTATTTTTGTTAGAGCTTTTTAGTTAAAACTATCTTCTTAGTTATAACTGTCATTTTTTCTCTGCGTTATTAGTAGTTTTATTTAGTAGTTTTATTTTTAGCGAAAACGATATTATTTAGCTACACTTGCGAAAAGCAATCGTTAAAATAAAAATGGATTTTTATGGCTTTAGCCTGTGTTTTCAGTCGAGCTCGTGTTGGACTTGAGTCGCCCTTAGTCACGGTAGAAGTGCATTTAGCCAATGGCTTGCCAGCCTTTAATATTGTTGGCTTACCTGAAACATCGGTCAGAGAAGCCAAAGACCGCGTGCGTAGCGCCATTCTTAATTGCGGTTATGAATTTCCCGCTAAGCGTATTACGGTAAATTTAGCGCCGGCTGATCTGCCCAAAGAGGGCGGTCGCTTCGATTTGCCCATTGCCATAGGTATTCTTGCCGCCGCTGCCCAGCTTCCTGAAGCAGATTTAAACCAATATGAATTTGCTGGTGAATTAGCCTTGTCGGGTGAGCTTCGCGCTATTATTGGTGAAATACCTATGGCAATGGCTTGCAAAGAAAGTGGCCGAACACTGGTAATACCGACGGTAAACGCCGAACAAGCGAGTTGGGTACAACAAGTAAAAATATTAAGCCTGTCACATTTAAAGCAACTCTTTCCACATTTTCTAAAACAACAAAGCTTGCCACTTGTGCAAACAAGAGTGTTAGAAACCTATATAACCAAGAGTGTGCATGATATTGCCGACGTTGTGGGTCAACCATTGGCTAAGCGAGCGCTAGAAATTGCCGCTAGTGGCCGTCATAACCTACTATTTATTGGACCTCCTGGTACAGGGAAAACTATGCTCGCCAGTCGTTTGCCTGGCATTTTACCTCCTATGACCGAGCAGGAGGCGTTATCCAGTGCCGCTATTCAATCGATTTGCCATGAAAATATAAGTCCTGAGTCATGGTTGACACGGCCGTTTCGCGCGCCGCATCATACGGCATCTTCAGCTGCCCTCGTTGGTGGCGGCAGTTATCCGCAGCCAGGTGAAATATCATTAGCCCATAACGGCGTACTCTTTCTCGACGAATTACCTGAATTTGAGCGCAAAGTACTCGACGTGTTACGCGAACCGATGGAATCTGGCGAAGTCACCATTTCACGTGCATTGGTTAAACAAACTTTCCCCGCACAGTTTCAACTCGTCGCGGCTATGAACCCAAGCCCAACCGGATTTTACAATGACAAGCGCAGTACACCAGAGCAGGTTTTACGTTACCTCAATCGACTTTCTGGGCCATTTTTAGATCGTATTGATATTCAAATTGAAGTCACTAGGTTACCGCGAGGCATGTGGGCGAACGATGATGGCAAAGGTGAGTCGAGTAGCACTATTCAAAAACGGGTCAGCATTTGTCACCAAAAACAAATTTTACGCCAAGGCAAAGCAAACGCACAACTCAGTAGTGCTGAAGTTAGAAGCTTCTGCCAACTGGTTCCGGATGATAATGAATTTTTAGAATTAGCGATTGAAAAACTCAATTTATCGACCAGAGCACATCATAAAATACTAAAAATTGCTAGAACACTGGCCGATATGGAAGCGCTCGAGCTTATCGAACGCAAACACTTAATCGAAGCCTTATCGTACCGCGCTATGGATAGAATATTACGCCATTTAACCGACGCTATTGCGCTATAGCAGGGCATTTTTAATCTTTAAGGTGCAACGATGTGCATATGGCCACCTTTGTAATCAAGGGTAACAATGAAATGTTTAAGTACATCATAACCCAGTAATCCTTTAATGCTTTTCCCTTTTATACGGCTGCCAAGCTGACTACCTTGAGAAGAAAGGTTAGCGGATTGGTTTTTACCGGGCACACTAGTGAGTACATTTTCTAATTCATAGGGGCCAATTTTGATGACTGGCAGGCGAAATACTTGATGAATACCTGCAGCATTGATGCCATTAGAGATGCCACTCTTTATCTCAAACTTACTCAACCAATCAAAATGCTCGGCTGTTGATCTTTTTAACATTAGCCCTCCAGAATTACCGGTATCTAGGACTAACCAGACAGACTTCTCATTATTAAGTCGCACATTGACAATAGGTTGTCGTGAATATTTGTCAAATTTCATTTTCACGTTGGCGAGTTTTTGCATGTCAATTGCGTCATGGGTAATTAGCCGTATTTTTTTCTTGGGGTAATCAAGTTGCACAACAAAGTTGCTGAAAAAACCAGCGCCGAGCAATAACTGATTACTATGATGACCGATAAAACTCTCAACGACATTATCCAACGAAAAATCTGCGCCCAGTAAATTAACCGGCACGTTATTATAAGTTTTTCTGGTTTCAGTGTCATAAACCCCCTGCACTTTAATTTTTGTTCCTGTATTAAATTCAAGGCCATTTTTTTGCATAAAGGCACTATTAATACTATTAATTTGTGCTCCGGTGTCAAGTATGGCGTAACCGTCAATACCTGATACGACGACTGGAATTTTGACATGGCCATCAACTAACTTAAAATCGATCCATTCGGTGACCCCAGAGAAAGAGAGAGGTGAAAAAAAACATAAAAAACCTAGGCATAAACATCTCAACTTGAACATTGTTATTATTTCCTTATAAAATTTGTCTCACGAGATCAAAAACCAATAATACAATCACTGAATTTATTTTTATATGATGATGTTATTTTATCGCATCAAAAAATGCCTGAATCAGCGGTTTTTCCTTGCTCTGGTTTAAACAGCAAATACCTAGGTCAAAGGGCTCAATTTCACCGACATCGGCTAAATATTGCACTCGGTCTTTCACCGGACTATTTTCTACTACCACTCTTGGCACAATACCGACACCACACCCTAAAGCCACCATACTGACCAAGGCTTCATGACCAGAAACCGTGGCGTAAATATAGGCTTTACCTTGTTGTTTCTTACGAAACCAATATTCAAAACGTTTTCGTGCTGGGCCGTGCTCGGGCAAAATAATCGGTATGTCAGACCAAACAAAGTCGTGCTGAATTTGCTGCTGAACTTGACACACCATAGTGGGCGCAATTACTGATAAGGGTATTTTTGCCAGATGGTGAAAAGTAAAAATGCGCGACAGCTGCTCAGGTTTAGCGGCAATGGCAAAATCAACCGCTTGCTTTTCAACTTGCTCTAATGCGTCGGCGGCGTCACCCGTTGTTAGCATAATTTCAACCAGCGGGTGCTGTTGTCGAAAACGTTCAAGTAATGGTGGCAAGTGACTATAGGCGGCGGTGACAGAACAATAAATATGCAACTTGCCTTGTAATTCTGCTTGTTTTTGATTTAGTGAAAGCTGTAGTAACTGCCACTGCTCAAGTTGTTGCTCAGCAAATTGTAAAAACTGTTTCCCTGCCTCACTTAACACCACAGTGCGGTTATCTCGGTGTAATAATGCACTGCCGAGTTCAAGCTCTAAGCGCTGGACTACTCGGCTTAATGTTGAAGGGCTGACGTGATGAAGTTCAGCGGTTTTGCCAAAATGTAATGATTTCGCTAAATCAACAAACATCCGCAATGACTTTAATTCCACAAAAATCCTTAAAGGTAAATAGCGTTGAGAAACTGTATTGCAAATATTGCAACACTGCAATGCAAATATATCATTTTAAGCAACGATATATTTTCGCTATGATAGCGCTAAGGTCAACAAATTGACCACTTAACTAATTTTCTTGGTCAATAACCAAGTACAGGAGAGCAAAATGGCTAATTATTTCAATACATTGAGTTTACGCGAAAAACTAGCACAGTTAGGTAAATGTCGCTTCATGAATCGTGAAGAGTTTAGTGATGGTTGTAATTTCATTAAAGATTGGAATATTGTTATTGTTGGTTGTGGCGCTCAAGGCCTTAACCAAGGCCTGAATATGCGCGACTCCGGTTTAAACATCTCTTATGCCTTACGTGATGCTGCCATTGCAGAAAAACGTCAATCTTATCAGTGGGCAAGCGACAATGGTTTTACTGTAGGCACTTATCAAGAATTAATTCCACAAGCCGATTTAGTGTTAAATCTTACACCAGATAAGCAACATACGTCAGCGGTTAGTGCCGTTATGCCACTGATGAAAGAAGGTTCTTCTTTAGCTTACTCTCACGGTTTCAACATTGTTGAAGAAGGCATGCAGATTCGCTCTGACATTACTGTGGTGATGGTTGCCCCTAAATGTCCTGGTACTGAAGTGCGTGAAGAATACAAACGTGGTTTTGGTGTGCCAACACTTATCGCTGTTCATCCTGAGAACGATCCTCAAGGTAATGGTTGGGCTATCGCAAAAGCCTATGCTTCAGCAACGGGTGGCGATCGCGCCGGTGTTTTAGCCTCTTCATTCATTGCAGAAGTTAAATCAGATCTGATGGGCGAACAAACTATCCTATGTGGTATGTTGCAAACAGCCGCTATTTTAGGTCACAAGCAATTGTTGGCTCAGGGTGTTGAAGCAGGTTATGCACGTAAATTATTACAATACGGCATCGAAGGGGTTACTGAAGGCTTAAAGTATGGCGGCATTACTAACATGATGGACCGTTTATCTAACCCAGCTAAAATTAAAGCCTTTGATATGTCGTTAGAATTAAAAGAGATTTTACGTCCTTTATTCCAAAAGCATATGGATGACATCATCGAAGGTCGTTTCTCTGCCGGTATGATGGCAGACTGGGACAACGGTGATGCTAACCTATTAAAATGGCGTGAAGAAACCGCTGAAACGTCTTTTGAAAAAGCACCCACATGTGATACTGAAATTTCTGAGCAAGAATATTACGACAAAGGTATTTTCGTTGTCGCTATGGTAAAAGCGGGTGTTGAATTAGCCTTTGATGCTATGGTTGACTCAGGCATTATCAATGCTTCTGCATACTACGAGTCGCTACATGAAACGCCGTTAATTGCTAACACTATCGCCCGCAACATGTTATACGAAATGAACGTGGTTATTTCTGATACGGCAGAGTACGGTAACTACCTATTCTCGCACGCTGCTGTACCTTTATTGGAAGGCTTTGCGAGCAAATTAAGCTTAGAAGAATTGGGTGAAGGTTTAAAATCTAGCTCTAATGGTGTTGATAACGCGCGTTTAATCGAAGTTAACGACGCTATTCGCAGCCATGGTGTAGAAGCTATTGGTAAAGAATTACGCGGCTACATGACTGATATGAAGCGAATAGTTGAAGCGAATAGTTAATAGTTAACGTATTTATTACCAGCGGTGTTGGCACAATTGGCAACACCGCTTTTTTTATCCAGCGCGAACGTGCTGTTTTAGTAAGAATAAAAGGGAAGATTAATGACACAATTTAATAACGTCAGTATTTCATCAGTGGCCAGTATTTATTTTGATGGCCAAGTGACGAGCAGAAAAGTCACTTTTGCAGATGGCTCGACTAAAACCTTAGGCATTATGATGCCGGGTGAATATACTTTTGCCACTGCAGAAAAAGAACTAATGGAAATTCAACAAGGTACGCTTAGTGTACTATTGCCAGGCAGTGATACGTGGCAAACCATTACCGCCAATCAAGCCTTCAATGTGCCTGCCAATGCATCCTTTGATGTTAAAGTAAGTGAATTAACCGACTATTGCTGTTCGTATATTGCTGAGTAATATGCATTAGCAGTTAAAAGCGAATAACGATTAAATAAGGGTCTTTGACCCTTATTTTGATCTCACCTAAAATATCCTATTGTTCTGCGCTTAACACCACCATATCGTCACGGTGAATAACCACCTTACTGGGACAACAACCAAGCAAAGCCGCAATATTGTCACTTTTACTGCCTTTAATTCGCTGTAAATCTCGCGCATTATATTGGCTGATACCTTTGGCGATCTGTTGAGCATTTTTAGCATCATAAATATCAATACAGTCGCCGGCTTGAAAGTCGCCGCTAACCTCAGCCACTCCGGATGGTAACAAAGAGGCTCCTTGCTTGGTTAACGCACTGACAGCGCCAGCGTCTAATAACACCTTGCCATTACTTTTTAAGGTGTGCTTCAACCAATGTTTACGGGCCCGTGTTGCACCTTGTTGAGCGATAAAGTGCGTACCTGGGTTATCACCACGTAAAATTTGTTCAAATACTTCGCCACGACTGCCGTTTAAGATATAAGTGTCAATACCATTTTCTACCGCTTTTTCTGCCGCTTGAATTTTTGTTTTCATGCCGCCGGTAGCCAAAGGATTGTTGGTGGCGCCAGCCATGGCATAAACTGCCTCGTCAATTTTGGCGATAACAGGAATTAATTTAGCTTGTGGATTTAAGCGGGGATCTGCTTCAAAAACACCATCAACATCACTTAAAATAAATAAACTGTCTGCTTCACTGACTAAGGCAACTAATGCCGCTAAGTTATCATTATCACCGACTTTTAACTCTTCTGTGGCCACGGTATCGTTTTCGTTAACAATAGGAATAATGCCATTGGCTAGTAATATTCTTAAGGTGTTTTTAATATTAATATAACGTTGGCGATCTTTTAAATCGCCATGAGTTATCAAGAGCTGACTGCATGGCACATCAAAAAAACGTTGCCAATTTGCCATCATTTTCATTTGTCCAACAGCAGCCATTGCCTGTTTAGTAGGAATTGAGGGGTTGGGAGAGCCGTGCACAATCAAACTTCTGCCCGCGGCAACACTGCCAGATGAAACCAAAATAACTTCTTTACCTGCTTGCTGGCATTGAGTAATAAAGCGAGCAATACCAAGGATATATTTACCGCTACAGCCATTGGCATCTGGAGCCACTAAAGCACTGCCAACCTTTATCACCACACGTTTAAACTTCATGATAACCCCCTATTTTGTATTTGCTTAGCTTGCCTTGAAAAGTAGTTGATATGCAATTAATTTATATCTATATCTGCTATTTTCTCATGCTTTATAGCATTAGCTCTCTTAAACCATTATTTTGCTATGTTAAAATTGTCATTTACTCGGAAAAAACCCGTAGTAATAAATTTATGATGCGTTTTTAGCCAACTAGCTTGTTCTATGCTAACACCAAGGAGTATTGAAGCTAGCGTCAACCTTACGTTGAAAAACTAATGACAAATATCATTTTTTTAGCTTTCATTACCATTTCAAGCTGCACGACAAATAAAGCCAACCTAAGTTTTTTGTCGCCTATCACATAAGTTTTTAACGATTTTTACTGAAAATAAGACTAAAACCCATTAAGATTATAAGCAGTAATTATCATCTTGAAAGTTTTGGTTTTTTATATGTTACATTTTTTACCTGGCCCAGTTATTGGCTGTATCTCTGTTATTTTGTATATTGCCAACACTATACTCTGGCTTATACCCATACTTATATGCTCGCTACTAAAGGCATTAGTGCCCTTGAGTCAATGGCAAAAATTCTTCAGTTATTTACTGGATCAGTTGGCGAGCAATTGGGTGCTCTGCAATACCTTTATTCAAAAAGTATTCACCAAAACAAAAATAAATGTCACGGGTTTAGAAAAGTTAAAAATGAAAGACTGGTACCTGGTGATTAGTAATCATCAGAGCTGGATTGATATCCTAGTATTACAACGCGTTTTACACGGTAAAATACCCTTCTTAAAGTTTTTTTTAAAGAAAGAGTTAATTTATGTCCCTTTGCTGGGCTTGGCTTGGTGGGCGCTCGATTTTCCTTTTATGAAACGTTATAGCCAACATTTTTTAAAGAAAAACCCGCACCTAATAGGTAAGGATATCGACACGACAAAAAAGGCTTGTGAAAAATTTAAACACAAACCCGTGAGTGTGATGAATTTTATAGAAGGCACACGCTTTACAGCAGAGAAACATCAACAACAGCACTCGCCTTTTCAACGACTATTAAAACCAAAAGCGGGCGGTATTGGTTTTGTCCTGCAAGCAATGAAAGGTAATCTAAGTAAAGTGGTTAACGTCACTATTTACTATCCTGATGGCACACCAAAATTGTTTGATTTTTTGTCAGGAAAAATTAAACAGATAAATATTGCCATTGAAACTCAAGATATTGATGAGTCACTCAAGGGGGATTATGTTAATGATCGGGCTTATAAAATTCAGTTTCAAAAGTGGGTTAACCAACTTTGGCTTGATAAAGATAAAAAAATGCTCCAACTTGAAGCACAAGCTAAGAAGGATATGTAATGCAGGTTATAATCACCTCATGGTTAACTGAACAAGGTATTCAGGCGCCATACATAACCTTAAGTAGTGTTGTTATTGGTTGTTTGTTAATTTTACTATTCTGCAGTGTTAGTTTTTATATTGCGAAAAACTATGTACTTGCGGTTATTCATAAATTAATTAGCACATCAAAAAATACTTGGGATGATCACTTATTTGATCATCAAGTATTTTCACGTATCTCCTTGCTGGTGCCTTTTGTCTTATTGTTATTACTGACGCCATTTTTCTTAGAGGCAGAGTCTTTGCTTGCCGTTGTTCTCATGGTATTTGCAAAAGTTGGCATTTGCTTTCAGGTTGCGCGCAGCATTAGTGCATTACTCAATGTGATCAATAGTCTTTATCAACAAAAAGCTAGCGAACGCTATTTACCATTAAACTCAACCTTGCAAGTGATTAAACTTGTGGTGTATTTAGTGGCAACAATACTGGCAACTTCGCTACTATTAGACCGTTCACCACTCTACTTACTCAGTGGTTTAGGTGCGTTAACTGCGGTGTTAATTTTAGTATTTCAAGATACGATTAAAGGTTTAGTGGCGAGTATTCAAATTTCAGCTAACAAAATGGTCGCCCCGGGCGATTGGATTGAGTTACCCAAATATGGCGCTGATGGCGATGTTATTGAGATAGGGTTAAACACAGTAAAAGTGAAGAATTTTGATAATACCGTTACAACAGTGCCTACTTATGCATTAACTAGCGACTCATTTAAAAACTGGCGCGGTATGCTAAATTCAGGCGGTAGAAGAATTAAACGCGCTATTGTTATTGATCTTAGTAGTATTAAATTTTATAACTCAGAACAGCTTGAAACGTTAAAGTCAGTTCAACTAATTGCGGGCTACCTTGCTGACAAGCAAACTGAAATTCGCCAACAAGCGGCACAAGAAGTCACAGGTAATGCCAATACTGCCGCCATAATAAACACTCGACAGTTAACCAATATTGGCACCTTTCGAGCTTACATCAACGCTTATTTAAAACAACATCCTAAGGTGCATCATGAGATGACCTGTATGGTCAGGCAACTACACGCAACAGAGGTTGGCTTGCCGCTGGAGTTATACTTTTTCAGTAGCGATCAAGATTGGGTTAATTATGAAGCGATACAAGCAGATATATTCGACCATTTATATGCTGCCGCGCCACTTTTTGATTTAAGAGTGTTTCAACACCCCAGTGGCTACGACTGGCAAAATGCTAAAGCTAACGCATAACGCCAAGGCTAACGCTGACGCATAACGCCTTCTTGCATAGTTGAGGCAACTAATAAACCTGCACGGTTAAATATTTGTCCTCTTACTAGGCCACGGCCACTACTCGCTGACGGGCTATCAATACAGTAAAGTAGCCATTCATCTATACGAAATGGGCGGTGAAACCACATGGAGTGATCTATCGTGGCCAGTTGAAAATTTGGCTGCCAGTAGCTTACACCATGTGGAAATAAAGCCGTTGGCAAAAAAGAAAAGTCTGAAGAATAAGCTAATAAATAGGTATGGATACGAAGATCATCAGGTAAGTTACCATTAGACTTTATCCACATATGACACTTAGCGTCCGTTCTTTCTGGTTTTAGCCAGTTATACTGCTCCACTGGTCTTGTTTCGATCGGTTTTTCAGATAAAAATTTACCACGGATTTCTTCTGGAATAGACGCTTGATGGTCGAAAATAAAATCTGTATATGACTTTAACTCTTCAGGACCCGGCACCAGTGGCATAACATCTTGGTGATCAAAACCCTGCTCATGCTGTTGAAATGAGGCGGTCATGTAAAAAATAGCCTGACCATTTTGAATAGCGTTGACACGTCGAGTGCTAAAACTGCGGCCATCACGAATATTTTCTACTTGGTAAACCACAGGTTTAGTGGCATCGCCCGGTCTTAAAAAATAGGAATGGAATGAGTGCACATTATGAGTTACTGCCACAGTCTCTTGTGCTGCTGACAATGCTTGCCCCATCACTTGGCCACCAAATAAGGCTTTAAAGCCTAAATCCTGGCTTTCACCGCGATAAATACCTTGCTCTATTACTTCTAGTTTCAACAACGTAGAAAGATCTTTTAATACCTGACTCATAAAAATATAACTCTAATTAATCGTGACCAATTAAAAGCATTATAACCTGCTATAGCTTTAAACATAACGTACTAAATTTTTAAACCCGCACTTTTGAAACAATATTAGTAATAAATCATCTCAGGCCATTAACAAAATGGTTAGCAAGTAGTAACAACTTAACTATTGATATTGACAAAAATCTCAGCTATGTTGTTATCATCTAAGCTATGTTTTTATCAATAGAGACATGATATTTATAATATTATGTCGTAGTAATGTATCGCAACAATGTATCGTAAGAATGTAAAAAAAGAGGCTATTGTGCACGCAGTTTTTGAACGAGAAGCATTACTAGAAAGACGTCAATATACGCCGCAGCAATCAAACTTGTGGGATAAATTGTCGCTGGCACAAAAATTTGCCACCAATAGTCTGGCACAATTTGGCTATGACCTATCTTTTATTCGTCATAGTAAATCTGGCAATATCGCCATTTTGTTATGTGATAATAATGCCGCAACGATTGCTGATGATGGTGAAATTAGTACCTTGCCCAGTATTGTCATTAGAGCCTAGTTCAAACCGTTATCCAAATATCCAATAGCGGCTCTTAAAAGTGGCTTTTTTGTTGGGATTAAAAATAAATGCGTAATGATCTGCTAATAGCATTTATTAAATTAACTTCTACCGCCAGCAAGTATCATTCCTATCCTGCTATTTTTCAATATCAGCACACTCACTCAATCGAGAAAGAAAAACATAGGGATCAATATCCTGAATACTGGGTGCTGCAATTGAAAAAATAACGTTAACGGAATAATCGCCTAAGTTAGCAAAAAACCGGGTTTTTATTGCCTGCTTTATACGGGTAAATTTAATCAGTACTTGCTCCGGCGTTTGATGTGGACACAAAAACAAGTATTCCCCATCACTAATAACACCCGCATAGTCTTCTGCATCAAGATTTTCGTTAATAATAGTGGCCAGTACCTGGCTAACATCAGCCAACACTTTACGGTTAAAGCGAAAACTGAGCTCTTGCCAGTTTTCAACTTTTAAATAGGCGACTGAAATATTATATTGATACTTTCTTGCCATTTTATATTGCTGTTGATACCAACGTTTAGTTTGCACCGCTTGGGTTAAATGAGTTTGGGGCAACTCTATTTCATCGTAATTATGATTAAGCTGTTTGCGATACGCTTGAAAAAAGCAATAAATAATAAAAAGTAAGCTACAACTTAGCATGCTAGCAAGCAATATAATCCATAGCTGTTGGCGATGATACTTCTCACTAAACGCTAAACTCAGTTGGCTTTGTTCCGCTAAATTCAAGGCTAATTTTTTGGCTTTATTACTGGCCGATGTAGCGATGGCCGCTAATGAATTTTTTACACTGACATTTGGATACAATGCTTGATACAGGGTGAGATAATGCTTTTGTGTCTCGATTGCCTGCTCAAATAGCTTTTGTTCGCTGTAGTAGTCTGTGAGCAATAAAAACAAAACTATTTGTTGCGGCGACAAGACGACATTTTCGGCTAAAGACTGAGCAGAGAGCAGCATAGTATCAGCTTCTGTAGGCTTATCTAAAGCATACAGCACTCTTACTAAAGCAATTTTCGCCGATAAATTAAACCGTACTAAGTTATGCTGATTAAAAACTGCGTGGGCATTTAGCAAGCGCACTTCTGCCAACGTAAACTGCTGCTGTTGATACAGCACTTGCCCTAAACCAAGTTCTGCATAGGCGGCGCGAATAGGTAAATTATACTGCTTGGCAAATTGTAGCGACTGCCAAAAAGCATTATAAGCGTCATCATATTGCTGTAATTGGTAATAGGCATTCGCCACTAAATGATAGCTGCGGGCAATACCTGCTGTTCTTGACATAGTTGTACGTAATTGTAATACGTGATTAAGCAATTCTACCGCGTTGTTATATTCTGATAAATAAAAATGCGCTTCAGCAATAATTTCTAAGAGGGTGATCTGGTCAACACTTTGCTGGTGCTGGCTCAGTATACTTTCCACTTTAGTTAACGCTTTTACTGCCAAAGCGTAGTCATCATTTAAGGCATAAGCCACCACTGAATAAGCCAGTGCCTGCAAATGATAATTCATATTACTGGCTTGATCAGCCAACCATGCCGCTGTTTGTGAGGTTTCTCTTAACTGAATATATTTGCCTTGAGCATAATAACCACGGGCAATTTTCAATAATAAGTCTAATTGTAAATCGACATCAGTCGGCTCTGTTTCGCTACCATATTGGGCAAATTGCAATGCTACTGACAAGTCACCGCGATTAAAGGCAACATCTGACAACAAGGAAAATGCCTTGGCAACCCTATTATGACTGTATTGATCTGGGTTATTTACCACGGCTTGTGCAACGTCAGCCACATCTTGACTAATCAATACCTCTTTATCTTGCAGATAATAAGCATCAAGCAATTGCCGATAGTTTTTATCCTTGCTTATTGAGTCGGCTTGAGCCGTAAGCAAAAGGCAAAAATTTATTAAAATACCCAACAGCATTCGTTTCATTGAACCTTGACTTCCTATTCTGGGTGAGAGACTGTTTATCTTTCAAGGTTAAAATTTATACCATGTCATAGTTCAAATGCAAGCCTAGCTTTGTGGCAATTTTGTGCTCGGCTTGTCGCTTTATTCGCTTGGCTAATCACTTAATGAAATGGGCATAATACTGGCGCCTATAAAAACCTTCCTAGCTTGTCTGAATATCAAATAAAGTAGCTTAGCTATAATCGCACTTGACGTTATAAAGCTCAAAATAAGCACAAAGCCAGTAAAAATCCGAGACGAGAAATGACGAATAAAAGCGCCGAAACGGCCCAATGTAGATACAAGCATAGCTTATCTTAAACTATCACTTCGTCATCACAATCTCTAGAAACTGTGTCTGCTATGTTATCTTTTGTTGCGGATTAATTTACGCTTGATAGCTCTTCCTGCTGTTTAGCCTTTTTGTTGGCAACATATGCAATCATCACATTTTCTAACATGGATAAGGGCATCGAGCCATTTTTCAACACTTGATCATGAAACTCTCTCAAATCAAAGTCTTGACCTAAGGCTTGCTCAGCCATTTTACGAAGCTTTTTAATGGTTAATTCACCCATTTTATAAGACAAGGCTTGGCCCGGCCAAGAAATATAGCGGTCAATTTCAGTTTTAACGTTGTGCAGTGATAATGCCGTGTTATTCGCTAAATAGTTCATCGCTCGCTCGCGGCTCCAACCCTTCGCATGCATGCCCGTATCAACCACCAGTCGACAAGCTCGCCACATTTCATAAGTTAATCGGCCAAAGTTACTATAAGGGCTTTTATAAAAGCCCACTTCTAGGCCCAAATACTCAGAATAAAGCCCCCAACCTTCGCCAAACGCTGAGATATAAGTATTATTTCTAAATTTAGGCACATTTTGCATTTCTCGGGCAATGGAGCCTTGTAGATGATGACCGGGGACCGCTTCATGTAAGGTTAACGCCTCTAAAACATATAAGGGTCGACGGTCTAAGCGATAAGTGTTGACCCAATAGTTACCGGCCTGATCATCTCGTGATGGTCCAGAGTATCGTCCCGTGGTGTATTTAGGGGCAATGTTAGCGGGCACCTCAATAACGCCGTAAGGTGTGCGCGGTAAGGTTTTAAATAATTTAGGTAATTGAGCATCCATTTTTTTCGCTATAAATGAAGCTTCTTTTAACAAGCCTTCTGGGCTTGTGGCATAAAATTGTTTATCGGTACGCAAAAAATGGACAAAATCAGCAAAGCTGCCGGTAAAGTTTAATTGCTGAATAATATTGTCCATCTCGCCTCTGATCCGCTTCACCTCGGCTAAACCTGTGTTATGCACTTCATCAACGGAAAGCGGCAAAGTAGTGTAATGCTGTAACCGATTTAGATAATAATTTTCGCCATTAGGTAAAGAGCTAGCGGCAATATTGCTTCTCGCATTGGGTTGGTAATGTTGCACCATATAATCATAGTACTTTTGATAGCTTGGCATAACACTGCCTAAAATAATGTCGGCGGCCTGTGCTTGCAGTTCCAATTTAAGTGCTGGGGGGAAATACGCCGGTAGGGTTAAAAATGGCTGATAATAGCTGCTTAATGTCGCATCTGTTTTTATAAAAGCTTGAATCGATTCTTCAAAACCTTGTAAGACTATTTTAGGTTGGGTGATACCCGCTTCAATGCCTTTATCCATCCAGTACATTTGCTGAGAAAAATATTTTGCTAAAGCGCCTAGTCGAGTGAGGTAGTCACGATAATCTTGTTCAGTTTTAAAACTTACTTGGCTTTTTATACGGCTGATCCAAACATGAAAGCCTGACTCCGCTGTTAGCGGCATGTAATGTTCTTTGTTGGTATAACTATCCAATTGATTTTTAATGGTATAGGACAACACCGCATGATTAATGACCTCATCTTGCTGAAGACCTTGAACGGCAACCTGCGCTAAACGTTGATCAATAGCAAGTAACGCTTGATGCTGCTGCTTAAGGGTGTCGGGTGATAAATCAGGTAATTGGCGGTTAGTTTCGCCAGCAATATCTTGATTAAATGGGCTTTGCAGATCATTAAAGCGCTGATAGTCTTTAATGATCTCTGCAAGATCATGGTTCACTAAGCTCACTTGAAGCTTGGGTGACTGACACGCCATAACAAAAAAAAATACAAATAGGGTGATTGAAAATACTTTCATGACAAGATCTCAAAGATTAATTTACACAGGAAACTCAATAACTAAATACCATAACAAAAGATAAGTATTTATAAAGAAAAGTTTTCTCTGACAGGATAATTTTCTTGTTGTGCTTATATACAAAACTTAACGGCTTGCGACAACATCTCAAGATAGCTGTTTGTGTCAGTTGACAAAGGCTGAGTTGCACAGATTATTGTTGCTGATTAAACACATCTGTGCAGGCAATACTATATTAAAAACAACACGATAGACGGCTAAGATAGAACAAAGACAAGGCTAGCGCTTTATTACCAAAAGAGTTAAGTTATAAATAAGCCTTTAATAGCTTACCTGCTGCGAGTTAAGTGAACAATAAACCAGTATAATTAGCTTTATTGTTGTTTTTAATACTTTTTATTGTGGTATTTTCACTAAAATTATTACAGAATAGCTTTCCAGCTATTATTAGCGAATGCCGTAGATCAAAGGTTGGAATAATGAAGTACCATGATTCTATAGTAACAGCCGAAAAAAAAATGCACGCCGCCATCAAGCAATTGCAGCTATGGCATATAGCAGCGACGCCAATTAATTACGCGGTGAGTTACGGCTACCTCAATAAACATTCAAAAGCACTTAATGCCGCCATTGAAAAACAATTAGCCGCGGTTAAAAAGCTTGATAACTTCTTTTTAGAACAAATATATAGCCAATATATTTTAGTGCAAAGTGCCTTTCGAGGTGAGTTAATTGACGATCTTGATGAAGTATTAATCGATTTACAAGCCAATAGTCAACAGTCTTCCTCTTGCACAAAACGATTAGTGACTCAATTAGATGATAATATGGTGCGTTTAAACTCGACGGATAAAGACGAAATATTTATTGCGATTAAAAAAATCCGCCAAACAACTCAAGAGTTCAAACTTGCACAAGAAAAAATTGTTGAGCAATTACTGGTCTCAAAACAGTCAACTGAGGCATTGCGCTCAGAATTAGAAGATGTAAAAAAAGAAATTTATTTAGACCCTTTAACTAGATTATATAATCGTAAAGCTATGGCAAAGCATTTAGAGCTTTGGTGCTCTGCTGATCCTGATCAGCAGGTGGCGGCGATAGTCATTAATATCGATCAATTTTCTCAGATGAATGAAAGTTTGGGGCCACTGATCAGTGACGTGTTATTAACAAAAATAGCTAATAAAATTAGCAGTTACGTCGATGAAAGTGGCTTACCGATAAGATCGGCTGGCGATGAGTTTTTGATCCTACTGCCGGATGTTGAACGCAGCATGGCGGGCGAAATTGCTGAAAAAATTCGACAAAGTGTAGAGAAGCTAAGATTTATCAGCAGTAAATCAGGTACTCGTTTGCCACAAATAACCCTCAGTATGGGGGTCAGTGATTATAATGTCGCCACGAGTGCTCATAACATCATTAACCAGACCCGTGCACTGATTAACCAGCAGGCTAATCGCCGAACTAATTTCGTTAGTATCGCCAATAGTTAACTCAGTGTTAGCTCGCTAATGAGTTCGGCGAGGTTTTTCTCTGAAAATACTTTTATGCCGTTTGCTCTTAAGATAGTAGTGGTAACACCTTGCCCCGGTATCTTCTGTTGATTGAACTGGCCATTGTAAATACTGGAACTGCCACATGACGGACTAGATTCTTTTAATAGTGCATAACGAATATTATGTTTTTGGCAGAGCAATAACGCCTGATTAGCACCTTGTTCAAAAGCATGGCTGACATCATGACCCATAATAGTTTTCACGATTATTTTTTCGCCAATAATGCGAATCTCAGCGGGCGCTCTTGGTGTAGTTAATCCGCCAGCTAACTCCGGACAAATAACCACCAAGCGTTGCTCTTTTTTCCAAGCTGTCAGCGTGGTGTGAGTTAATAAATTATCTCCACCATCATATCTGACTTTATTGCCTAAAAAGCAGCTACTGATGAGGATTTTTTCCATTAATTTTTAACCCTATATTTTTAAATTACTATCATGCTGTGATTAAATAATATCGATTGAAAGTCTACTAAGATCCTGATGACAACAGCAGCTTAATTTCCTGCAGTCCAGTGCGGTCTTGCGCTGTAATACACTCGAGCCAACATGCATGACTGTACTCTTCAAAGTTGAGTAAAAACTCATAGTTACTATATTTTATTCTTAAACAATACAGGTCTGCACCTTGTAAAACCTCCAACACTGTTGCCGACACACTGAGTAAAACATGATCAATAACGGCTGTTTTATCATCCATTGTCCATTCAAGATTAAAACTAAGCTGTAAAGTACTCGGATTTATTTCCTCAACATTGATGATTTCTATATTATTTTTTATCTGCATACCATTTTCTTCTTAGTTTAAGTTTAGTTAAGTTAACCGTAATCAGTTGCTTAAAACTTGTCTTAGCGCCACAAAATATTAGATAAACTTTCATCCTGATACGATCGTAAAAAAAGCCACGACAACAGTATACTTTTTACATATAATCAACTGAGGATCCTTTAAAAATTATTGACCAAAGAGAGATAATATTTATGAAAAAATTTACTTTAGCCATTGCTGCTACTGTTATGATGGCTTCACCTGCATTCGCTGGTGACGCAGCTGCGGGCAAAGCAAAAACTGCCATGTGTTCAGCTTGTCATGGTGCTGCGGGTATTTCCGCTATTCCAATGTATCCGAACCTTGCCGGCCAAAAAGAAGCTTACCTAGCTCAGCAATTAAAAAACTTTAGATCAGGCCAACGTAAAAACGCAGTAATGGGCCCTATGGCGATGGCATTATCTGACGACGATATTGCTAACATTTCAGCATACTACTCAAGCCTTAAATAAGCTTAATTTTTGAGGTTAAAAAAGCGCTATTAGGCGCTTTTTTTGTGTCTGCCTTTTCTCGCCGCTTGTTCTCGCTTAGGTTTTAGTTTTGGTGCTGTTTAATCAAAGAGAGAAACGGTTCACCATAGCGTGCAAGCTTAGTGTCACCTATACCACTGACATTAAGCATTTGTCTTGACGTTAAAGGTTTTACTCTGGCCAATTCAGCTAATGTGGCATCGTTAAAGACAATAAACGGCGCTATGTCTTCAAGACTCGCTATTTCTTTACGCAATGATCTTAGCTTAGCAAATAAGGCTCTATCGTAGACTTTATCGCGTTTATTGCCTTGCCAATAGCTCGCTTTTTGTAAACGAGGCGTGGCCAACATCAGCGGCTGTTGTCCTTTTAAAACCCCACCGGACGCTTGTGTTAGACATAAGTTCGACTGAGCAGCGATATCTTGTTGTAAATAGCCTAAATGAATCAATTGCCGTACGATTGAAAACCAATAGCTGGGCGTTTTGTCGCTGCCAATACCAAAAGTTGATACTTTGTCATGACCCAAGGCAATAATTTTATCATTAAGTTCAGCCCGTAAAACTGCCACCACATGCTCAATATCACCATTGCCTTCAATTCTATAGACACAAGAAAGCACCATTTGTGCCGCTTTTGTCGCGTCAAATTGACTCGGAGGATCCAAGCAAATATCACAGTTACCGCAACTTTTTTCAGTAAACTCGGCAAAGTAGTTTAATACCACTCTACGCCGACAGGTTTGCGCATCAATAAAACCTCGCATGGCTTGAAAACGCTGTAATTCAACGTTAACGCGTTGTTCATTTTCACCTTCTGCAATACGTTTGCTAATACGTTCAACATCTTTTTCATCATAAAGAAAAAGCGCCTCTGCGGGTAAGCCATCACGCCCTGCACGACCTATTTCTTGATAGTATGACTCTACTGTTCTTGGGGGCTCAAAGTGAATAACAAAACGGACGTTGGATTTATTAATGCCAAGCCCAAAAGCCACTGTTGCTACCACTATCTGAATATCATCTTTGGCGAATTTATCTTGAATAATATTACGAATGTCAGACTCTAATCCGGCATGGTAAGCCGCACAATTAATGCCCGTTTGTGCTAAATTTTTCGCTAGTTTTTCAACTTGCCAACGGCTATTGCAATAAATGATGCCACATTCGTCTTTACGCTTGTTGATATAACCCATAACTTGTTGCTCACCTTGATATTTATCTGCCAAGGTAAAACGAATATTAGGTCGGTCAAAACTATCAAGGTGAATGTAGGGATCATGCAAAGCCAATTGTTGTAAAATATCTCGGCGTGTTGTCACATCCGCTGTTGCGGTTAACGCCATCACAGGCACATGCGGAAAGTTTTGCTTTAGCAGATGCAATTGTGTGTACGCGGGGCGAAAATCATGTCCCCATTGCGATATACAATGAGCTTCATCAATCGCAAATAAACTTATGTTGAGTTGTGATAAACCTTGAATAAAATAATAATTTTTTAGCCGTTCAGGGGCAACATAAAGTAGCTTTATTTCACCTTGACCTAAACGTCTAAATATATCGTTAATGGTCTCATTGTCGAGTGAGGAATTTACATAAGCCGCTGATATCCCTTGGTTAACTAGGCCATCAACTTGATCTTTCATTAATGCAATTAAGGGGGAAACAACAATAGTGATACCCGGCATTAAGGTTGCTGGCAGCTGATAGCACATTGATTTGCCGCCACCGGTGGGCATTAATACTAAGCTGTCACGGCCCTGAAGTGCATAATTAATAATGTCTTCTTGGCCGGCACGGAAGCTCTGATAACCAAAATGATGTTTAAGAGCTTCAGTTAATGTTGTAGGGGAAGTGGCTTGCAACAGACAGTCTTCATTGGGTGAAATCGACCGACATTTTAACGTAGTAACAGCTTTGTGCGGAGATTTATTTTCAATATCAGCATAATTATTGTTATTCTTTTATCTCATCGGACCAAAAGGAAACTTTATGACACATGAAGAGACGTTTATGCAGCTTGCTCAATATTGGAACCAAGCCATGCCATTTAACAAGCTATTGGGCTTAGAAATCACCCAATTTAATAGCCAAGAGTCAGTTGTTAGTATTGTCTGGGACGACAAGCTAATTGGTAATCCGGAACAAAAAATACTGCATGGCGGCGTTACGGCTTCAGCGCTTGATCTGGCCGGTAGCGTTGTTGCTGCCGCCAATATCCTCACTCAGTTAGCTGAATTATCACCCGAAATAATTACACAAAGCTTAAGTCGTTTGAGCACTATTGATTTACGGACCGATTTTTTAAGACCCGGACGGGGAGAAAAATTTATTGCGACAGCGAAAATCATTCGTAGTGGCAGTAAGGTGGCAGTTGCCCGCATGGAGATGCATAACGAGAAAGGTGACCATATTGCCTTTGGCACGGGCACTTATATGGTGGGATAAAAGCAGCCATCATGAGTATTAACATGGGTTGTTTAGCCCAATAATGCTATTATGGTCATTATCTCACCAACCTTAACTCATAACTTACTCCATGCCAATATCTGAAAAAACCGCCTTACGTGGCGGTATTATTAGTGCCGTTAGTGCCTATACTATGTGGGGTATCGCGCCACTATATTTTAAACTAATAGACCATATTAACGCCGATGAAATTTTAGTACATCGCGTGGTTTGGTCAACTGTTTTATTAATCTTAGTCGTGCTGCTGACCAAAAGATCGCGCAATTTTATTGCCACTATTACTCAGCCCAAAATAGTCATGCGATTAACCATTTCAGCGACACTGCTTGCCATGAATTGGTTTATGTTTATTTGGGCGGTTAATAATGGCCATTTACTTGATGCCAGCCTAGGCTATTACATTAATCCACTTTTCAGTGTGGCGTTAGGGGTTATATTTCTAGGTGAACGCTTGCGACCTTGGCAGCTATTTGCCGTTGGACTCGCCTTTATAGGTGTGATGATTCAACTCTTTATGGTTGGGTCACTACCGATGATTTCATTAGCACTGGCTGCCACTTTTGGTACTTATGGCTTATTACGTAAAACCATGCCGTTAGACTCATTTGTCGGCTTACTGATCGAGTCTCTGATGATGTTACCGATTGCCTTGATTTATTGGTTAGTGTTTTTAAAAACAAGTACAACCAATATGTTAGACAATGATATGTCATTAAATATGCTCTTGGTTTGTACCGGCATTGTTACTACTGCGCCCTTGTTATGCTTTTCTGCTGCAACAAAACGTATGACCTTAACGGCTTTAGGATTTTTTCAATACATTGGCCCAAGCATCATGTTTATTTTGGCAACGTTTTATTACCAAGAGCCATTATATTTTGCTAAATTAATTACGTTCGCCTGCATCTGGACCGCATTAGCGATATTTAGTTTTGATTCAGTAAAAGCGAGAAGACAGGCGATAAAAACAGCCACAACATAGCGAGAAGAAATAGTGCAAAAGTGTGACAGATTAGAAATTTTTATCTGCCAGAGGTGTTTAAAGCAGGGTTAATCGCCGCGCTAGCGTTAGGCCGTTACAACAGATGTTAAACCCGTTGCAACGGTTAGCCAGTGTACTGTCTTGGAAATTTACAGTGTTTCTAAGTTCGCATAAGCAACAACAAGCCACTTGCAACCCACGTCAGCAAAGTTAACTTGAATACGACTTTGCGGACCACTACCTTCGTAGTTTAATACCACACCATCACCAAACTTTTTATGACGAACATTTTGGCCGAGTTTAAAGCCCGAATTACCAAATGTTTCTAGGGTCAGGGCCGATGAAAATTTCCCTGTTGTGACGGGTTTCTTCACTTGATTTTGCAGACGAATTGCCTCTGTACAATCGTCAGGTAGTTCTCTCAAAAAGCGACTCGGCTTGTGATTTTTTTCCTGACCATACAATCGACGGCTTTCTGCATGGCATAAATATAATTTTTTCATTGCCCGGGTCATACCGACATAGCACAAACGTCGCTCTTCTTCTAAGCGACCATGGTCTTCAACCGACTGCTGCGAAGGAAACATGCCTTCTTCTAAACCGGCAATAAAAACCAATGGAAACTCTAAGCCTTTAGCCGAGTGCATGGTCATTAACTGTACCGCAGGTTCATGATCATCAGCTTGTGACTGACCAGATTCTAGCGCTGCATGGGTTAAAAAAGCGGTAAGTGGGCTTTGTTCTTCTTCAAGCTCTGGGTCAACCTCAAAAGTTTGACAAGCGTTCACTAGCTCATTTAAGTTTTCAATACGAGCTTCGGCACGCTCACCTTTTTCGGCTTGATACATCGCCTTTAAGCCTGAGTGTTGAATAACATAGTTGGCTTGCTGATCAAGATTTAACTTGCTTGAGTCGTCTTCTAGCTGATCAATAACATTGATAAACTGTTGAATAACCTTGGCACTTCGGCCTTTGAGTTCCTTATTTTGCACCATATGTTGGCAGGCTTGCCACAAGGTACATTCTAAGTTTCTTGCGCCATCACGGACTAGACTTAAGGTTTGATTACCAATGCCACGGGTTGGGGTATTGATAACACGTTCAAAGGCTGCATCGTCATCACGATTATTTAATAAGCGTAAGTAAGCCAGCGCATCTTTAATTTCTTGACGTTCAAAAAATCGTAAACCACCATATATGCGGTAAGGTAATTTCGCTTGAATTAAGGCTTCTTCCATTAAACGTGACTGCGCATTACTGCGATATAAAATCGCCACGTCATCAAGTGAGCCATCATCTTTTTGCCAATCAGCAATGCGTCCGGCAATAAAACGTGCTTCATCTATCTCATTGAATGCAGTATAAATAGATATTTTTTCACCGGCATCATCTTCGGTCCATAAATCTTTGCCTAGACGATTATTATTGTTGTCAATCAGCTGATTAGCGGCCTTGAGAATATTGGCAGATGAACGGTAATTTTGCTCAAGTTTAATCGTTTTTGCGCCATCAAAGTCTTGCAAAAAACGTTGGATATTTTCAATTTTTGCGCCACGCCAGCCATAAATAGATTGATCGTCGTCACCAACAATCATGACCTTGCCACTTTTTTGACCTAATAAGGTTAACCAAGCATATTGAATCGCGTTAGTGTCTTGAAACTCATCAACTAAGACATGAGCAAAGCGCTGTTGATAATGCTGTAATAGCTCTGGATTATTTAACCAAAGCTCATGGGCGCGAAGTAATAATTCGGCGAAGTCGACTAAGCCTGCACGGTCACAAGTGTCTTGATAAACCCGATAAACTTTAACAAAAAGTTCTTCTGTTACGTCATGTTGGGCATCAATATGTTGCGGGCGTAAGCCTTCATCTTTTTTACCATTGATATACCAAAGAAATTGTTTGGGAGGCCAGCGTTTTTCATCAAGTTCTAACGAGCGCACAATGCGTTTAATCATGCGTAGCTGATCGTCTGAGTCAAGCACTTGAAAACTTTGTGGCAATTTCGCTTCTTGAAAATGCATACGCAATAAACGATGCGCTAAGCCATGAAAAGTACCCACCCACATGCCTTGTACATTACCATCAACGGTTTGTTCAACACGGGCTCGCATTTCAGCTGCCGCTTTATTGGTAAAAGTAACCGCTAAAATACTATGAGGAGATGCGTGTTCAACCTTCATTAACCAAGCAATACGTTGCACTAAAACCCGGGTTTTACCGCTACCGGCACCGGCAAGCACCAGCATATTTTGTAGTGGTGCAGCAACAACATCTCGTTGTTTATCGTTCAACGACTCAAGTAATTCAGAAACATCCATAGCGAGGTAAAATCAAAAAGCGAAAATATAACCCTATCATAGCAAGTTCAGCACTATTTTGATAACGCTATCCTTAGCCAAGCTAACTAATAAAGTGATCAACTTGGCATTAATTCATCTTCAGGCTAGCTTTTGACTGTATTGTTTGAAATTTATTAGTTAAAAGTAATAAATACAATAATTTATGTCAATATTTTGGCGAGCTGCTCAATATGGTCAAGCGCAAGGGTTGGGAGAACTTTTAGGGGTTTACCGACTTTATATGGGTTTAACCAGACGGTTTGACAGCCAGCATTAATAGCACCAAAAACATCATTTTTACCACAATCGCCAACATGTAGTAGTTGGTCAGGGCGAATTTGCAAAGCCGTACAGGTTTTATCAAACATATCGCGGTCAGGTTTTAATTTATTGTCAATCGAGGCATGAAAGTGTTCAGTAAAGTACTTGGCGATACCTATTTTTTGGGTATCAACATTACCGTTAGAAATCGCCACTAGTGGCATCTTGCGCTGAAGAAAGTTCAGAAAATCATGGGTCTGTTGCGGTAAAGTAAAGTTACTACGTTGTTCAACAAAATAAGCTAAAGCGGTAGCGGCAAAAATATTAGCCTCTATACTGGTTAAGCCAAGTGACAGAGCACCTAGGTAATAAGTTTTTTCTCGCAATAAGCCAACGTCATGCTGTAGTTCTGGTGATTGTGCGATAACCTGCTGGCGAAAAGGCCACCAAAAGCTAAAATCAAAACGATATAAGTGGCTATCAATACCATAGTCACTCAAGCTTTTGTGTAAATAAGCGACCATCTTTTTATCGGTCGCCACCATAATCGGTTGATTGCTGTATAGGGTATCGTCTAAATCAAAGCTAATCGCATGAAAGGGGTGTAATCGGCGATAAAATCTCACAATGTTTCTACCTAATAGAGATGTTGATGTAAAAGTTTTGCCACCAATTTTTTAAATTGGTTTAGCAATAAGGTATCCATACGCGGATCAAAATGCTCAGCATCTCGGCTACTAATGGCTAAAAAACCGATATCTTCTTGGTTGTGCGTCAGTCGTACTAAAACCACTGATCCAGTGCTTGCTTGAGCAAAAATTAATGCTTGTTCACTTTGTTGTAAGCGGCCAAAATAGTATTGATCTTTACTTAATCGGCTGGCCATTATTTCTGCGCAATCATCAGTAATTAAAGCACTGTGATTGACCTTGACCGGTTTTATTAACCATACTTTAAAGGCGTCAAACGATAACAACTCAGTGGTCGCCTGATGCAAACAATCCAGTAATTCTGCTGCGGTTGTGCAATCGAGTAAACGTAAATAAAGATCACTGTATAAGGCAAATAATTGTTCATTTTGGCTTGCGATCACCATGAGTTGGGTGATTTCTTCTTCCAAATTATGAATTTTTTCGCGTTGTTGTAACAATTGACGCTCAACTAAAGAAATAGCGCCACGTTGATGATCTGGCAACCTTAAGCCGGTAACAAACTCGGCTTGACGATTAAAAAATTCAGGATGCTGTTGCAGATAGCTGACAATTAATTCATCGGTTAACTGTATTTCATCAGCTGATTTTAGGGTCTGTTCACTTGCTTGCATCACTTTATTTTTATCTTTATTCATAGATTTATTTGCCCATCGAAGACATGCACAGCGGGACCTGTCATTTTGACCGAATTACCTGGGCCTTTCCAAAAAATCTTCAATTGCCCCCCAGGTAAATCAACCAAGACTTGTCGATTAAGTTTCTTTTGCATCTGGCCAACAACAACAGCAGCACATGCGCCACTACCACAAGCGAGTGTTTCAGCAGCACCACGTTCATAAACCCGCAGTTTAATATATTCAGCTGACACCACTTCCATAAAGCTAATATTTGCTTGTTGAGGAAAACGTTCATGCAATGACAAAGCTTTACCCAATTGCTCTACGGGTGCTTCTTTGACATTATCTACCGTTAAAACGCAGTGCGGGTTGCCCATTGACACAACACCACAAAGCACGGTTTCGTCATCGCTACGCAGAATATAAGTGCCTTCTGCTTTTTGTGCTGTAAAGGGAATTTTTGCTGGTTCAAATTGTGGTACCGGCATATTGACCGACACATTGCCGTCACGCTCAATAAACAAGGTCATTTTGCCTGATTGCGTTGACACTTTTATTTTATGTTTATTCGTTAAACCTTTTAAGCGGACAAATTTCGCAAAACAACGTGCGCCATTGCCACATTGCCCAACTTCACTGCCATCAGCATTAAAAATTCGATAATGAAAATCTAAATCTGGATCATAAGGAGGTTCAACAATGAGCACTTGATCAAAACCAATACCAAAATTTCGATCGGCCAGCTGTTTAATCTGCTCATTCGATAAAAAAACATTTTGGGTGACATTATCGATGACGATAAAATCGTTACCTAAACCGTGCATTTTAGAAAAATTGATTAACATTTACATCCAATCTCACACTATAAAGGTAGTAAGCTTTCACCTAGCCACAATTGGCTTAAGGTTTCGCGTTTTCTGACTAAATAACTTGCGCTGTCGTCCACCATCACTTCAGCAGCACGTGGCCGACTGTTGTAATTTGAACTCATGGTAAAACCATAGGCACCGGCACTGCGTATGGCGAGTAAGTCGCCAGCACTTATTGCCAGCGCTCGATCCTTACCCAGAAAATCACCGGTTTCACATATTGGGCCAACCACATCGTATTGCGCACTGGTCACATCATCACGTTGTTCAACCGGAATAATCGCCTGCCATGCTTGATATAATGCCGGTCTGATCAAATCATTCATTGCGGCATCAACAATCGCAAAATTACGCTCTTCACTGACTTTGATATATTCTACTTCGGTCACTAAAATACCGGCATTGGCCATGATGGCTCGGCCCGGTTCATAAATAAGGGTGAGATCACGACCCGTTAACTTTTGTGCAATCGCTTGGGCATATTCTTTAGGGTGAGGCGGCTGCTCGTCGTCGTAACAAACACCTAAACCACCACCGACATCGATATGCGATAATGTAATACCTTGTTCGGCTAAGGTGTCAACTAACTTTAATACTCGATCGAGTGCGTCTAAAAATGGGGCAATTTCGGTCAGCTGTGAACCAATATGGCAATCAACCCCTTGAATATTAATATGAGACAAGGTGGCGGCGTATTGATACAACTTAGGCGCTTGCTCAATACTAATACCAAACTTATTCTCTTTTAAACCCGTTGAAATATAAGGGTGTGTGCCAGCATCAACATCAGGATTAACCCGTAATGAAATGGGCGCCATTTTGTTTAACCCTAGCGCAACAGCTTGGATACGGTCTAATTCTGCCGCTGATTCAACATTAAAACAGTAAATACCTAAATTTAGCGCGTAAGTTATTTCTTCTGAGGTTTTACCAACACCTGAAAATACAACCTTTTTTGCATCGCCACCTGCTTCAATCACCCGCATCAATTCGCCTTTTGAGACGATATCAAAGCCTGATCCTAACCGCGCCATGACATTTAGCACCGCAAGATTACTATTAGCTTTAACGGCATAACAAACCAGATGTGGGCGCTCTCCAGCCGCTTGGTCAAAAGCATGCCAATGGCGCTCAATAGTCGCTCGAGAATAGATATAAAGTGGTGTTCCGTATTGCTTTGCTAACTCAGCAACCGAACAGTGCTCAGCGTATAATGAATGTTCTTTACGATTAAAAAAGTCCAATGCCGTTATTCCTATGGTTCTAAATTGCTTTTATCACTGCTTTTATCAGTTTCTGGGCTTGTTTTTGGTAAGTTCTCTTGCTGTTGCTCAGGAGTTTGATATAAAGGGCCTTTAATGCCGCAGCCTGTTATGGTGACTAAACTAAGCAAACAAAAGAAAGTAATTGTAATTTCTTTACGCATAATTGATTTATTCGATTTTTTTCCCATGATAGACGTTTTATAATGCCATGACCAACAAATACCAAGCAAAGATTAAACAATCTTAAGGCGCAGGTAAAAAGGAACAGTTAATGAATGATAGTCAGTACAACTTAGCCGCTGAGAACATCTTACTAGCGATAGAAGAAGCCATCGAAAATTGTGGTTGTGATATCGATTATGAAGGTGTTGGCGGGATGTTAACCCTCACCTTTAAAAATGCCAGTAAAATCATCATCAACAAACAAGCACCCTTACATGAAATTTGGGTAGCAACGAAATTTAATGGCCACCATTTTCACTTTGAAAATGATCAGTGGTTTGATAAGCGTGGCGGCGGAGAGCTATGGCAGTTTCTGTCTACTGCAGTCAGCAAACAAGCAGAAGAAACTATTGTCATTGCTGAACAATAAATATTGAATAAGGTAACTGAAATGACCCAAAAAACCGTACGTATTGCAACGCGTAAAAGCGCGCTGGCGTTATGGCAAGCAGAATATGTTAAGGCAAAACTTGAGCATTTTCATCCGGGTATCCAGGTTGAATTAGTGCCCATGACCACCAAAGGTGACATTATTCTTGATACGCCACTCGCCAAGGTTGGCGGAAAAGGCTTATTTGTTAAAGAACTTGAAGTGGCCATATTAGAAGATCGTGCTGATATTGCCGTGCATTCAATGAAAGATGTACCGGTTGAGTTTCCAGAAGGCTTAGGGTTAGATATTATTTGTCCGCGCGAAGACCCGCGAGACGCTTTTGTTTCTAACACTATTGATAGCTTGGCTGATTTACCCCAAGGTGCGATTGTTGGTACCTCAAGTTTACGTCGTCAATGTCAAATTAAAGCCCTGCGGCCCGACTTAACTATTCGCGACCTACGTGGTAACGTCAATACTCGGCTTAAAAAGCTCGACAATGGTGAATATGACGCCATTATTTTAGCTGCAGCTGGGCTTATTCGTTTGGAAATGCCAGAACGTATTCGAGAATATATTGCGCCAGAGGTAATGTTACCGGCGAATGGCCAAGGTGCAGTGGGTATCGAATGTCGCATTGACGATGTCACCATTAAAGCACTGTTAGCGCCACTAAGCTGTGAAGAAACTCGTCTTCGCGTATTGGCAGAACGTGCGATGAATCGCGCGCTTGAAGGCGGTTGTCAGGTACCCATTGGCAGTTATGCCGTACTTAATAATCAAGAGATATATTTACGCGGTTTAGTTGGCTCGGTTGATGGCAGTGAAATATTAACCAGTGAAATTCGTGGCCACATTAACCAAGCTGCGCAATTAGGTAACCAGCTAGCTGAGCAATTATTGGCTAAAGGTGCTGGCAAAATTCTTCGTCAGGTGTATGACCAAGCATAAGCTTAAAATATTAATCACGCGCCCTGAAAAAGCTGGGCGCGATCTACAAGATTGCCTGCAACAACAGGGTTATCAAAGCTATTGTCAGCCGTGCTTTGATTATCAAGACGGTGCCAGCCTTGAGCAATTACAAGTATTACAAAGTCAATTGACGCGTCCACTGGTCATATTTATTAGCGTCGCAGCAGTAGAGTTTGCTAATAAACTGATGCCAATATCCTTATGGTCGACCAAAGAGGTTATTGCGGTTGGGGCCGCTACTGAGCAAGCATTAAAAACCTTAGGCATCAGCGCCTTAGTCCCTGCAAAACATGATAGCGAGGGGCTGTTGGTGTTGCAGCCATTACAAAACGTACAGGCAAAAGACGTACTCATTGTCCGTGGCGATGGTGGCCGAGAACTTATTGCAGAAGATTTGCGACAGCGTGGCGCCTCGGTACATTATTTTGAAAGTTATCGGCGTGTTTGGCGAAATTGCTCGCCAGAAGTTATCAAAACATGGCATCAACAGCAGATAAATTGTATCTTAATCACTAGTAACGCTTTGCTAGAATTCATAGTAAACTTAATTGATAACTCAGACAATTACTGGCAAGAGCAATGTTTGTGGATTGTGGCAAGTAATAGAATTGCGCTCAAAGCCAAAGCAATGGGTATTAGCCGAATAATAAATGCCAATGGTGCCAATACCACTGCTATTATTAATGCGCTAGCCTATGAGCAGAAATTAAGTTATATCAAGTAGTATAAACAGCATATTAGCCTAATATATTTAATGTGCGTAGCGCCAACATGTAAGATGGGATCAGTTCATGAGCGATAAAAAACCACCCGAGCAAACCAAAGCCGATAATAATACTTCAGCGGTTGACAACCAGGTTGAACATCAAGCCGACTTATCTGCGTCTTCGAATAAACCGGCAACGGCTGATAATCCAGAAAAATCTCCAGATAAAGCTGATGATATAACTGAAGCTAAAACAAAGGCCACTGCTGCACAAAGCAGCAGGGAGACTCAGCCATCATCAAATAAAAACCATGATAAGAGCACTGCATCTGTGAAAAATACCGCATCTAGCACATCAAGTAAGTCGACAACTGCCGGTACGGCAACGCTGGCAGAAAAAAGCACAGCAAGCCATGCTAAGCAAAGTACGCAGAAAACTTCAAAAACGGCAGTGGTAGCATTAATTATTGCATTATTGGCTATTGCCGCCAGTGCGGGTCACTATTATTGGAGTGAACAACAAAAAGCTCAATATAGCTTGCAACTTAATGAGCTTGTAAAACGCCAATTAGTCGAAAATCAGCAGCAAATTACCCAACAACTGTTAGAAAACAAACAGCGTATTGCTCAGCAATTCTCACAAAGTAAACAAGCAAGTACTGCTGAGCTAAACGCGCTGCGTAAAAACCTTGAACAAGGTGATAATCTGACAAAAAATCACAGTGAAACGCTGGCACAATTACAGCAGCAAGTGGCAAGTTTAGGTAACAATCAACCTAGTGATTGGTTGTTACAAGAAGCGGAATACCTTATTCGAGTAGCGTCAAGAAGCTTGTGGTTAGAAAAAGAAACCAGTGCCGCTATTAGTTTACTTAATGACGCCGACTTACGTATTAAACAATTAAATGACCCCCAGTTTTTCGCCTTGCGTCAAATTATTCAGCAGGATATCGCCAAACTAGCATTACTACCGACACTAACCACAGATAACGCTATTTTAAAACTGATGACACTGGCTCAACAAACTCAGCAATTAGCGTTAATAAAGACTCATACTTCAGCAAATAATGACCCAGAAATCGATGATGAATTAAGCGAAAATGCGAGTGATTGGCGGGAAAATCTGGCTAAAACATGGCACAGTATCACGGCTAAATTTCTTACTATTAGTAAAAAATCAGCAGATTCTAAGCCATTAATGTCTCCCGAGTTTACACAAAACTTACGTGAAAATTTAAACTTGAAGTTACAAACTGCCATATGGGCGGCCAGTAAAATGAATCAAGAAATTTATCAACAAGCGCTAATTGAAATTAATCATTGGCTCAAAGATTATTTTGATATGAGCGATATTGGTAACCAGAATTTCTCAAATACTATTCTAAAGTTGCAAAACGAAGTTATTAGCGCTGAATACCCGAATAGATTAGATTCTCTAGCAGCCGTTAGACAGTTATTATCTACTAAAAAGCAGCTTGTGATACCTTCGAAAGCAAAGCCTAGTGCGGCTGAAGTATCAATAGAAACCGTCACTGAGCCGGTTGCTGTTGATCAGCAAGAGGGCGCGTAATGCTAAAAATAATTATACTGATCGTTTTCATCATCGCATTAGTCGCGGTTGCTCCAACACTTATTAGTGACCCTGGTTATATGCAAATATCCTTTGGTGGAACTGTAATAGAATCGACTGTGGTTGCTGGCGTTATCATGCTAACGCTGATTTTTATTACCTTACTGCTTAGCCTTAAATTCTTCCGTGGCGGGCTAAATTTTAGCTTCGCCGCTTGGAATAAAATTGCTTTTGCTAGTCGTCGACGTGCGCTTAAAGATTTTAACCAAGGCATTGCAGCCTATGTGTTAGGTGACTATAAACAAGCAGAGCACTTATTAGCTAAATCATCAGCTAAGGCATCATCTTTTGAGCAAATCGCTTACCTTGTTGCCGCAGATGCTGCGCAAAAACAAGCGTTAAAACCAAACACCGACCACTATTTATCCTTGCTAGAACAAACCACTAGCAGCTTAAAAGACCCAGGGTTAGAAGTGGTATTAATTAAAATTAAATTACTGATCGGTCAGCATAATTATCCACAAGCACGTACTGTGATCGATCAATACCATAAGCATATCGGGCATGACGCAAGGCTGTTATCGTTAGAAATAGAGTTAAGCTTAATTGAACAGCGTTTTGACTATGTTATTAAGCAGTTAAACACAGCGGAAAAACAAAAGTCGATTAGTACAAAAACTATCACGCAATGGCAACAGCAAGCTTTTTACGGCGCTTTTAATAGCCAAATTAAACAACATGATAATAATGCTTTGATGGATTATTATCAGCAACTGCCGAAGAAAGTGAAGCAATCAGAAACAGTCGTGCTTGCTTATTGTCAGGTCTTAGCAGAAAACCAAGTTAATGCACCTTTAGCCAAATTATTATTACCAATAATAAAGAAAGGGGCGGCAATTAACCTGTTAAAAGCGGTCAGAACATTACCTATTACCCAAGCTGATGAGTTAATGGCGGCGGCACAGAAACACTTACACAGTGCGCCACAAAATGCTCTTTGGTTGTCATTGGTTGCCCACTTTGCCAAGGTTTCACAGCAATGGCTGTTAGCAGAAAAGGCATTTAATAGCTTAGTTAACTTGGAAGAGAAGCATTATGATAAAGTCGATTTACTGGCTTTCTCACAAGTTCTTGAACACCAAGGCCAACTTGAAAAGGCGAATCAAGTCCTGAGAAAAATTCACGCATAATCACTCGCGCCTAACACACACTGATCAGCAGTAGGTAAATGTATAAAGCTTAAAAGCCCTATTTAATAATGGTTACAACCTAAGGGCTTAAACCGCTATTAAATAGGACTCTTGTCCTTTATGTTTTTGTGTTCTTTGATAAGCACCCTTACCTTTTTTAGCGGTAACTATTTGCTGTTTATACAATCTTGACGTAACAACAGCGGCTAAAAAATTATCTTTAATAACCCCACGGCCTAATTCACAACCACCTTGATTTTCTTGGTGTTTTTTTACTTTAGTCTTTGTCATATTCGTTTACCTTTTACTTGGTTTATTAAGTTAAATTACTACAAAATTATTGCTTCGCAGCCAAAACGCGCAGAGTATATACGAATCAAAAAATTATGCACAAATTTTAAACAAGATTAATTAATTACCATCATAAAAATTTATGAAAAATAATAATGTAATAAAAATTAAAGCCGTCGCCCGTCATCATGGTTTATTTATCACCTTAACTGGGTTTATAGCTTTACTTATTATGGCTTGGCTATGCAGCTATTATTGGCAGCAAGCCCGCTTTCCTTTGATGTTTATGGTCCTCGCTTGCTTAGTGACGATATTTATCGGTTTACTAAAGTTAGCTGAACCAGCACACAGCTTGATCCTGACAGCTGAAACCTTAACTTTTCATCATCGTCATGGTCGTTGGCAACTTAATTGGCAACAGATCCGCAACATACATTGCGTGACCAATACGGTCGGCCTCAGCCGTGAAGAATTAAATTACGTTGGCATAAAACTAAGTTCGATAGATAGCCTAGCAGACAATATTTCTCTGCGTTTAGCCAACCGGATGATCCACGAACAAAAGCCCCTAATTCACTATTGTATTAAGCATCAATTACTAACTTTTGAGCAAGGTATTTTAAATTTTGAACCTTACATTTTAAAAGATGGTAGCATAATTAAAGGGCCATTAGCCGCTTTTTTGCATCATAGTGAGATATTGCATCATGCACTTGGCGCGCACCTATTTATTGCCGCAAGCAATTTAAATGGCTCAATTGACGACTTTGTATTTTTGGCAAATACATACTTAGCTAATGCGAAAGAAGCCTATAGTTAATATCAGCGTTGTTTCAGTTCCAACTGGCTGGGACTCTATTGTATTTCAACCAGATCTGTTTGTTCCTACGATGGACTCGTTGATTGCTCGCCCTAAGTGATTTACTTATGCCTTAAGACACCTTATCTGGGTTAAGTGTCATGTTTGAATGGCTAGGAAGTACCACAAGAGCAGACGCTATTAAGTTTGAAATTATTGATGTGGCGACTTTTGAAGTACTCCATTCTGGAAATATCACACTTGGTATAACTGCTGTACCAGAGCCATCAACAATTGTGCTGTTTCTTTTTAGCTTGTTGCTAATAACAAGATCTAAAATCACTCAAATAAAGGGGAAGCAACATGTTTAAAAACATCAGATTGACGGTGTTTTTTGCCGCAATAATGGTAAGTATGTTAGCGATTTCCATGCCAATTGACACCATTGAAGTGGTAAAAGTAGAACGGGTAGCGAAAACAAGGGTAACTAGAACAATATTTGAGTTGGAATATAAAGTGATAATTAAAAATAATGGTCAGGCACTTACTGACGTAGAAGGCATTTATTCTAGCGCGGCAGCAGCAACCACAATATCAGACGCTCAACTTATTATCGGTGACATAGGTGCCAATGAAACACTCACACCATTAGATACAGCGAAATTCCAGCATGATAGAAGAAGCCCTTTTAATCCAGACGATTTGTCATGGAGTTTTACAGGAGAGATCACTAATCTTAATCTACCACCAGATCCAGGCGCTGCAGGAAAAATATCGATTGCCGGCATAGATTCTGATAATGACGGTATAAGAGATGATATCCAACGTTTTATTTTTCTCAACTACTTAAATGCAGAAATAACACAAAACGCGTTAATTGATGTCGCAATAATTTTGCAAAATAGCCTGACTTCTACAACCAAAAACCAAGCAATACAAACTGCTGAGTTACTCGATAGAGCTACAGAATGCCTGATTTATGCCACTAGCATGCGTGTGGGTGAGAACCAAATCAGTCTCGAAACCATAGAAGATGCTCAAGACATTCACAATGCATTACTGTCTCAAGTGGTTAATACAGAAGACAGATTAAACGCCTACTTAAATCATCAAGAATTTTTAGGTGGAGAAACATTTTCATCAGCAGCAATGACACAAGAATCGCTAAAAGAATCTTGTACGTTCAATGTTAATCAAGGATGATCATGATGAAAAAGGTTATATGATTACTAACACTTATGACAAGTGGGCTAGTGTTATTGTCCGCAACTGCTCAAGCGCAAGAAACTAACACTTGTCGTGTTGGTGGCACTGTTATTGTATTTGGTAATGGCATTAATACGAGTAAACCTGATGCAAAGTTCGCGCTTGCTATGCTTGAAACCAAAATAAGATTATCAGATATCCTCACCGATGAAGAAGTAAATAGCGAATACATTTTTGACTTGTCTTATAACCCCACCGATGGTTTTTCGGGTGACTTATGGGAGTCAACGAAACAAGATCTTGCCGGCGACGTAAGTCAGTTTTTACGATACCTTTCAGGTCTTGATATTATGCCGGCCTGGTTCGCACAAAAGTATGCTGATAGCGCGGCAGATCTAGACGACATATTGCCTATTAACACACCCGCGGCAAAAGCCCACGCTGATAAATACAAAGACTATATTCAACAAGGTAGGCGGGTTATCCCGATTGTACACTCACAAGGCAACTTTTATTTAATGAAATTGTTATTAAATAAAAGCAAAGGCATCAGCATACATATGTTCAATTAATGCACCTTGTTTAACAAAGTCTTCACGCACGGCAGCGACCATTTCAAAACGGCCAGCTAAGTAAATGTCATAATCGACTAAGTTGTTAACTTCTGCCATCACCACTTTATGTACCATGCCTGTACGACCTTGCCAATCATCATTAGGCGCTTCAATTACAGGGGTAAATTTACCATTGGGTAACTTATTAATGATGGCCGCTGTTTGCTCTAGCTCATAACACGCACTTGGGTCACGTAAGCCCCAGTAAACGATAACTTCACGTTCAGAATGCTGTAATGCTAAATATTCAAACATAGATTTTATGTATGAGAATCCTGTACCACCGGCAATAAGTAATAATGGGCGTGTACTTTCTTCGCGTAATTGCGCATTACCTAACGGCATTTCGATGGTAACTTCAGTGTTGGCTTTAATGTGCTCAATAACTTGCATTGGATAACTGTCTGAGCCAAAAGCACCAATTTGTAATTCAATTAATTGTGCACCTGGGGCACTAGCAATTGAAAAAGGGCGTTTATCATCGTCACTCATTACAAAATTTAAATATTGTCCGGCAGAAAAATCAACAGGCTGACTTGGCTTTAAAAGCGCCTTATAAACATGCTCTGTTAATGGTGTTAACGACGCTACCTGACATGTAATCACTTTCATTTATTTTGTACCTTATTACTGCCTGCTGGTTATTTTGCTACAGTATTATTAGTGTATGAGTTACAGCAATTAGACGAACTAAATACTGTTTTTAAATGGTCTGACTAAGAGATTTTAATTCTGCTAATTTCTCTAATGGATTGATGAAATCTTTTAAACTACTCTATTAGAATTGAACCAAAAATTTGTCGGTATTATAACGGTTGAAAGATAAAATCCCTAATTGATAGTAATATGATGTAAATTATTTTTTGACTCTGATCGTTATTGCAATACTAAAGCTGCTTTATACCCGCTCGATTGATGCTGAGATGTTCGTTCCTAGCGACCTCGGTAATGACTCCCATACAACTCGACTAATTTACAGCCATCTAAGAACATCACTTCTCGACATGAATAAATCCTCATACTTGGAGGTAGAATCACAAAAGAAACAAAGCAGGAGCATATTATTGAGCAATAGCGTGCAAGCGTGATTGAAAGGAAAACGGATATCAAATTTTTAGGCCAGCTTAGCTGCAGCCATTATTTTTTCAATTACTTTTCAATTGTATAAGCAGGTGATTTTATTGCTGATATAAAAATGCCAGCAAATGCTGGCATTTTTAAGCAATATTTATCTTGGTATTACTGGCGTTTCATCGAATCAAAAAACTCATTATTAGTTTTTGTCATCGCCAGTTTATCAATCATGAATTCCATCGCGTCAATTTCACCCATTTCATGGACGATTTTACGTAATATCCACATTTTTTGTAATTCATCAGGCTTAGTTAATAGCTCTTCGCGACGTGTGCCACTGCGGTTGAAATGAATGGCTGGGAAAACACGTTTTTCCGCAATTTTGCGTGATAAGTGTAGTTCCATATTACCTGTGCCTTTAAACTCTTCGTAGATAACTTCATCCATTTTAGAGCCAGTATCAACAAGGGCTGTTGCTATGATGGTTAAGCTACCACCTTCTTCAATATTACGCGCTGCACCGAAAAAGCGTTTTGGACGATGTAAGGCATTAGCATCAACACCACCGGTTAATATTTTACCTGATGATGGAATGACCGTATTGTACGCACGTGCTAGTCGAGTAATTGAATCTAGTAAAATAACTACATCTTTTTTATGTTCAACTAAACGTTTTGCCTTTTCAATAACCATTTCTGCTACTTGAACATGACGACTCGCTGGCTCATCAAAGGTAGAAGCAATAACTTCACCTTTAACTAAGCGCTGCATTTCTGTTACTTCTTCCGGGCGCTCATCAATAAGTAATACCATTAATTCAGCATCAGGATGATTATGGGCAATGCTTTGGGCAATATTTTGTAGTAATAAAGTTTTACCCGCTTTTGGTGGCGCAACGATCAAACCACGTTGTCCTTTACCAATCGGTGAAGCTAAATCTAACACACGTGCGGTAATATCTTCAGTCGAACCGTTACCGCGTTCCATCGTCATACGGTTGGTTGGGTGAATAGGTGTTAGGTTTTCAAAAAGAATTTTATTACGAGAATTTTCAGGTCGATCAAAGTTAACTTCATTAACTTTTAATAGTGCAAAATAACGTTCGCCATCTTTTGGTGGGCGAATTTTACCGTTAATAGTATCGCCGGTACGCATGCTAAATCGGCGTATTTGGCTTGGTGATACATAAATATCATCAGGGCCGGCTAAATAAGAAGAATCTGCTGAGCGCAAAAAGCCAAAGCCATCTTGTAGAATTTCTAAAACACCACTACCAAAAATATCTTCACCACTTTTAGCATGGGCTTTTAAAATGGCAAAAATAATGTCTTGCTTGCGATTACGAGCCAAATGCTCCAATTTCATTGATTCTGCGAGCTGAATTAGTTCGCTGATCGACTTTTCTTTAAGTTCATTAAGATTCATAGTGGTGGGTTCTTAGACTATTTAGGTTGTTATGCTGCGCCGTTTGGCGATTTAGGATGTTTGAGTATGGTGTTGAGATGTTCTTTTGTTCGAAATCTAAATTTAGCATTAAAAAGCAAAGCCGTAAAGGATCACTTAGTTGATCTTTAGCTAAAAAACAAAAAGGCCCGATTATTCGGGCCTTTTTTTATAAATTCTTATCAATAAACTCTTTTAATTGAGTTTTTGATAACGCACCAACTTTAGTGTCAGCGACAACGCCATCTTTAAATAGTAACAGCGTAGGAATACCACGAATGCCATATTTAGGTGGAGTGTTAGAATTTTGATCAATGTTTAATTTACCGATAGTTAATTTACCAGCATATTCTTCAGCAACGTCATTTAACAACGGCGCGATCATTTTACATGGACCACACCATTCAGCCCAAAAATCAACTAGGACTAAACCAGATGCATTGATTACATCAGTATCGAAACTATCATCTGTTAACTGAACAATTTTATCGCTCATTTATATCTCCATTAAAGGTGGCCTATCGCCAATTGGTTAAGATTATACCTTCATCACCATTAATTACCAACATTGATATATAACAGTTATCGACATTTTATTTCAAAATCAACTAATGCTATCAATTTATTAAGGCTTTTATGTGAATCTAATTTTTATTAATAGCGTAACCTGTTAAGCTAGCGGTATGAAAAAAACACACTTAACAGAAATAAAGTTCTCCGAACTTAAGCTCGAGCCTACCGTGGTAAACGGCCTCGAATCAATGGGCTTTGAATATTGTACTGCAATTCAAGCAAAGTCTCTTCCTATACTCATGACGGGCAAAGATATTGCCGGTCAAGCGCAAACTGGTGAAGGTAAAACTATTGCCTTTTTAGCGGCAACATTTCATCATTTATTACAGAAAAAAGATGTTAGCCACAATCAACCGCGTGCCTTAATTATGGCGCCAACACGTGAGCTTGCAATTCAAATTCATCGCGATGCCATTGAAATGGCAAAAAGTACCGGGTTACGCCTTGGTATTGTATATGGTGGTGAAGGTTACGAAAGTCAACGCCAAGAACTTGAACAAGGTGTAGATATTTTAATCGGCACTTGTGGCCGCTTACTTGATTACTTAAAACAAGGTATTTATAACCTTAGTAATATCGAAGTTGTGGTACTTGATGAAGCGGATCGTATGTTCGATTTAGGCTTTATTAAAGACATTCGTTATATGTTTGGAAAAATGCCAACAGCGACTGAGCGTTTAAGCATGCTATTTTCTGCTACCTTATCTTTTCGGGTTAAAGAATTAGCTTTTGAACACATGAACGATCCTGACAGTGTTGAAGTAGAACCTGACCAGAAAACCAATGTTCGTATTTCTGAAGAGCTATTTTATCCTTCTAACGAAGATAAAATGTCTTTACTACAAACATTGATTGAAGAAGATTGGCCAGACAAAGCGATTATTTTTGCCAATACTAAACATGTTTGTGAAAAAATATATGCCCACCTTGAAGCGGATAATATTCGCGTTGGTATGCTTACCGGTGACGTTATTCAAAAGAAACGTCTGAAAATTTTAGAGCAGTTTACCGCGGGGCAACTTGATGTTTTAGTCGCTACCGATGTAGCAGCACGTGGTTTACATATTGAAGCCGTGACTCATGTATTTAATTACGACTTACCTGATGACTGTGAAGATTATGTACATCGTATTGGCCGTACAGGCCGAGCGGGTGCTACTGGCCATGCCATTAGTTTAGCATGCGAGCAATATGTTTTTAATTTACCCGCAATTGAAAGCTACATTGATCATTCATTACCTGTCAGTAAATATAATCATGATGCGCTATTGACCGACTTACCAAGACCTAAACCGCGCCCGCGTCGTCATAAGCCTCACAATGGTGGCCAAAATCGAAGCCGCAATCCAGGTACTAGGCCTCAAAGGAACAGCTAATTAATGACGACCACTTCAATGGAGACTTTATCACCTCTGTATGCCGTGGTCGATTTAGGCTCCAATAGCTTCCATATGTTGCTCACTCGACAACTTGCCGATAGTGTGCAGGTTGTTGACAAAGTAAAGCGTAAAGTGCGCCTTGCTGCTGGCCTGAGTGCAGAAAACATATTGTCTGAGCAAGCCATGGCAAAAGGCTTAGAATGTTTAAGTTTTTTTGCCGAGCGCCTGCAAGATATCCCCAAAGAAAATATTCGAATTGTTGCCACCGCCACCTTAAGGTTAGCGCATAATCGTGCTGATTTTATGGCCAAAGCTGAGAAGGTTTTGGGGCATAAAGTCACCTTGTTAAGTGGCATTGCTGAAGCTAAGCATATATACCTTGGCGTAGCTCATACCAGTTATAGCGCAGATAAACGCTTAGTTTTAGATATTGGCGGTGCTAGTACAGAGATTATTGTTGGCCGAGGCTTTAGGGTCAAACAAGCCCATAGCCTTAACTTGGGTTGCGTCACTTATAATCAACAATATTTTCCTGATGGTACGCTTACAGCTGAAAACTTCGCTCATGCAATATCCGCAGCTGAACAGACTATTGCCACGGTAAAAGCTAGTTTTTGTGCTATTGGTTGGCAATGCGTACTAGGGGGTTCAGGTACTATGCAAGCATTAGCTGAAATGTTGATTTATCAACATAAGCCCAGTGTGCTTTCATTGGACTTTCTTTATCAGGTTCAAAAACAATTACAAACCTTTGAGTATATCAAGGATATTAATTTACCTGGTTTATCAACAGAGAGAAGCCCTGTGATTGCCAGTGGCTTAGCTATTCTCATTGCCTTATTTCAACAATTTTCTATTCAACAATTAACACTCTCTAGTGGTGCCTTACGTGAAGGCTTATTATATGAAATGTTACCCAATAGCCACACCACTAATATTCGCCAGCGTACTATCCAGGCGTTAAGCCAACGTTTTCATATTGATCAACAACATGCCGATAGTGTTAAGCGGCAAATTCGCACGCTGTTTACTCAATTGAAAAGCACATGGCATTTACCTGAGGGTAATGCATTAGAGTTATTATTGGCCAGTGGGGACTTGCATGAAATAGGTTTATTGCTTGAATACAAATACCATCAACAGCACAGTGCCTATATTCTTACTCATGCAGACCTTGCGGGCTTTAGTCAGCCAGATCGGCAATTATTGGTGAGTTTGGTCACACTTTATAAAGGTGATATCAACCAAGTGCTTATTGAACAACAATCAGCGATAGACGCTGAAAGTGCGACAAAATTATTAATTATTCTTCGCTTAGCGGTCAAGTTGTGCCGTCGCCGCAAAGACGATAAATTACCAAACTACCACATAAGGCTCAATGAGAAAGCTTTGTTCTTGTCCTTACCCAAAGCTTGGCTCATGCAACACGCGCTAATTCATGATGAATTAAAGCAAGAAAATGACCATATTGCCCGCCTAGGTTATCGCTTGCACATTGACTGTGAAAATGAATTAAGTGTCTTGGCCACGCCAGACTGAAAAATCATCAAACTCGTATCCTTAACTCTTCTGATTATTATCGTCTGGAAGAAAAATCGCCCCTTGTTCCTGAGCATAAAAAAGTCGTGCTATATAGCACGACTATTAACTGACAGTAAATTCAGCACAGCTTTGAGTATTTCAACGGCTGTTTAGGCTTTTTGTTCTTCTTTTAACCAACGCGCTACTCGCTTAGCAAAATAGGTAAGAATGCCATCTGCTCCGGCTCGTTTAAAGGCCAACAAACCTTCCATTACACAAGGTTTTTCTGCTAACCAGCCATTTTGAATTGCGGCCATGTGCATCGCATATTCACCACTGACTTGATAAGCATAAGTCGGTACTTGAAAATTATCTTTTACTCGGCGCACAATATCTAAATATGGCATACCTGGTTTAACCATCACCATATCTGCCCCTTCATGAATATCTTGTGCGACTTCATGCAAGGCTTCATTACTATTGGCGGGATCCATTTGATAAGAAAATTTATTACCCCCTTTGATATTACCTGCAGAGCCTACCGCATCACGAAATGGACCATAGTAGCTAGAGGCGAATTTGGCAGAATAAGCCAATATTTTCGTATTAACAAAATGGTGCAGCTCTAACTCCTGACGAATGGCGCCGATACGACCATCCATCATATCTGAAGGAGCAACAACATCAGCACCCGCTTGTGCATGAGATAAGGCTTGTTTAACTAAAATATCCTTAGTCACCTCATTCAGAACATAACCGTTATCATCGATAATGCCATCTTGACCATGGGTAGTGAATGGGTCTAAGGCAACATCAGTTATTACACCTAAGCTTGGGAACTTTGCCTTCACTGCTCGCACGGTGCGTTGAGCCAAACCATCAATGTTATAAGCTTCTTCAGCCAACAATGACTTTTTATCAGCTGGGGTAACTGGAAAAATGGCAATCGCAGGTATGCCTAAAGCGACCAGTTCCTGACATTCTTCTAATAACAGATCGATACTCTTACGTTCGACACCCGGCATTGAGGCAATAGCTTCACACTGGTTTTCACCTTCTAAGACAAAAACAGGGTAAATCAGATCATTTACACTCAGTTGATGTTCTGACATTAAACGTCGTGAAAAGTCATCAGAGCGCATACGACGCATACGACGGGCGGGATATTGGCCAAAGACGTTGTTCATACTTATTTCCTATAATAATTTAATTTTACTTTTCTATACGTATAGCCACATCCAATGAATTAATGCACTGACAACTTTGCCTATAGCTTTTTAAACTGGCCCCTAGTGAGCTCACTAGCCATTAAATGGAGGCTAAAAATGCATGATAAAGAACTATACTTAACATGTTTTTCTTTTTATCAAATCGCTATTGAAGCACTAAGTTGACAGATTCATTATTTCAATGGGCATTACTTGTACTTGATCTCGACCCGCTTGCTTAGCTTTATAGAGGGCTTTATCTGCCTTATCAAAGATAATTTCAGGTGTCACACCTTGCTCTTGCTGATACGTTGTCAGACCACAACTGACGGTTAAATGAATAACATTTTCATGATTGAAAATATGTTGTTGGCGCGCACGTTGACAAATATCTTCTGCCAAAGCTAAAGCCCATTTTTCATCTGTTTCAGGCAGGATCAAGCAAAACTCTTCACCACCATAGCGACAAGCAACATCCGTACTGAATTACGCATTGCGAGTACTTAAATTGAAAACGCGTTCACTATTAAGGGTTGTTTGTTTGATAATTTCCTGTTCACTATAACCCATTAATTCGGCTAACACAGTGACAATATAAGGTAAGTAGCTAGGTTCATTACGGCTACTTTTGGGTTTTGGACGAATGTTTCTTGGCGTTAAATAAGGCGCATCTGTTTCGATCATTAGTCGATCTAGTGGAATAAAAGGCACAATATCGCGTAACTCTTGACCACGACGCTCATCGCAAAGCCAACCGGTAATGCCAATATACATGTCAGCATCTATACACTGCTGTAACTCTTTTTGATTGCCGGTAAAGCAATGGGAAACCATGGCGGGAATACGAGCAATATAAGGTTTTAAAATTTCAAACCAAGGTTCGAAGGCATCACGTTGATGTAAGAATAAGGGTAATTGAAGTTGCTCTGCTAACGCCACTTGCTGAGTAAAAACATTTTTCTGATTGACGGCACTTGAGAAATTACGATTAAAGTCTAGCCCGCACTCACCAATCGCTTTAACGCAGCTATTTTCAGCTAAATCAGCCAGTTGTTGTTGAAAATTTGTCTCAGCATGGTCTGCGTCGTGCGGATGAATACCGGCAGTACTATATAAGTAGTCTGGATAGTGTTGGCAAAGCTCAATCGCTTGCTTACTTGCAAAAATATTAGTGCCAGTAACCAGTAAGGCATTAATATTTTTTGCTTTAGCGCGGGTAATAACAGCAGAAAGATCTTTGTCAAACCGTGTGTTGGTTAAGTTGACACCAATATCAATCAAGGGACTATAAACTCGTTATTTCATGCGTTTAACACGAATCTTTCGATTGGAATCTGGGAGGTTTTTCTTCAAATAAACCGCACTCATAAAGCCTTTTTTAAGTAAGACACTATCGCCGACTTCAATTTTAAGAAAGTCATTATCAGTTTGCTGCCATTGTTGACCGTTGGTAAAGGTGAAGCGCCATTTATCGTAGTGATCTTTACTTAACTGCTCAACAATCAACACAACTTGTTGGTCTTCTTCAGCTACTTTGTATGTGGTTAAATGTTCTGCACCAAAGTCTGCTACTTTTGTCGACGTAGGAGCCATGGTAGTTTCATCTTTAACCTCGGGCGTATTTTTTACCATTTTAGCCTTCACATTGACGGCTGGCACAGCTTGCTCAGCTAAGTCATCAAAACAAACCAAACGCGCTAAACTGTCTTGAATTTTTAGACATTGGGCTAAGCTAACATTAAGTGTTTCTGCTTTTGTTGTTAATGATAACAAGGTCAAAATAGTAAGCGTTATAATAGAATTATTTTTCATTATTGTTCTTCCTTTGATGCTGTTTCTTCTTCTGTTCGATAATAAACAGAGGCGATAATAATACCTAACTCAAATAGCAATAGCATGGGTAATGCCAGCATGGTTTGAGAAATAATATCTGGTGGTGTTAACAACATACCAACGACAAATGCACCCACCACAATATAAGGGCGTTTAGTGCGTAAGCTAGCTGGAGTTGTTACGCCAGTCCAACACAGTAATATAATGGCAATAGGGATTTCAAATGCGGCACCAAAAGCAAAAAATAGTTTTAAAACAAAATCCAAGTAGCTGCTAATGTCTGTTGCAATGGTAACGCCATCGGGTGCTACCGAAGAAAAGAAGGCGAAAGCAACTGGAAACACCACATAGTAAGCAAACGCAATACCGCCATAAAACAATAAGGTACTACCTAGCATTAAGGGGGCCATTAAACGTTTTTCATGCTTATACAAACCAGGCGCAATAAACGACCACAATTGATATAAAATGTATGGCATGGCAAGAAATATCGATAAGACAATGGTGAGTTTAAATGGCGTAAAGAAGGGGGATGCTACATCAGTCGCGATCATTTGCGTACCCTCTGGCATAACGGCCAAAAGTGGCTTTGCGACATATTGGTAAATATCTTGGGCAAAGTAAATCAACGAACAGAAAATAACTAACACACCTAACACTGCATGCAATAATCGTGTTCTCAGTTCTAATAAGTGATCAAATAATGTGTGATTTTGTTTAGCGGCTGAACTCATTTACCCTGCTTTTCATTTTTATTATCATCGAGCTGTTCGACTTTTTCAGACGAGTCTGTTGTGTTTTCAGCTGTTTGATAAGGATTATTGACCATTGCTGCCGCTTCTTCTAGTGACTTCACTGACGCGGCAACTTCTGGTGATAAGTCTTTCATGCCAGCTTGTTCAGCTTTCTTTAAATTAGCATGCAGTTCATGAATACGTAGCTCTTCAGTGAGTTCATTTTTAACGCCCTCACTAAAATTACGCATGCTATTTATCCAGCTACGCACAGAACGAATTGCTACGGGTAATCGCTCGGGCCCTAGTACGACTAGGCCAATAATAGCAATTAATAGCAGTTCCCAAAAACCTATATCAAACATTAGACTTGGTCTTTCTCTTTTTCAGCCACAGTACTTTCTTTGGCTGTTTTATCACCTAAACTGTCGTTATTAGCTAAATCTTCTTGGCTAGCGTCTTCTTTTTTTGCTGTATCGTCAGTTACTGCACTTTTAAATCCTTTCACTGCTGATCCTAAATCAGTACCCAAATTACGTATTTTTTTTGTGCCAAACAACAATACGACAATGACCGCAATAATTAATAATTGCCAAATACTTATACCGCCCATAAAAAACTCCAATAATTTATTTGATTTCATTATAAAGTTTATAGAAAAAAAATCACCAACTGATATGATAAATAGTGAGGTAAAACAAATTTTGATAAGAATGTATTGTAAAAACCAGTGTTATTGGCATTTTTGCCTAGTGTTATTTTACTTTGCATTTGCAAGTGCAGCACAAGCTTATGCTTCAGCAGAAGTAAAAGCGCCCGCTGAACAAAAAGATGAACACTGGATGCAAGGATTGCATGAAACGGTTTCTGACTCCGTTTATCAATCTGCGCAATGGTTTGATAGTTTTTTTATTGCAAATGATAGTGAACAACAAAGTCCAAAAACAACCGCAAAAATTAGTTTTGCTTGGTTGCCAAAAAGTCGTGACTGGAGTGAAATCAAGCCACGCTTTCGATTGCGTGTTAAATTGCCGCATTTTCAAGACAGAGTTAGTGTGGTGTTATCTGACGAAACAGATGATGAACTCAACAATCTACCGCTAGAGTCAGTCAACACCAATTCGAGCACTGAAGAAGAAAAATTTTCTTTAGCACTAAACTATACACAAGATAAAAAAAATGACCGGTTAATGAATTATCGTTTGGGTATTTCAGGTGGCGATATATTTGCTAGAGCAAAACATAAACGTCGCTTAACTATTAATACCAAGCAAGGTTTTTTAGTTGAACCGTCAATGTATTACTACCTTAATGATGGCCTTGGCGCTAAATTATTGTTGGAGTACGATTATCAATTAAGTAGCAAATCACTTTTTCGTCTAAATTATAGTATTCGAGGCTCCGCGGCCTTTAGTGGTATTCGCTGGAAGCATGGTTTTTATAAACTAGAGCAAATAAATCACACCACGGCATCAGTGCTGAGCTTACAAGCTGAAGGTGAACGCAACGGGGCACGAGGCTTTGTTATTGATAAGTACACCTTAAGTTATCGATACCGCTTTAATGCTGTGCGCGATTGGTTGTTTTTTGAAATAGAGCCTTTTGTCGAGTTCCCCGAGCAAGAAAATTACAACACAACCCCGGGTATCGCCTTACGCATTGAAGGCTTTTTTCACAAGGGTTAGCGCTAACTTGTTCGAGCGTTAAACTAGGCCTGAATAATGGCTACCGCATTACTGTTAGTATCAAGATAACTTTCATTTTCATTTTCAGTATCAGTTTCAGCATTATTGCCCACTATTTTTCCTGGCCGGTTAATATAATAACCTTGGCCAAATTGACAACCTACGGTTTGTAGCTTCTTGAACATGACTTCAGATTCAATGCCTTCCGCCACTAGTTGGTAGCCAAATTTTGTCCCCAGCTCATGCAAGGCCTTAATTAAAGATAAGTTTTTATCATTGTAATTTAAAGCATGGATAAAACTGCGATCGAGTTTAATAAATTCAAACGGGTAATTATGTAAAAAATTTAAAGACGATAAACCAGCACCATAATCATCTAAAGCTAACTTAACGCCAAACTCTTTCAAGCTCTTTAAGCCTTTAAGTGCGAGTTCGGTATGTCGAGCAAAAGCAGATTCATTAAACTCAAGTATCAGTCGTTCAGGCTCAACTGTATTAGCACTGATTAAGGCCATTAATTTTGCTAATTGGTTCGCTTGAATTAAGTGACGGCCTGATAGGTTGACACCAATATAAGTGTGCTCATATTCTTTTGACTGTTGCCATCGTTTTAATTGCAAACAAACTTGTTCAATCACCCAGATTTCTATATCCAAAATCATACCTGTTTCTTCTGCCATAAAAAGAAACTCACTCGGGGTTAACAAGCCCTTGGTTGGATGCTGCCAACGTAAAAGTACTTCAAAGCCTATAGTTTTAGTTGAGGTTAAATCTAAAATTTGCTGATAATGTAATTCAAACTGTTTGCTTTGAATGGCTTGCCTTAATTCTTGCTCAAGCGTCATGCTGGCAATAATTTTTTCCCGCATGCTGTCCTCAAAGAAAACGTATCGACCGCGGCCTAAACTTTTTGCTTCATACATGGCGGCATCAGCATCACGTAATATTTCGCTGGCATCTTTATAGCCAACCCGACTTTGAGCAATGCCCATACTGGCATTTGAATACAAGGTATGACCCTCAAGTTCAAAGGGTTGCGCAATTGATGTAATGATACGAGATGCAATTTCTTCAATATCTTCACGTGCTTGTAATGAGTCTAATAACACCACAAACTCATCACCACCTAACCTGGCTAAAGTGTCATTGTCGCGCACACAATAGCCTAGGCGACGCGCAATTTCGATTAAAAATTGATCGCCAGCGTGATGTCCTAGGGTGTCGTTGATCATTTTAAAGCGATCTAAATCAATAAACAAAACGGCAAACCTATGGCTAGGATGGCGCTTTAAATGTCGAATAGCATAGGTTAAACGCTCTGAAAACATCGATCTATTGGGTAGTTGTGTCAAAGCATCATGATGCGCGTCATGATACAAACGTGCCTCTGCTTTTCGACGTTCTTCAATTTGCATACGTAAATTGAGATTGGTTGCTTGGAGCTCTTGGGTGCGTTTATTGACTCTTTCTTCAAGCACTTCATGGTTTTTTCTTGCTTGTTGTTGCGTTTTTTGTCGTAAAATTTCAATGGCAATATGGTGACTAACAAAACGCATAAGCTCGAGATCTTTACTGTGATAAGCATTTTTGTCTTGATAATGCTGGATAGCAATAACCCCAAAAATCTCACCCTGATTAGATAAAGGGGCGGCCAGCCATGCCTGTGTTAAGGCGAAATCAGGAGATGGCGAGCTAAAGTCACATTGTGTTACTTCGCCTTCTGCCGCTAACGTGTACATTATGCTATCGCTCAAAAGAATAGGTTTACCCTTTCTTATGACCATTTCAGACAGGCCGCTACTGAGCTTTCTCGTCGCGGGCTGTGTAAATTTCTCATCACAATAGTAAGGAAATTCTAATTGGCTTTTATTTTCAGATAATAAGGCGATATAAAAATTTTTTGCGGGTAATAGCTTATTGATTTCGTCATGCAAGGCTTGATAAAGTTCGGAGATAGCTTGCGATTTTGTTGTTAGTTCAGAAATATTAAGCAGCACTTGATGTGTTTTAACTGCCAATTGCCTTTCAACAATTTCACGCTGTAACTCTTGATTGGTTTGCGTTAATTTAATGGTACGTTGTTGAATACTAGACTCTAATAACTCTCTACTTCGAACGCGATCTATAGCTGTGACTAAATGTTCAGCAATAAACTCTAAAATTTGGCAATTTTCCTCAGAAAAATAGCGTTTTTTATCATAACTTTGTAGAGAAATAACACCGATAACCTGTTCGCCACGTTTTAATGGTACACCAAGCCAATCTGTCCATACTGAGCCATACAAGACAATTTTATCCGCTTTGGCCAGTGCCATTCTTTCTTTGGCAGAACAATGTATTGGTGCTTGGCTTTCTAAAACTAGGCCGGTTAGACTTTTTCGTCCTTTAGCTACATCAAGATCTTCATGTAAACGCTTTTCTACAGGATTATGGCAGTAAGTGAATTGTAATTCGTTAGAGGGGGTTAACAAGGCTATATTGAAACTGTCAGTAGCTAGTAAAGTTTTAATTACGGATTCAAGACCTTGATAAAACGCATCTAGATCGGTTATTGAACTGGATAATTCAGACAGTTGTAACAAACTCGATTGTTTGTTTTTAAGCTGTCGATACTTTTTAAGTAGCGATTTTAACTTAGGAAGTTGGCGTATCGCATGAGTATTTTCCGTCGCCATCAAGTCCACTTATAAATTCCGTTTTATCATTAGTATTATTTTTGTACGGCTAGTCTAACAAAATAAATAGGCTTAGCGAGAGCTTAGCGTCATTTATTCTTTAATTATCATCAGATAAGTTCAGTTCTGGCTAAAAATGTCACGATTTCAAATAAATAGACGGTGACACAGCCTGCATAAACGATAAAAAAAGCATAGTTTAACTATGCTTTTTTTATGAGTAATTATGCACTATTACATGGTAAAGATGCAAGTTGCTTGATATAACTAGATGTTTTAATAAGGATGCTTTTAATATGATTTCATTATCCGCAGTGCAATGCCGCATTATCGGCGTGATGCTAGAAAAAGAAACGACAACACCAGAGCAATGTCCTCTTTCTATCAACAGCATAACCTTAGGCTGCAATCAAAAAAGTAACCGTGAACCTGTGATGTCACTGGCAGAAAATGAGGTGCAAAACGTTGTTGATGAACTGGTACAAATGCATCAGTTAATGATAGATCAAAAAGCTTCCAGCCGAGTAAATAAATACTTTCATCGCTTTTGTAATACTGAATTTGGCAATCTACAATTTTCAGCTCAGCAAAGAGCCATTATTTGCGTGTTATTCCTCAGAGGGCCACAAACACCAGGAGAGTTAAGAATACGTACCAACCGTCTAGCTGACTTTACTGATGTCAGCGAAGTTGAAGCGGCCTTAAATCAATTACAAAACCTTAACAACCAAACGCTAGTCAAAAAACTCGAGCGAGAGCCAGGAAAGCGCGAATCCCGCTATGCACATTTACTTTCTGACCTTGATGCAGGGGACTTAGCTCAAAGGGACTCAGCTAAAGGGAACTTAGCTGAGCCGAGTGTCACTCAAACAGAAAATATTGCCTTGGCAAGTGATGATAAACTAGCTCAGCGAGTAACCGTGTTAGAGCAACAAGTGGCGGCATTAACAGAACAACTGGCTTGTTTAACTGAGCTATTGGAAGACAATGACGATTAATTTACTCGCTGTGTGGAGCCAGTTTAGGTAACACTTATACTGGATTGAATTGTTTTGATTACTCTTTTGATTACTCTTTTGATCATTATTGCAGATGGACTAATCCGCTATCATCACGTTCAAAACCATGGCAGATATAACCACTTTGTGGACGTTTTTTCTTGGCGATTTGATGGAAATGCTCAAAGCCGACTGAAAAGGCAAATGGGTTGGCGTTGTAGTCGGCATAAGCTTGATCACTGCCGTTCTTCGCTTCTCTGACGCCAGCAGCGAATGAGCTTAAAAAGTCATCTCTGTTATTGAGCAAAATGGTGCTGGGGCCATTTACATCTTCAACGAGTTCAAATGCGCCGAGTGCAATATACTTATCAACCACTAGGTTATTGAATACGCCACAGTATTGTTCAGTTTCTTGATCATAAGCCACGGGTGAGTCATCGCTTGCTTCCATTAAAGAGACAAATAACTCTCTTACTTTTTTTGAAATCATAAACTATTCCTTTTCAAGCGGTATTTTCATCGTCAGCTTAAGCTTAAACGCTTGTTTGCCATTATAAAGCTTTGATTAATTTATAGGGCAATACTGCGTTCTGCTATAGCGTAAGATGAGCTTTAGCGGGTTAAGTTGATAACATCAATTGCCAGCCAACTTAGCCCGCGTCAGCTTAACTACTGACTATGTGAACTGACAAATGTTAACTGCCTAATATTTTAAGTGGTAGCGACAATGCGTCATTGCCTGTTTGGCCCACTAGCCAAATAATGGCAGATAAACCCCCTACGGTAACGACATACCATAATGCGGAGACAATTTGTGCATAGCGATTAAGGGGCAGTAACTGGCTTAAATGTCGGCGTTTATATTCAAAAAATATTTCTATGCTACCAATAGCCAGTAAAAAGCCTAACAGCGCTAAACCAAAGTAATAACTGATATAAATACCCAGCGCTGCGCCTAAGGCACAAGCGACTAAACCTACTTTAGAGTTGATTGAAAAAGCGATGCTTTTCAGCACATGGCCACCGTCTAACGGCAATATGGGCAATAAGTTAAATAAATTGAGCAGGGCATTAAATACGGCCAAACCGGCGAGTATTTCTATATCGGTCAGCCAATAACCCACTAAGCAAGCGATAGAAAGTATTAAGCCGAAAAAGGGCCCCATAATTGAAATAACAATGTCTTGCCAGCGGGTATTAATTTTATCATCGCTCAGCGCTAAACCGCCAACAAAGGGGATGAGATATATGCCTTTAGTTTTCAAGCCAAAGTATTTCATCGCTCGAATATGACCATATTCATGAAAAACGAGGCAAAGAATCAGTGCGATGGCAAACTCAATAGAGAATAACCAGCTATAAGCCGCTAAACTGCCGGCAGCAAATAGCACTTTAACCACCTTGGCACTTTTCAATAGCTTCAAGCCAAGGCCAGCCATACCGACTAAACTAAATTTAATTGGTTGCTTTTCCCCTTTGACAATTTGGCGTTGCTCTATGTCTTTTTCATTGAGGGTATTATCGTGTAATAGCTCGTTATTGACTAACAGTTGAAATTGCAGCGCAAAAGGTTGCCATTGCAGTGAACCCTTGAGTTCTACGGGTAATTCGCCATGCTCATTTTGTAGGGTAAATTTATGTGTAAATGACTCACTGTCGGCATGAGCATTAATTTGTGAGACACATTGCTCATCCCAAAATACTTGCTGCCATCCAGCCATTGACCCTTCTAATCTTAGTGTTTTTCCTAGACATTCTACTTCTAATAATTGCAATTAATTAACTCAGCATATAAAACCTTGCCCGATTATCGCTATATTTGCAGCCGCATCAAGGTTTATTGATAAAACATTAAGGACAGTTAATATTTTAAAATATGTTGGACCTCATTTATTTGGCCCTGTTGACGTTAATTGTTGCCGCCTTAGACAGCATTAACTTGGCTATGCATATTGTGCCCATCAGGTTGATTTCCTGTGTAACGCTTGACGGACTCAAGTGTGAGCGACAAAAAAAATCTTAAAGCTATATGACGATCTGTAAAAGTAAGCTTAGCTAAAAGACTTACTTTCTCTCTAAGCTATCAAGCGTGCTGTGAAAAAGCGCCATTTATTGGTTATTGCTCAACTCGTGTGACCGCTAAAACGCTGGCGACTAGGTAATCCATATGTTGCTCTGGAATTGATGCCAGATTAATGCGTCCGTTATTCAAGCCGTATATGGCATATTGATCTCTGAGTATTTCCATTTGCTCTGCGGTTGCTGGCAACATAGAAAACATGCCTTCTTGAGATAAAATATAATCAAAATAATTATCGCCTGAGTGTTGACGAAAGGCAGCGCAAAGTTTTGCTCTGATGGCTTTAATTTTAATATTTATCTGTGTCAGTTCATCTGACCACACTTTTCTCAGTTCAGGGGTTTTAACAATGGTTTTTACAATTTCAGCGCCATTAGACGGTGGTACCCAATAAGTGGTTTTACTCATAATAGCAAGTTGAGCTTGCGCTTTGTCTGCCTCTTCTTGTGTTGGACTTAAAATATAAGCCGCACCGACTCGATCACTGTATAAACCAAAGTTTTTTGAACAACTCACGCACAGTGCTAGGCGTTCAACCGTATTGGCGATAGTCAGTAAACCGGCCGCATCTTCATTTAATCCGTCGGCAAAGCCTTGATACGCAGTGTCAATTAAGGGTAAAAAGCCGGTAGATTTTGAGAGCTGAGCAATTTGCTGCCAATGTGGCAATGTTAAGCGTAATCCTGAAGGGTTATGACAAGAGCCGTGTAATAGCACAACATCATTTTCGCCTAATTTTTCAAGGGTATTGAACATGCCAATTTCATCAAGCCTCATGGTTTTTTTGTTAATAAAAGCGTATTCCTCATAAGCCAAACCGGCGGCTATAATGGTGGGAATATGGTTGGCATAGGTGGGATCACTTACCCAAATTTTGGCATCAGGGTTGGCGAGCTTAATTAAATCTAATATGGCGCGTAAGCCGCCACTGCCACCGGCGGTTTGAATGCCATTGACGTAGCCATTCACTGTTTGGTTTGCAAACACCATTGCTTGTAGTAATTGCACATATTCAAGATCACCTTTTGAACCGACATAGCTTTTATTTCGCCCGGCATTGGCGAGCTGTTGGTCGGCTTGCTTTACTGCTTGCATTAGCACGACCTTGTCATGGCTATCTTTATAAACGCCTACGGTTAAATCAACTTTAAAAGGCCTTTCATCTTGAGATGAACGTGCCATTAAATCTATAATTTCGTCAGTAGCAGGTAAGGGGATATTGGCAAACATGAGTTCTCTTTAATTAACTAATCAATAAGTAAGGTAATCGAATATATTCAAGACCAGAGTATACGCTATTATTTGCCATGATTTTTAGCCGAATTATTTAGCAGTATGATAAGGCAAAAAATATTTAAGGCCTTATTTTCGATACTGGCATAGGTTAATCTCAGACAAAAAACAGTCAGTAACATTATTTAAAATGTTACTGACTTAAATAATTTAACTAAAGAGCCAATAAAAAAGGCCGATACGTTAAGTAGCGGCCGTTAAATTCAGCTAAATCACATTAAGGTTTATCGGCACTTAGCCTTACTAAACCTTTAAGCTATTCATCTTCAGCATATCCGGCCCAAATATCGGCATTGACGGTCGGCTTCTTTTTGCGTTTTTTCTTACCGCTGCCTTCAGGTGCAGCCATCGGCTTTTCTGCGGCTAAAATTGAATCATCGCTAATTTCATCGGCCTCAAAACCTTCGACTTGCTCGCGTTCAAGCCAAATTTTATTCTTTTTCTCAATCACTTTAAAGTGATGATAATCTTCATGATCGATAAGCGATATCGCCAAGCCTACTTCGCCAGCACGGCCACTTCTGCCAATACGATGCATGTAGTCTGATGGACTTCTGGGTAAGTTAAAATTGATCACCACGGGTAGTTTTTCAATGTCTAGGCCACGAGCCGCAATATCAGTGGCAATTAACACGGCAATCTCGCCAGCTTTAAAGCCGTCAAGCACTCGACTACGTTCGCCTTGGCCTTTATCGCCATGAAACACGGCAGCAGTAATGCCATGTTTAGCCAATTTTTCAGCCAAATGTTCACAGTGGTGTTTGGCATTGACGAAAATAAGCGCTTGTCGCCATTGCTGTTGCTGAATTAAATGCGCTAATACCGCTGTTTTTTCGCCCTTGTTAACAGTAAAAACCCGCTGTACCAAGGTGCTGGCGTCGCTACTTTGTAATTGTATTTCAATCGGGTTATTAAGCAGTTCTTGGGTTAATGCCTTGACTTGCTCAGGGAAGGTCGCTGAAAACAATAAGGTTTGTTTTTTCTTGGGCAATAAGGCTAACAGCGCAGAGAGTTCTTCAGTAAAACCGAGACTTAACATTCTATCGGCTTCATCAAGCACTAAGGTGTTGACCTTATCGAGCTTAATGGCATTACTTGAAATTAAATCCAGTAATCGACCTGGCGTTGCCACTAAAATATCGCTACCGCCACGTAAGGCCAGCATTTGCGTATTAGCTGATACACCACCAAAAACCGCCACGGTTTTTATTTTGCCGTTAAAGTGCACGGCATAAGACTTAATGCTGTCCGCTACTTGCTTGGCAAGTTCACGGGTAGGCACCAAAATTAGGCCAGTAACATAGTTACCTTTAGTACTACTCGCTAATGATTTTTCAGCCTGTGGTGGCAAAGTAAGTTGCTGTGCTTGTATTTTTTGCAATAGCGGCAGTGCAAAGGTAGCTGTCTTACCTGAGCCAGTATTTGCCCCGGCAATTAAATCACGTCCGGCTAATACACTTGGAATAGCTTGCGCTTGAATGGGCGTGGGCTGTTGATATTCCAGTTCAGTTAGTCGAGCTAACAAAGGTGGAATAAGGCCAAGTTCTGTAAAGTTGGCTGGCGTTGTGACAGAGGTCATTAATATAAAGGGCTCAAAGCTAGGGTAATAACTGCCTATTTTAGCGTATTTATGCCCAGCTGAGTTAGTGAAATCGATCATATCTTGGCGTAATCTTATGCCATCTTATTTCAGGTAAGCATACGGCGTACTATACATTGGTATCATCAGGAGCATTGAAGGTTTTAAGTCTCAGTGGTATTATTCGTATGAAACATGAGTAATCCGCAATCAGCAGTTAACCCTGAAAGTTCTATTACTATACTTAATACTTTTATCCTGTTGAGAAGATATAATGACTTAACTTTTCAACTTACCCATCTATTTGAGTTCTTAATAATTAAAACCTTATGGCTAAAAATACGTTTACACCTGAGTTACTTGAACAACACTTTACCAAAAATGAATGGAAAAAAGGCACGAGAATTTTTCAGGCTAAAGGTATTAAAACCTGTGCTCTTGACGGTGAAACAATTCGTGGCGTAGTTTTTAGTGAGCGCTCTCGCCAAGTAGGGTATTTAACACGGTTAGTTTTTGAAGAGAAACAGGGTGATATTACCAGTTATTGTGACTGTTATATTGGTCGCGATTGTAAACATGGCGCTGCTTTAGCGCAGTATTTTGTTGATGAACATTTTGATCACAATAGTATCGCCTCATCTGAAAAAATAGTGGATAAATGGCTGACCCGCTTTCAAGCTCAGCCTAGTAGATACCAACCCAATAGCCAACAAAAGTCATTATTATACTTTTTAAAACCTAACAGCTATAACGAAGATGATTATTTTACCTTAGGGATTAAATCAGCTCGACCAAAAAATAGTGGTGGTTGGAGTCATACCCTTGGTAGTGAATACTCTGCCAGTTCGTTAATTAATAGTGCCTATGCGACGAACGAAGATGTTGGGGTACTAACCGAGCTTATTCGCACAAATCAATATGGCGATAACATTAAATATTTTGATTTATTTGCCCGTATTATAAAAACTAATCGCTGTTTTTGGCAGACAAATTATGACCTGAACGACGCAATTACCTTAGGTGATCCCCTAGAAGCACAATGGCAGTGGTTGGCATTGGGTAACCATTTACACACCTTGCAGCTGGTTTTTATGCAGCCATCAAGCAGTATTCTTATTATCAAAGCACAACCGCTGTGCTATTACGATGAAGAGCAAAATTGCTTTGGGGAAATTAAGACCAATACTCAATGTGATTTTGAAGCCGACTTACTCAATTCACCTATCTTTGAAGAAGATAAATTACCTTGGGTAATGAGCAAGTTGTCAATGTCGTTAGGTGATGCAGTGCAGCGCTTACCAAAACCAAAAACAGAATTTTCCCAAGAGTTAACTAAGCCTGAAGTGCATTTGCACTTTTCTACCCCTGCAGAAGCTAATCCACAGTCAGGTTTTGTGCGAGTTAATTTCTCTTATCAAGGTAATTTAGTTAATCCGCATAATGACAGTGTCACGGTTTCACCTGCTAACTTGACTGACACTGACAGCGCTAGCAAGGTAAAGCTGTATCGAGATTTGTCCTTTGAACAAACGGTCATTGATAAACTCTCGACCTTAAAATTTAATGCTCAGCCTAAGCCTAAGCGTTACACTTTTACCAATGAAGACTATTTAAATAAAGACAAAGTGCCTAAGTTTTCAATGCTGATGCAAGGGCGCTATGCTTGGCATCACTTTTTGCATCAAGAATTACAAGTGCTTAAAGATCTGGGCTGGCATATTAGCTTTGCGGATAATTTTTATTATAAAGCACTCTCCACCGACAGCATATTTGACGCGGAAGTGATTGAAACCGATGATCATGATTTCTTCTCCTTAGGGTTAAATTTAACCATTGATGGTAAGAAAATGCCGGCGTTTCCTATTTTGCTAGGGGCTATTGAACAACTACCTAAATCGGTATTATTTGATCGTGATAAAGTGGCAGGCGACAAAATCGGTGGCGAAAAAACGCAGCTTATTGCACCCGACTCACCGATTTATGTTGATCTAGATAATGGGGACTTTGTTGCTTTGCGTTATCAAAGCGTACAGCCGATCTTAAAACAATTTATTGAACTGTTTATGCCCAACGCCTTAAATAAAGATGGCAGGATGGAGTTATCACGCTTTCAAGGACATCAAACATTATCAATGTTAGATGACCAAGGCATGATAGCAACAGGTACCAGTAAGTTAAGAGCGCTGGCGGATAAATTGAGCAATTTTCAACAAGTTACCACAGTACCTGTGCCTCTTGGTTTAAACGCTACGTTAAGAACTTATCAGCACCAAGGGTTAAACTGGTTACAGTTTTTACGCGAATATCAATTAAACGGTATTCTGGCGGATGATATGGGCTTAGGTAAAACCATTCAAGCCTTGGCGCACTTACTGGTTGAAAAACAGCAAGGTCGACTTAATAAGCCAGTACTTATTGTGGCGCCCACCAGCGTTATTTTTAACTGGGCAAATGAGATAGAAAAATTTACCCCACAACTTTCATATCAAGTATTACACGGCAGTAAACGTCAGCAACACTTTGATTGTTTTGACCAGAGTGAAGGCAGTGAAAATCAAGTTGATATCATCATTACCAGTTATGCGTTAATTATTAAAGATTTAGAACATTACTGTGAACAACAATTTTATTACCTTATTCTTGATGAAGCGCATTATATAAAAAATACTAAAACTAAGTTATATCAAGCGTTTATGGCACTAAAGGCGCAGCATAAATTATGCTTGACCGGTACGCCTATGGAAAATCATTTAGGCGAGTTTTGGGCGCAATTTAATTTTTTACTGCCAGGATTTTTAGGGGGACAAAGACAATTTACTAAGCTCTTTAGAACCCCAATAGAAAAGCATGGGGATCATGAACGTAAGCAGCTATTAAACCAGCGTATTAAACCGTTTATTTTACGCCGAACCAAAGATAAAATAGCCACAGAGTTACCACCAAAAACTGAGATAATTCAAAAGCTACGTATTGAAGGTAAGCAAGCTGAGCTCTATGAATCAGTACGCTTAGCCATGGACAGTCGCTTAAAAGATATTATTGCCGATAAAGGTTTAAAACGTAGTCAGATAGAAGTTTTAGACGCGTTATTAAAACTAAGACAGGTATGTAACCACCCTAAGTTATTATCACTTGAAGGCGCTAAAAAGGTCAATCAATCGGCTAAGCTTGATTATTTAATGGAAACGCTGCCCGAGCAAATTGATGAAGGCCGTAGAATATTAATATTTTCACAGTTTACCAGTATGCTAGCTTTGATAGAGGCAGAGCTGATTGAAGCGGGTATTGGCTACGTTAAATTAACCGGTTCAACCACTAAAAGACAAGAGGTAGTGGATAAGTTTCAACGCGGTGAAGTGCCGGTGTTTTTAATTAGCTTACGTGCCGGCGGTGTGGGCTTAAACTTAACCGCAGCTGATACCGTTATTCATTTTGATCCTTGGTGGAACCCTGCGGTGGAAAATCAAGCCACAGACAGAGCGTACCGCATTGGCCAAGACAAACCCGTTTTTGTCTACAAATTGATTATTGAAAACTCAATAGAAGAAAAAATTCAAAAAATACAGCAAAACAAAGCCGAGCTTGCAAAAGCCTTATTATCTGAAGAAGTCAGTGACAGCAAATTGAGTTTAACTGATGATATTTTAACCTCACTGCTTGCACCGCTAAGCTAGCCTAGCAGGTATAGCCATTAAATTAATGGCTATACCTGCTGCGAAAACACAGCGACTATATTGTTGCAAACATCGGTTAAGTCAATAACAGAAGATATTGCACACCTGATGACGAATATAGCCAGAATAACAGCGCTAAATTAATCATCACTGTGCTCCAAAAAACCCGTCTGAAGGTTTTTTTAGATGATTTATGCCGAAGAATTTGTTGTGCGAGCGCTGCACCTGGCCACCCCCCTATTAAAGCAAGCATATGCAAAGTGCTTTCTTGAGTGCGCCATGTACCACGTTGTGCTTTTGATTTATCGACAGCATAACTGAGAAAAGTTAAAACACTTAACCCGATATAAATAGACATTAATTTTTGCGGTAAATAGCCTAAAGTAAAAGTGATCATGATGGCGGCTAAAAAGATCAGCGAGAAATAAATAGCGCATTGACTGATTTTTTTAGGTTGCTTTTTCTTGAATTTTTCACCTAAGAAGGTGGCATCACAAGCGCAGTATCGACCGGCTTTATCTTTGGTGATTGAAAAAGTAATAATGTCACTAATTTGCGGTATTCTAGCTTTATTAGCAAAGGCAGATTGATGAATAAAAACCTGGCTGAGGACATCGTTGGGGGCAATAAAGCCAAAAGCTTTATCCGCATGCCATTTTGTTAACTTGCCTTTAAAGCGCATTTCCTTGTATCCCTGCTACTTTGCATCTTCCTGGTGAGAAATATCACTTGGCTAATGAATTGCCTAACTGATATTCAATTTGGTATTCAATTCGGTATTCAATGCGATATGCATCATAACTATCTCATAACATTAAATAAAAAACCAGATAGAAAGCTAGCTTTTAATGGCTGAAATTTCAGCAGAAAAGTTTATTGAACATTATTAAACTCACAGGCTAGCGTCACTTTTAGGATTGTCATACCATGGTGGTCTATTATTTTTAATACCGGCTATTTATGCGCCTTGGTTTATTTTGTTTACTTTTTACACTGGTCACTTTTCACTGTGCAGCCCAAACACCCTTGAGATTTTTTAAGCTCGACAACACGCCTGAATTAGGCAAAATGACCGACTTTAAAGCCAGCGCTTTGTGTGATGTAGCCGAGGCAACTCAGCGCTATTTAACAACATTTTCAGCGGACAAATTTGCCGTGCACTCAGGTAAAGTATTTGATAACAGTGTAACGCTAGTGAGAGTAGAAAAAACCCTAGCATTTATCTGCCAAACTTATCGTGAAGATGTACGGGCAAAGCGTGATAGTCGATTACATGATAAAGGCTTTTTAACCGAAAATTTTGACTTTTATCGCTGGACGCCAGATGTAGCCACAGCAAGAGAAATTGCCTTAAAAAGCACTCATGCCAGAAAAACCAGTATGTTAAATGCTATTTCACGTGACAAAATATTTCTAACTAAATATTACACTAAACTATTAACGGCGAGTGCGGTTAGAACCCCAGTCTATAATCAAGCACTTTATGCACTGCCTTATGATGAATTAGGGTTGACACTCACCCAGGCTAATAACGACCTAACGCTCACTCGTCATCAATATACCCGCCAAGACATTATTGCTGGCGCTCTAGCAGAAAAAAAATTAGCTAGGGCGTTAATCTGGCTCACCGAAGAAGCTTTACATGACGTGTTATTACAAGGTACGGGTGTGGTTGATGTTAATGGCGTGCGGCGTTATTTTAATGTTCATCGTAATAATGGTATTGCTTATGACTATGCCATAGGTAAGCGCGAACAAGCACGCTATTGGTATTTTGCAGAAGTACCTAGCATTATGGGTTATGGCAAAACGCTTGAGAGTAAAATAGCGCTTAAAGCACAGGTTTCTTTTGCGGGCAATGTGGCAGAACTTGGCTTAGGTAAGTTATTTATGGTCAGTTATCCGCAGGCGAATAAAAACATATCACGCTTGGGTGTACTGGCTGATCAAGGCGGCGCCTTTGATAATAATCTTTTTCAACTCGACCTATTAGCCGATAGTTATTATGGTTGGCAAGATTATCATCAAGCCAATAAGCATCTGCCTGATTACGCTAAAGCCTGGTTAATGCTAATGAAACCATAATCAAGCCATAATGACCCAGACACACTAGGCTAGTTTTTTAGCGCTTATAATAAGCTTACCTTAGGCGGTTACCCATATCATATTAAAATAGCGTGTTTGTTATAGTGCGGTGTCAAATAATGTCATAGCTAAAGCGTAAGTACTTTATATCAATTAGTAATGATAAATAATACAAATGATATTGATTCCCATTCAACTGTGTGGTTAAATGCGGGCAATTAAAATCATTGTTTCTTTTATAGGCTTAGCTATGCGAATTTCTTCTCTTTTTCAACCCGCGTTGATCGCTTTATCTGTTGTTAGTGCTATTGCAAATACGGCCGTTGCCGATGATGATATGGAACATTTAACTATTTTTGGTAGTGGCCAAACGGTTAACGATGTACCTGGCAGTGCTCATATGATTTCTCAGGCAGAATTAGAGAAATTCGATTATACCGATATTATGCGTACCTTAACCACGGTGCCGGGTGTTTATGTTTTAGAAGAAGATGGTTACGGTTTGCGTCCAAATATTGGCATGCGCGGTACTGGCCAAAACCGCAGTGAAAAAGTCACTATCATGGAAGATGGTGTTTTAGCCGCACCTGCACCGTATTCAGCACCTGCAGCCTACTACTTTCCAACGGCAGGTCGCATGCAACAAATTGAAGTGCTAAAAGGTACGTCAAGCGCTATGTATGGTCCACGTACTACAGGTGGTGTGATTAATATGCTATCTCGCACTATTCCTGAAGAAGCGCTAGCAGGGCAGGTTAATTTAAGTGCTGGTGAAGACGGTTTTGCTAAAGCCCATGCCTATATCGGTGGCGCAGGTAAAAATGTTTCGTCAGTGGTTGAAATATTTCGTTATCAAGCGGATGGTTTTAAAGAAGTTAATCATACCGGCGATGATACCGGCTTTGTCAAAAATGACATCATGGCAAAAATGATGATCAACAGTGATACCGATGCGAAATATTATCAAGAATTAGAATTTAAATTAAAATATTCAGATGAAAATTCAGATGAAACCTATATGGGTTTAACGGACGCTGATTTTAACACTACCCCTTATTCTCGTTATTCTGCCTCACAGTTCGATAATATGGATACTGAGCATAAACAGTGGCAAATTAACCACCATATTAAGTTATCTGATCGCTTTAACTTAGGCACATCAGCTTATTACAATGAGTTTAGCCGTAACTGGTATAAAACCAGTAAAGTCAACGGTAAGAGCCTAAGTGACGGTGCTATTGACGATGCTGCTGCGTTTGATAATGGTAGCTTTAGCGATGATGAAATTAGTGTTGATGTCAAAGCCAACAGCCGTGCCTATCAATCAAAAGGCCTTCAAACCGTGTTAAATGCTGACTTTGGCGCACACCAAGTCAAATTTGGTGCTCGTTATCATGAAGATGAAATGGACCGTTTTCAATGGGTTGATAACTACACACTCGACACGAGTTATGAAATGAGCTTAATTAATGCCGGAATCCAAGGGTCAGATTCTAACCGTATTGATTCCGCAGAGGCAATAGCCTTATTTGTCCATGATGAATATAGCGTGGGTGATTTCATTATCAATGCTGGCTTACGTTATGAAGATATGACCATTTCCCGTAAAGACTGGGCGAAGGGGGTTATTGATAGAAATGCACCTTTAACTAAAGATGTTAGTAACGATACTCAGGTGTTGTTACCGTCTTTAGCGGTAACTTACCGTGTTAATAATGATTTAATTATTATTGGTGGCATACAAAAAGGCTTTGCGCCACCAGCCCCGGGTAACGATAAAACAGAAAATGAAGAAAGTATTAACTATGAACTAGGCTTTCGTTACAACCAGCAAGCATTCAACGGCGAAGCCTTGGTCTTTTATTCTGATTACGAAAATATGCATGGCAACTGTACCGCGAGCCAAGGTTGTGATGAAGAAAATGTTGGCAATCAATATAATGCTGGTGCAGTAAAAGTTTCAGGTTTAGAAGTTAAAACCGGTTATGAGTTTGCTGCCGGTGCATTGAGCATTCCGGTTGATTTAACTTATACCTTCACGACAACAGAGTTTCAAAACGCTTTTCAATCAGGTTTAGATACTTGGGGCAATGTTTTAACGGGTGACGAATTACCTTACGTACCTGAAAACCAGCTGCAATTTACGGTTGGCGTGGTTGGTGAGCAATGGCGCAGTGATATTTTAGTGCGTTATGTTGACGAAATGCGCACTACCGCAGGCCAAGGGGCAATTGCTGCCGATCAGTCTATTGACAGCCGCACTGTTGTTGATATGGCGGCTCATTATACTCTTGCCGATAACCAAGAAATCACCTTAAATATTGATAATTTACTTGATAAACAATATATCGCGACACGTACACATGGCTCGATTATGGCAGGTAAACCACGCAGTTTAACCTTAGGTTACAAGTACAGCTTTTAAGTTATTGCGACCCTGGTTTTAAAAGCGAGCCACTGAGCTCGCTTTTTGCTTGTGGTTAGGTTACTAGGATTTAGTTTTCACTAGGCTAGGCTATTAATAAACTAGCGCAAATAGTAGATTATGATCTGTTGAGTGCTACCAAACAGACTAACTTTCGCTAAGCGGTGAATAATAAATTCAATTAATCTAGGGGAGTTAATAGCGCTTTAATTTCTTGTTCATAAGCGGATTTTTTTTCTTCATTAAAGCCTACATGTGCGCTGACTATTTGACCTTGTCGGTTAATAATGAAACTGCTGGGCATACCCTTTAATTGATACTTTCTTGCAATGCTGCCTTTAGGATCATAAATAACTGGGAAATTAGCCGGTATTTGCGCTAAAAATTCATCAGCTAATACTCGGCTGTGATCTAGATTAATGCTGAGAATGATTAAGCCTTGAGTTTGATACTGTGCGGCTAAGTTATTCATCCACGGGAATGACTTTCGACAAGGAATGCACCATGAGGCCCAAAAATCAACGTAGACAACCTTGCCTTTTGCCTTGTTAAGCTGCTGATCTAATAACTCAGTAGTACTGAGATCAGTATTTAGATCAGTACTTAGGTTAGTATTTGAATTAGCTGCGATATTAACATCATCAAATGCCCATAGTGGACTAGAAAAAGTTAGTAATGTAATGAAAAAAAAGCCTATTTTAAAATTTTGTCTCACGATATAGTCAACATTATTAGCATCTATTTTAGCTAGTTAACCACGTTAAGCCCGATTAGAAAAGTGTCGCTATTATTTAATGTGCTGCCAAATGGCGACATTGATACATTTTCAATAGTCGAGTGAAGTCGACAAGTTATGGAATACCTTATGAACATCAATCTATTAAGTCAGAAAAATAAAGTTTTTTTCTTTATTAGCCTGCTGGTGAGTGCACCACTGCAAGCGGCGCAGAGCCAAACACTTGAGATGAACCAATGGTTAAAGGCACGTTTTGGCGCGCAACATCAGGCACTTATTCCTATTGTTGCGGTGGCAGATATGCTTTATAGCTGCCAGCAGCAAAAGAAAAAAGCTGACAGTTTAACCATTAAAGCCTTAATTACCCAATTAGATAAAAATACTTTAGCTGAACAACTTATCACTTGTTTGGCGGGCGAGTCACCTAAGTCGGATACAGCATTAAATTATGGTTTGAAGGCTTGTTTTTATGAGCAATTTAGTCATTTATCTCTAGCAGAAAAACAGCAGAAAATGGCTATAGTCACTCAAACTATCGCTACGCTTTCAAGGAGCGAGCGACAAAAAAGTTTTACTCAATGTGTTACTGATCAAGCGATTCACTATTTACGCTAGTGAGGGGCTAATAGGCTTATCGCGGTGGTTTTTTACCATCAACAAATGAGCTGGGTAGTATTTCGACGCCAACCCAGCGGCCAATTTTTATCATCAGAGGTATAGTAATAGGGGCAAAGGGCAGAATAGCGACAACACCAACGCCAAGGCCTTTTAAAATATCAATAAATTGTTGGTTGGCAATGCGCATTTCTTCAGCACTTGCATCACGCTTAGTGTAGCGCTTATAAATACTTAGCATGGCTCTTGTTTCTACTTTCTCTTGAGCTAAAGCTATTTTTATTTTAACCATACTGCGCTTAAGCTGGACGATATTACGCCTTTTACTGATGCGTAAAACACGAAGTGGTACTTTGTGAAAATGGAGCCAAATTTTCATTTGCGTATTCTCCCACAATAATTAGTCAAAGTAAGTAATTCAATTAAGGATATGTGGGCCTTAGTTATGTTACTCAGTGATGTTACTCAGTAACAGGGCAACTCACTCATTAAGTCGCTACTCGCGTTGCCTTAATAGGAAGTATTGTCGCTACTCGCGTTGCCTTAATAGGAAGTATTATGGTCAATTGTTTATTTAAATGATAAAATTTACATAATTTACACTTCATGTAAACTATATTGCAACATAGGCTTGTGGCAAATGTGGCAAATGTGGCAAATGGGTCGAAGTTGAGACAGCACAGGTTTTTATATTTCAAGTAAGATGATTTATAGCCGACCTTTATTAAAATAAAAAATGGAATCAGTATAATGGGATATGAAACACCGAAAATTTTGGTAGTTGATGATGATATGCGTTTACGTGCCTTACTCGAGCGGTATTTAGTTGAACAAGGATTTGTCGTTCGCAGTGCGGCAAACTCAGAGCAAATGGATAGATTGCTTGAGCGTGAAAATTTTCATCTGTTGGTACTCGACTTAATGTTGCCAGGTGAAGATGGCTTATCTGTTTGTCGCCGCTTACGCCAAAACTGCAATGATATCCCTATTGTTATGTTAACAGCCAAAGGTGATGAAATAGACCGTATTATTGGCTTGGAGCTTGGCGCAGATGACTATATGCCAAAACCTTTTAATCCACGTGAATTATCAGCCCGTATTAAAGCGGTGTTACGCCGCCGAGTTCAAGAAGCTCCAGGTGCGCCTTCACAAGAAGAAAATGTTATTGCCTTTGGTGACTATAAGCTAAATCTTGCTACTCGCGAAATGCTTAAAGGCGATGTTAATATGCCATTAACCAGTGGAGAATTTGCAGTATTAAAGGCACTGATCACCCATCCTAGAGTGCCATTATCACGTGACAAGTTAATGAACTTAGCACGTGGCAGAGACTATTCTGCTTTAGAGCGTAGCATTGATGTGCAAGTATCCCGCTTGCGTCGTATGTTAGAAGAAGACCCAGCAAAGCCACGTTATATTCAAACTGTTTGGGGTCTAGGATATGTATTTGTTCCCGAAGGAAGAACTGTGGTATAAATTTGTTCAAATGCATTGAAAACAACACTAACCTAGTAGAAGTCTATGAAAATATTGCCACGCAGTGCCTTTGGTCAAACGGTACTCTTAATTGGTGTGTTGCTGTTAATAAATCAAGTCGTGTCATTTATATCGATGTCGATATATATTATCCAACCCAATGCGCAACAGGTTAATCAGCTGCTGGCAAAGCAGGTGCGTGTTGTATTTATCGATATTGCTGATGAAGCAATAAGTCCTGCTATGGGAGAGGCGTTTCAGCGAGAAACCGGTATTGGTGTTTATCGTGAAGCTGCTGCGATGAAATTAGGTCTACAAGAGGCGGTATATTACGCCTTTCGTTCTGATGAAATGTCTAGCCTATTAGGCGGTCCAGCCGAAGTAAGAATTTCCCAAGGTGATGAATATCTATTTTGGATTCGTCCCCCCCAAGCCCCTGAATACTGGGTTAAAATTCCAATTAATGGCTTAAGAGAAGAAAACTTTTCACCGCTTATTTTTGTGCTAATGATTTTAGGTATTTTAAGTGTGATGGGTGGGTGGTTATTTGTGCGACAACTTAATCGTCCGTTAGCTGCATTACAACATGCGGCTCATGATGTGGGTCGCGGCGACTTTCCTGAGCCATTAACGGAAATAGGTACCACTGAAATTGTTGCGGTAACTCGGGCTTTTAATCATATGTCTAAGGGTATTAAGCAACTAGAAGATGACCGAAATTTATTGATGGCAGGTATATCTCATGATTTACGCACACCCTTAACTCGCATTCGTTTAGCCACTGAAATGATTGCTGAAGATGAATTTTTAAAAGCCGGTATTGAAGGCGATATTCAAGACATGAACACCATCATAGATCAGTTCATTGATTACATTCGCCATGATAGTAAAGACAAAGTTGAGTTGGCTGATATTAATCTCTTGATCGACGAAGTGGTGCAGTCTGAAAGTATGCTAGAGCGAGAAATTATTATTAATGCCCAGCCGCTACCTAAAGTGCCTCTGCGTTATGTTGCTATGAAGCGGGTATTGGCAAATTTAATTCAAAATGCGCTACGCTATTCTGACGGCAAGATCATAGTAACTAGCGCATTCGATAAAGCTACACAGGAGGTTTGTTTTTGTGTTTCTGATGAAGGGCCAGGTATTGCTGAAGTGGATATTGAGCGTTTATTTCAGCCCTTTACGCAAGGTGATGAAGCAAGAGGAACCGGTGGCAGTGGCTTAGGTTTAGCTATTATTAAACGTATTGTCGATACTCATGGTGGCCGAGTGGAATTGTTTAATCGAGTAGAAGGGGGCTTAACAGCGAAAGTTTGCTTACCTATTAGCCACGGCTAATCACATCTTGTAATACTTAATGGTATTGATTTTATTAGCAAAATAGCAGGCATTAAAAAGCCGTCATAGTTACGACGGCTTTTTAGTTTTTTTTAGCTTTTTTAGCTTAGTGCGGTACTTATTTAACTATAGTTTAGGGCCTGCTGCGACTAACGATTTACCGTTGTCAGTATCAGTAAACTTATCAAAATTGTTAACAAAGCGAGTCGCTAAATTTATGGCTTTATCTTGCCATTGTGCTGGCTCAGCATAAGTATTACGTGGGTCTAAAATACCATCATCAACCCCATCAATGCTGGTTGGAATATCTAAATTGAATAAGGGTAAAACTTGTGTTTCTGCATTATCAATTGAGCCATCAAGAATCGCATCTATAATGGCGCGCGTATCTTTAATTGAAATACGTTTGCCTGTGCCATTCCAACCTGTGTTAACCAAATAAGCTTCAGCACCAACCGCTTGCATACGATTACGTAACACTTCAGCGTATTGTGTTGGGTGTAGACTTAAAAATGCGGCGCCAAAACAACTTGAGAATGTTGGTGTTGGCTCTGTTATACCACGTTCAGTACCAGCAAGTTTTGCTGTGAAACCCGACAAGAAGTAATATTCTGTTTGCGCAGGGGTTAATTTAGCCACTGGAGGTAACACACCAAAAGCATCAGCAGTTAAGAAAATAACTTTTTTCGCATGGCCGGCACGAGAGACAGGTTTAACGATATTATCAATATGATGAATCGGGTAAGAAACACGGGTGTTTTCAGTTTTTGAATTATCGTCAAAATCAATTGTGCCCTTTTCGTCAACGGTGACGTTTTCTAGTAAAGCGTCACGACGAATAGCATTATAAATGTCAGGTTCATTCTCTTTGCTTAAGTTGATGGTTTTTGCATAGCAACCGCCTTCAAAGTTAAAGACACCATTTTCATCCCAGCCATGTTCGTCATCACCAATCAGTTGGCGTTTAGGATCAGTCGATAATGTGGTTTTACCGGTACCAGAAAGGCCGAAGAAAATCGCCGTGTCACCATCTTCACCAACGTTAGCACTACAATGCATTGAAGCTATGCCTTTTAGCGGTAAAAAGTAGTTCATCATTGAGAACATACCTTTTTTCATTTCGCCGCCGTACCAAGTACCACCAATAAGTTGCACTTTTTCCGTTAAGTTAAAGGCAACAAAATTTTCTGAATTTAAGCCTTGTGCTTGCCAATTTGGATTGGTGGTTTTTGCGCCATTCATGACAATGAAGTCAGGTTCGTAATGTGCTAATTCTGCATCGGTGGGGCGAATGAACATGTTTTTAACAAAATGTGCTTGCCAAGCCACCTCAGTGATAAAGCGCACTTTTAAGCGGGTGTCATCATCTGCGCCACAAAAGGTATCAACAACAAATAAACGTTTGCCGGATAACTGTTCGGTGACTAAACCTTTTAGGCTAGTCCAAGTCTCTTGAGACATTGGCTTGTTGTCATTTTTACCTTGATCTGACCACCAAACGGTATCACGGGTTGTATCATCACGAACAATATATTTATCTTTAGGTGAGCGACCCGTAAAAATGCCGGTATCAACTGAAACAGCGCCGAGTTCGGTAACCACACCTTTATCAAAACCACTGAGATCGGATCTTGTTTCCTCAGCAAAGAGTAACTCATAAGATGGATTGTAAACTATCTCAGCAACATTACTGATGCCGTATGAAGATAAATCGATTGAGTTTTCTAAAGCTGCCATTGCGAATTCGCTCCTAAAGGTATGACGATTTTTAAATAATTAGTTTCGGTGTTCCGAGTTTGGAGGCCAATTTTAGGCGATCAATGAACAAAACGAAAGTTTTTTTTCTTTCGTTGTGAAAGTTTTCATACTAACTTTCATAATTTTTTAAGTAAAGATGTTTATGATGAAAAAAAATTAATGATAAGGTCATGAATGAATCCCGCAGAATATTCATTTATATTAAATAAAAACAATTACTTATGAATGTTGGTTTATTGACTGATTGGTCAGGAAGTTATCACTTAAAGGGTGTTATAAAAGTAATATAAAATTTAAAAATGTTCTAAAAAATGGCGAACAAAAACAAAATTTTCATCCGCATACTTTCCTAACGAAACTTTTAGTGGCGATTATTGATATTTTCACAAGAAAATATAGTGCGGTAATCGACAGTTCGAAAGTTCAAGACAAGTTATGCTTAATCGAATATTCCCTCTTCACTGACGTTATCTGAACCACCATCGAGGATTTGACTGCTAATGTCTTTGCTAATATATTCAGTAGGTGCTGTGCCTAATTCAAAATACTCAAAGCGACTCGATTTATCTGTTTTTGTGGTTAATTTTCCTGACACTTTGTCTATTCGCACCGACATTAACGCTTCGGGTTGTTCAAAAGGCTCAATAGGAAGTTCTGCAAGTGCCACTTTCATAAAGTTAATCCAAGCGGGTTGAGCTGACTTAGCGCCAAACTCTTTACCTGTCGTTTGCGCTTTACCTAAATTGCTATTGTAGGTTGTTTGGCCAAGCTTACTACTGGGGTTGTCAAAACCTATCCAGGATGTGGTAACTAATCGGCGACTGTAGCCAGAGAACCAAGCGTCTTTTGCTTGATTGGTCGTACCTGTTTTGCCCGCAATATCTCTACGCTTTAGTACCCGTGCACGAAAGCCAGTGCCTTGCCAAAAAGGTTTTACATTCCAGTCAGCACCCCAAATTGCCGAGTTGAGTGCTTCGGTCATTAAAAAGGCATTTTGAGCACTAATAACACGCTTGGCTTTATTGATAGTTTTTGCGGCTAGTGTATTACCTTCAGCAACAGCCAATGGCTCATTTTCAAGGATGTTGGTGCTGTCAGTCTTGTTGTCAAAAGTCTCAATCTCTGCGGCTATAGTCTCTTCGCAACGATCACAGGCAATAGCTGGGTTGGCTTGAAATAAGACCTTACCGAAGGAGTCTTCAATGCGTTCAATTAAGTAGGGCTCAATTAAAAACCCGCCATTGGCAAATGTGGCAAAGCCAGTCGCCACTTCCAATGGCGTCAAAGACGCTGAACCGAGTGCTAAAGACTCGTTACGTGGTAAGTCGTCAGGATCAAAACCAAAAGAGGCTAAATAGGGAATAATTTTATCTAAGCCAACATCTCTAAGCAAGCGCACAGCAATAACGTTTTTAGATTGTGCCAAGGCTAAACGCAGTCGAATTTCGCCGTTATAAACGGGTGGCGAGTTTTTAGGGCGCCAGACTACGCCTGAGCTTCTATCCCACTGGTTAATTGGCGCGTCATTGACTATTGATGCCAAAGTATAGCCGCTGTCTAATGCTGCTGAGTAGATAAAAGGCTTAATGTTAGAGCCCACTTGTCGTTTTGCTTGGGTAACACGGTTGAATTGGCTATGCTCAAAACTAAAACCACCCACGGCCGCTTTTATCGCGCCATTATCCGTTGCTAGCGAAATAAGTGCTGAACTGACATCGGGCAATTGGCTTAAGCGATAACCAGAGTCTGTTGCCGAAACCATAATAATATCACCCAGTGTCAATATATCACCGGCTGTGTTTGGTGGCGGTGCTTGCTTATCATCATTGATATAAGCTCGCGCCCACGATAGGCCATGCCAATCAATTTCTACCTCAGAGCCATCTTGTAGTTTCACTTGTGCAGCACGATCAAATGTTGCCGTAACAACCGCTGGTACCAGTGAGTGATAGCTCGACATTGAAGCAAGTGCTTGTATAACTTCTTCGTCACTTATTGGCGCACTTGCGATTTTGTTTGAGTCATCTGTGCTAATAGTTTGAGCTTGGTTATCAAGGGGGCGTAAGGTACTAATAGGGCCGCGATAACCATGGCGTTCATCATAAGCTAAAATATTATTCACTACCGCTTGTTCAGCGGCATATTGCAAAGTTGAGGTTACGGTAGTAAATACTTTATAACCTCCCGTGTAGGCAGTTTCTTTACCAAAACGGTCGATCATTTCTTGATGGGCCATCTCGGCAATATAAGGCGCGCTTAATTCAATTTCCGCACCATGTTTAATGGCGGTAATAGGTGCCTTATTGGCGACCGACATTTCTTCTGCACTAATATAGCCAGCGCTATGCATACGATGTAATACTACGCTTCGGCGCTGCATTGCTCGATCAGGTCGGCTTATAGGGTTCATGGTTGAAGGCGCTTTTGGTAAACCGGCTAATACCGCAATTTGCGCTAAAGTCAGTTCTTTAGTTTCTTTACCATAATAGACCTGTGCAGCGGCACCAAAGCCGAAAGAGCGATGGCCTAAGGAAATCTTATTCATGTAGAGTGTAAGAATTTCATCTTTTGTTAACAGGCTTTCAATATGGAAAGAAATAAATATTTCGCGAATTTTTCGGACATAGGTTTGTTCACGGCTGAGAAAAAAGTTTCGTGCTACCTGCATAGTGATGGTACTTGCACCCCCTTTGTTTTGTCCGGTGAGTTGACCTAGGATAGCTCGACCCATACCGATAGGGTCAACGCCAAAATGAAGATAAAAGCGGTCGTCTTCGGTAGCTAAAATCGCATTGATTAACTGTTGTGGCATTTCTTCTAAGGTAAGGGGAATACGTTTCTTTTCACCAAATTGAGAAATAAGTTTGCCGTCAGCGCTAAAAATTTGCATTGGCGTTTGCCATTGCAAATCTTTCAGTGATTCAACACTGGGTAAACTTGAACGCATCGACAAGTAAATTCCGGCCAATGCCAGCATGCCGATAAAGACCAATACAGCACCTGTTTTGAACAGGTTTTTTATAGAAAACACAAAAAAAAGCTCGATAAATGTTATAAAATAGGGGTAATAGTACTAGTATATCCTGTAAAAGCATGTGATAAATGATTTTATGCCAATTTTTTTATCTAATCTTATAAAAATAAAATGTTCTAGAAGGATTCTATGTTAAGTAGTTTATGGAAAAAAAAGACCACTTTAATGGTTGGAATTGACATTGGTTCTCACTCTATTAAAGCGGTTTTACTGAACCAAAATGACAACGGATATGTTTTAGAAACTGTCGCCATTGAGCCGATGCCAAGAGGGGCAATTGTTGACAGAGAAATTCAAGACATTGATGCTGTTGGTAAAGTGATAGCAAAAATACGAAAAAAAATTTCCTCGTCTGTACGACAAGCCGCGTCTGCAGTATCTGGACAAACGGTTATCACAAAAATAATTTACATGGATGTAGCCTTAACTGAGCAAGAATTGGCTAGCCAGATAGAAATTGAAGCTGATAGTTTAATTCCCTACCCCCTTGATGAAGTCAGCTTAGACTTTGAATCGCTCGATATTAATGAATCAGACCCGAGTAAAATGAATGTGTTACTTAGCGCCGCGCGAACAGAGTCTGTTGAAGCCAGAGTTGCCGCATTAGAAGCCGGTGGTTTTGAAACTAAAGTTATTGACGTTGAGTCTTACGCTATCAGTCGCGCCTATGATTTAATTTTAAGGCAATTACCTGACGATGCAGCGGACAAAATTATTGCTACCGTAGATTTGGGTGCGACAATGACCCTATTTTCGGTCACTGAATCAGGTACTCATATTTACAGTCGTGATCAACTGTTTGGCGGTGAACAATATACTCGTTCGATTGTCTCCTATTATAATAAGTCTTTTGAAGAAGCAGAGTTAGCGAAATTAACCGATGATCTACCACCTAACTACACCTTTGAAGTTTTAGCGCCCTTTCACACCATATTAGTGCAGCAAATTCGTCGTGCCATTCAAATGTTTCTGACCACCAGTGGTAAAGCAAAAGTTGATTACCTAGTTATTTCAGGTGGTAGTGCTTTAGTGGAAGGCGTTAAGCAACTATTGTCAGAAGAATTGGGTATTCATACCGTCATAGCTGACCCATTTTCCGGCATGGAAATTTCGAGCACTATTAATCAAGAAGTGTTAGCGAAAACAGGACCGCGCTATATGGTGGCAGCTGGATTAGCATTAAGGAGTTTTTCCCCGTGGCATATATAAACCTACTACCATGGCGTGAAGAAGCTGAAAAAGCTCGGCAACGAGAATATTTTACCATGTTAACCCTAGTGGCCGTCGTGGCATTGCTGATCGTATTTTCAGTGAATCAGTTTTATCAAATGCATATTGATGGGCAAAATGCTCGTAATCAATTTTTACAAAATGAAATTCAACTACTGGATTTACGCATTGCAAAAATAAAGTCGCTTAATGAAAAGAAAAAAGAACTTAAAAAACGCACCCGTGTTGTTGAGCAACTGCAACGTAGTCGCAATGTGGTGACTCAAGTGTTAGACGAAATAGCAAAAGTAGTCCCCAATGGTATTTATCTTACACAGCTAGAAAAACAGGATAATAGTTTAAATATTATCGGTAAAAGTGAGTCTAATAATCATCTAGCCAACATGATCAGGGAAATTGAGCGTTCTGATTTATTTGAAGACGCGATACTTGAATCTATCACTTCCAACGATGCAAAAAGTAAATTATTAAGTGATTTTAAAATGCGCGTTCGAATTAAAGGTTTGATTAATTCGACCGAATCGACCGAGCAAGGAGCACCATAATGAATTTTGACTCATCGGAATTTATGGAGCAATTTGAAGGCTTAGAGCTTGATAATATTGGACAATGGCCAAAAGCTGCCAAAATAGTTTTATCAATATTTTTAGTGGTTTTAGTCTTAAGTTTGGGTTATGTCTTAATGATCAGCGATCAAATTAAGCAACTTGAACGTGTGACAGCACAAGAGCTTACCCTTAAGCAAGAATACCAAGCTAAATATCATGTAGCGGCTAATTTAGAAGTATTTGAACAACAAATGATTGAAGCGGAAGCTATGTTTGCCAAACAACTAAAAAGCTTACCAGAAAGCCATGAAACCCCAGGTCTGCTAGATGACATTACCTTTGTCGGTACGACTACCGGACTTGATTTTGTTAAATTAAATTGGCAACCGGAAATAGAACAAGAAATTTATGTCGAATTACCCATAGATATTGAAGTGTTGGGCTCTTATCATGAGTTTGGTGAATTTGTCAGCCGAATTGCTGGCTTACCGCGCATAGTTACCCTGCATAATTTTGACATTAATTTGCAAAAACAAGCTTCAGGAGATTTAACCTTAAAGCTGCAAGCTAAAACCTACCGTTATCGGGAGGCAGACGAATAATGAAAAAATTCATTATATTAAGTGCTGTTTTATTAACCGGCTGTTATAGCAATACGGATGATTTGCAACAACACATTGCCGATGTGCAAGCGAGCACCACTAGTACAATAGAGCCGATGCCTAAAGTGAAAAATTTTGGTCACTTTGATTATTCTGCCAATGTACTTCGTAGCCCGTTTGACGAGCCAAAACCTGAAGCTATTCAAGAAAAAATTCAACAAATGTCAGGCTGTTTAAGTCCTGATCCACGTCGAAGAAAACAACCTTTGGAGAAGTTTTCATTAAGTGATTTAGTGATGCGTGGCACCTTAGGTGAATTAGGTGTTACTTGGGCACTACTCGAGGCGTCTGACAATACCCTACATCGGGTTGCTGTTGGTGGTTATGTCGGCTTATATCATGGGCGAATTACCGCCGTAAGCCAAGATCATGTAAAAGTATTAGAGTTAATCCCAGATGGCGCAGGTTGCTGGGTGGAACGTGAGACTGTCGTTACCATGACACAGGCAAGTGCAGAGGGGCAAAGGAAGTAATGTTGCTATTTAATAAAATAAAAAACGATAATCTTATGACACATTGTAAAAAAATAAAGTTAATTATGGCCGCCTATTTATGCGTGTTATCAACTTTCTCGTGGGCGAACGAACTAACAGGGATCACTTATAACACTATTCAAAGTAATGAAATTGAATTGATATTTGAACTATCAGATAAAATTGTTGCGCCGCCAACCGTAACGACGACAATGACACCGGCACAAGTGAGAATAACCTTCGATGCAGAGCAATTTAACCCTACGATAGCGACAACGCTGATTAAACATGCAGGGGTAAAAAATATTACTGTGCGAAAAATGGCCGGTAAAGTTGTTGCCGATGTTAATTTGCAGAAACTATCAATATTCGATGTTAGCCAAAAAGATAATACTTTTGCCCTAACTTTAAATACCGGTCAGGTAAATAAAGCGATAACACAGTTAATTCCGCTAGGACATGGTTTTATAAATCAGATCGATAATATTGATTTTAAACGTGGTCAGCAAAATGAAGCACAACTTTTGGTTAAGCTTATCGACAGTAAGGTCGCTGTCGATGTCAGCGATAAATTAGGAAAACTTTATATTGAATTTCACAATACTGAAATTCTTGAAGACTATATTTATAAATTAGATGTGACTGACTTTGGCACATTAGTTAACGGGATTGAAACCTTTAAAGAAGGACGCAATGCTCGTTTAGTCGTTGATATTGAAGGGCCGTTTGAATATAAACATCAGCAGTTTAATGATGTTTTTTCATTAACAATAAACCCTAAAGTGAAAGAAGATGGTTACCTAGGAGAAGAAGAAAACTTTAGTGGCAGGGCAATCTCATTAAATTTCCAAGATATTTCGGTGCGTACTGTATTACAAATTATTGCTGATTATAATGGCTTTAATTTAGTGACCAGTGACACTGTGGTTGGCAATATTACCTTGAGACTAGACGGTGTACCTTGGGATCAAGCGCTTGATATTATTTTAAAGGTCAAAGGCTTAGACAAGCGTATGCAAGGCAATATTCTTATGGTGGCGCCTAGTGATGAACTAGCTGCTCGAGAAGCCCGTGACTTGCTGGCCCAACAACAAGTGCAAGAACTCGCACCATTATATTCTGAATACGTGCAAGTTAACTACGCAAAAGCGGCTGAATTTGCGGCATTAATTAAAAATCAAGATAACAGCATTTTATCTACACGCGGCAGTGTTAGCGTTGATGAAAGAACCAATACTTTATTGCTCCGTGATACGGCTAAAAGTATTGAAGATATTAAACGTATGGTCTTGGTATTAGATATCCCTGTTCGCCAAGTTATCATTGAATCTCGTATGGTGACGGTAAAAGATAATATTAATGAAGAGTTGGGTATTCGCTGGGGCGTAACAGACTCTGATGGTGAGTCTTCAATCTCAGGCTCTTTAGCCGGTGCGGGCAGTAGCACTGTGCCGGATTTAAGTGACAGATTGAATGTAAACTTACCCGTCGCAAACCCGGCGGGCAGTATCGCCTTTCAGGTTGCGCGCTTGGCCGATGGCACCATTCTTGATCTTGAATTAAGTGCGATGGAAAAAGAAAACAAAGGTGAAATAATTGCCAGTCCGCGCATTACTACGGCAAACCAAAAAGAAGCGTATATCGAGCAAGGTGTGGAAATTCCATACCAAGAAGCCGCATCGAGTGGCGCTACATCAACACAATTTAAAAAAGCGGTATTAAGTTTAACCGTAACACCGCACATTACCCCTGATGATAGAATTATTTTGGACTTGGTGGTAACGCAAGATACGGTGTCTGATCTTTCAAATGGCATGGCACCTGCTATCGACACACAAAGAATAGGTACGCAAGTTTTAGTTAATAATGGTGAAACCATCGTATTGGGTGGAATCTATCAACAACAAATTATTAGTTCAGTGTCAAAAGTACCTGTTTTGGGTGATATTCCCTATTTTGGTTGGATGTTTAGGAATAGCAGTAACTTTAATGAGAAAAAAGAACTGTTAATATTCGTTACACCACGCATAGTTACCGAAAGATTTTAAGTTAATTTGCATGTAAGTTGGTGTTTTCATCTTACATGCTTGCAATTTGTACCCAACAATTGCGATAATTGCGCCCTTGAAATTTTCGAGAGAGGTTCTCTCTTACCTGTTCACGTAATAAATAAACGAGTATTAATTAATCTAATGGCAGAAAAACGTAATATTTTCCTTGTAGGCCCAATGGGCGCAGGCAAAAGCACCATTGGTAGAGAATTAGCGGATAAGCTACATCTAGAGTTTTTTGATTCCGATCAAGAGATCGAACGTCGTACTGGTGCAGATATCGCGTGGGTTTTTGATCTTGAAGGCGAAGAAGGTTTTCGACTAAGAGAAGAGTCAGTTATTGAAGACTTAAGTGAAAAACAAGGAATTGTTTTGGCTACTGGCGGTGGATCTGTGATCAGCGCTCAAGTACGTAATCACTTATCAGCACGCGGCATTGTAGTTTATCTTGAAACAACGATAGATAAGCAAGTCGCTCGCACTCAAAGAGACCGACGTCGTCCGCTACTACAAACTGATGAAGAACCTAGAACAGTACTTGAAAACTTAGCGATAGAACGTAATCCGTTATATGAAGAAATTGCCGATGTTATCGTGCAGACGGATGACCAAAGTGCGAAAGTTGTTGCAAGTAAAATAGTTGAACGCTTGGACTTTTAAACGACATAATTATGACCACACTTCAGGTTAAACTCGGTAAGCGCAGTTATCCAATCTATATAGACAGCGGACTATTAGCAAATAGTGAACTGCTGTCTAGTCACATCCGCAGTAAGCGTGTTTGCATTGTCAGTAATGATATCGTTGCACCCCTTTATATTGAGCAAATTAAACATAGCCTTAGGGATTTTGACCTTGATGAAGTGATATTACCTGATGGTGAAGCTCAGAAAAGCTTAGCGAATTTTGAACGGATAATGTCACATCTGCTAGCAGGTAATCACGGTAGAGACACGACCTTAATTGCGTTAGGCGGTGGAGTTATTGGCGATATCACGGGTTTTGCCGCGGCGTGTTATCAGCGCGGTATTGATTTTATTCAAATCCCTACTACTGTGTTGTCTCAAGTTGACTCCTCAGTTGGCGGAAAAACAGCCGTTAATCACCCTTTAGGTAAAAATATGATAGGCGCGTTCTATCAACCTAAAGCGGTATTTATTGACCTAGCAAGCTTAGCAACTTTACCGATTAGAGAATTTAATGCCGGTATGGCTGAAGTGATTAAGTACGGTATATTAGGTGATGGTGATTTTTTTACTTGGCTTGAACAGCATATTGATGCAATAAAAGCCGGTGAAAATAAGATTTTAATGCAGATGATCGAACGTTGCTGTCAATGCAAAGCGAATATTGTTGCTGAAGATGAAACAGAAACCGGTGTGCGTGCTTTATTAAACTTAGGACATACCTTTGGCCACGCTATTGAAGCTGACCAAGGTTATGGTAATTGGTTACATGGTGAAGCTGTTGCTACTGGCATGGTACTTGCTGCTAAGTTATCAGTAACAATGAATTTGCTTGAAGTGTCAGATCTTCGTCGTATTGAAACTTTGCTGTCTGCTTTTGATTTACCGTTAATTGCGCCAGAAAATATGGGTTTTGATGAATTTATTTGTCATATGCGTCGTGATAAAAAGAACTTAGCTGGAAAGCTTCGTTTTATTCTTCCAACGGCTATTGGCCAATCTGAAATTAATGACGATGTTAGTGAGGAACACCTTCAACAAATTCTGTAATTTTATTCAGAATAGGTGAAGCATGTCAGCGTTAATGAAAAATATTGGCCTATCTAATGATAACACCAGTGTCACTAAAATTAGTGCCCATGCCCGCATAGACTATATTCTACGTTTTTCAAAACAAGCTATTTTAGTTATCGACGAAAGCGTTGAACAAAGCGCGCCCAGTGCTAGCCAGTTTTTAGCCAGTTTACCCGAGCAGCATAATGCTGCCTATATCTCACTTGCTGCACAGTTTAATAATATTCAAATTCGTTGTCGTATAATCGAGCAGTTATATACCGGTGAGTTATTTGATCCAGAAATATCATTAGCGGTTAGTGTGATTAATTTAGCTAAAAAATCACCGCAGGGCATTAGTATTGTGCTCGACAGTGCTCAGCACTTATCATTACAGATATTTCATGAACTGTCACAATTAGCCGCTATCGCTAAAAAAGCCAATTTGGTGGTTAACATTGTGATGTTTGGCTCAGTACAAGCGGGTAAAACTGTGGCGAATAATAAAAGTTTATTTGACAATAAACTGACATTATTATCGGCACAATCGGGCCAACTTCTGTCAACCACATCAGCAATATTTAAAAATACTCAGCCAAAATGGCAGTTTATTAATCAAAATAAAGGGTTAATTAGCGCATTGGTTTTTTTATTAGGCCTTGGCGTCTTGGTTATTAATTTATTGCAATTAGATAGTTTTAATTTTTCGAAATTAATCAGCGCTAATAAACAAGCAGAAATATCATTAACTGAAGTATTAGCAAAACCACAAACTATGGTGTTAGCCATTAATCGTGAGAATAAAGCTGAGGTTGCTGGGTCAACCACTGAAACTAAAATCGAAAACACTAAGCTTGCTGCCAGACCTAAAGACATTTACTCGTCGTTAATTAATCCATTGTCAGTATTGCCAATAAAAATGCCGAGTTTACCGGCCTCACCTGCCGAGGTTATGTCAGCGATCACAGCAGAAAGTATGAATAGTGCAAAAGCCAATGGTACAGTGCTTAAACCTTCAGCGAGTCGGCGTAAACTACAAGCGATAATTGCGCAGAATAAGCGAGCGAATCAAGTTAGCGTTAACAATGACTACTACAGTAATCACCTTGGCTATGTTATTCAATTTGCCGCTTATAGCGATTTAACATTGCCAAAATCATTACTTGAAGACTTAACAAGGATTGACTACCAAGTTTATCAGCGTTTATTAAATAATAAACCGTCAGTGGTTATCACCAGCTTAGCCTATGCAGAAAAATCAGCAGCACTATCTGCCTTAGCCGCTTTACCAAAATCGTTATTAGCACGGCAACCCTGGATAAAGCCAGTTACGGTTATTAATAACGAAATCAATGCATTTCTGCTCTCCCAATAAAGGTTAATTCAGGATACAATCCCCGCTTACTTTTCAGATGCTAAGTATCTGTTGCTAAATTTTTGGATTTGTAGGTGCTATGAAGAAAAAACATCGAGCTTTTTTAAAATGGGCGGGTGGTAAATACGCGCTTACCGATGTCATAAATTCTATGTTACCAAAAGGAAATCGTCTGATTGAACCTTTTGTTGGCGCCGGCTCTGTGTTTCTAAATAGTGATTATGACGAATACTTACTCAATGATATAAATCAAGATCTGATCAATTTATATCGTATTGTGCAGCGAACACCTGATAAATTTATCGCCGATGCTCGCCGATTGTTTTCACCTGAAAATAATCAGGCAGAAAGCTACTATCAGCTGCGAAAAGACTTTAATGCCAGCTCAGACCCTTATTTTAGATCGCTAGTGTTTCTCTACATGAATCGTCATGGCTATAATGGCTTATGTCGATACAATAAATCTGGTGGTTATAATGTCCCTTTTGGGCAATATAAGCGCCCGTATTTTCCTGAAGCTGAACTGCACTATTTCGCTGAGAAAGCGGCCAAAGCGATTTTTATTTGTGACGGTTATCGACAAACCTTTGCACATGCGAAATCCGGTGATGTTATTTATTGCGATCCTCCTTACGTACCCTTAAGTAAAACCGCCAGCTTTACCAGTTATTCAGGTAACGGCTTTGGGCTAGATGAACAAGCTGATTTAGCCAATGCGGTAGAAGAAGTGACCAAAAATCGTAAAATATCAGTATTGATCAGTAATCACGATACTATCTGGACACGAAAAATATATCAGCATGCGAAAAAACATCACTCAATAGAAGTGTCACGAACGATTAGTCAAAAAGGTAATGCACGCAATAAAGTGTTTGAGTTACTCGCGCTTTATTAAATAACGCCAACTCACAAATCAATGGCTTATATTATCTTGATGAAAGTGGATAACCCAAAGTCAGCAAGCGATGGGGGTAATACCATCTGGTTGTAAGATTGAGCTAGCATCATTGAGTTTTGCGTGACTTATGGCTTTACTTAAGATTTTAGTCGAATTCAGTGGTGTGATACTAAAAATATTAGCTGGGTAAAACGAAACTTACAATGGTAACTAAGGCCGCTATGAATAGCACCACAGCAATTAAACCCGCAATAATGAAATGACTAAATTTGCCATGAGTAAAGTCTCGCTCTCTATTTTTATCACTTTGCACACCAAAAAATGCTGCGCCAACACTTTTGAGGGTTTCTTTAAAGTTACTTGAGGCCATCATTATCCTTAATTGCCAATGCGGCAAATTTGTATATTAGTGTAAAGTTTAGTCAGTATGTTCTAATGCACAGTGTCATTCAAGTGCAGCTAATGTAACCGTATTTTGTCAGGCTCCATCTCACCGGGCACTTTAGTATTGACATTTTAATTAATCTGTTCAATGTTAAGCATAATTATCGATTGTTAACGAACCTGATTGAGCGCTCAAGCATGGGTTGAAAAATTGCATTTTTTTAGCATGTCATTAATCGCATGCATATATTCACTATGTAGTGAGCACAATAGTGATCTACCCTAAGCACAAAAGGCATAAAAGGCATAAAATATAGCTTAATACTTATACACTTTGTTTGTTCTAGGCTAGCTAATTAAGCGTTAGGACGACGGCACTATCATTTTAATAGCTACTACTTATACGAATGGAACTCATGTTGAAAAATTTCTCTGGTGATACTAAGTTTACTACTAAGGTCAAAGTTTTATTAACTAAAATTTACGGACCTAGTCCTTTAAAAGATTCTGTTTTGGAAAGGGCTATAGCATTTTACGATCTAGAGTTGCTCTCTCAAGGCGAAGTTAAGAGCCTTAACAATGAAATAGCCAAGTTAGTACAAATTGATAGTGATAAAAGTAACAGGAAACTTTTAAAGCTTGAACGTGAGCAGCAAAAAAACTTAACAATGTTAAGCGCAAAGCGCAATGAACGCGCTCAACATTTGCAGCGTATTTGTCGAGATATCTTTGAACTTTGTGAAGGTGAAAGTTTGGCTGAAACTAAGCGAAAATCAGCAGAGCTATTAGGCACTATGCAGTTATTATTGCCGACCGAAGGCAGTAAAGTGGCAGTTGAAAACGAACGCAGTAAACCTTTGTATAGAGCTGTACTGGCGTTAAGGTTACTAGATCAAATCTGTTTAAAAAATTTTTCATCCGAAGACACTTTAGTTCAAGAATTAATGGCACTTGTCGCTTTTGATTTTAACGAATTAAGTAGTGGCAGTGCAGAGGCCTTACGTCAATTTAAAGATCTTGTGAAAATACCTGTGTTAATGGCCGCTATATTACAAGATATTGGCCATTATCATCCTAATGCACAGAAGATTATACAAGGTGTTAATGGCAAGCTAGATTGTTTTCGCACTTTAGAGCTTGAAGAGCGGAAAGCCTTATTGCAGATTAATTATCGTGAAACTATAAATTATCTTCTCAATGGTATTGGTGTGGTAAATTATCTAGGTGACTCTGTAGCTGAAAGAGAGGCCTTTGATAGTACACAAACTCAGATCTTGTGCTTTGTTAAGCAGCTTATAATGAGTAGTTTCCAGCCGAAGTTAGGTGTGGGCAACATATTAAAAATACCGCAAATATATACCGGTATTGTCTTATCAACTAAAAACAACTACAACTACAAATTATTACCGAGAGTATACCAAGCCTTATATAAGAACGCTGAAGCAGGCCGTTGTAGTCGCCAGGTTGTTGATGCCTTATATCAAATCACTGGCGATTTTCCACAAGGGTTTGGGGTAATTTATATCCCGAATGATATTGACCAGGGCGTGCGCTATGAATATGCGATAGTCACTCAGCTCTACCCTGAAAAACCTAATGAACCTAAATGCCGTATAGCATCAAGACAATTGACCTTCATTGGCCACGGGCATGACTTGGTCGTAAAAAAAAGCAAGAATTTATACTTTGTAGAAACAGCACAAGAGTGCTCCAATATAAGCAAAGCAAGATTGGATGAAATTCTACCTTTATTGTCATCAAATTATCTTGAACGTAAGGAACGCGATTTATTGCCGCGTTGTTGGCAACCAGGGGAGTACTTTTTGAACATAGGTAACCAAAAGCTCTGGAGTCGAGCCCGCTAAGCATAAATAGGGTATAGATTAGCGGGTAAGCTTAATTTTATTCTGCCAACTGCTTTGTGCTTGACTGACTAAAAGTACTAAAAATTAAAAACAATAATGATGAATGAGTTTAGTCAGTAATAGCTCAGTTTTTGTAATTTCACTATGGGCTAAATACTCATTAGGTTGATGTGCCTGATCAATCGAGCCTGGGCCCATAACAATAGTTTGGCAACCCAATTGTTGAATAAATGGTGCTTCTGTTGCGTAATTTACCGCACAACAATGATGACCAGAAAGTTTTTCAGCGGTATGCACTAATTCACTTTCAGGGGTTTGCTGAAAACTCGGTGAACTAGGGTCAAGCTCGTCTATGCTGAGTCGACCAGGATATTTTTCCGCAATGGGCTGCAAGGCCTTTGCTAACCAAGCCACTAGCTCTTCATCTTTCATACCGGGTAAAGAGCGCATATCAATATCAAGCTCACAATGGCCACAAATTCTATTCGCATTGTCACCGCCTCTAATAGCCCCTAAATTTAGCGTAGGTGTTTGAACATCAAAAGCTTCATTTTGATAGCTTAGGCTGAGTTTTTCTCTGAGTTTGAATAATTCATTCATCACTTGATGCATTATTTCAATCGCATTAACGCCGCTTGCCGGTTTACTTGAATGTCCAGCCTGACCTTTAATACTAATTTTATGAGACATATGACCTTTGTGCATTACCACAGGCACTAAATTTGTTGGCTCACCTATAATGGCAACGTCAGGTTTTATTATTCCACTGTTAGCAAAAAATCGTGCGCCAGCCATGGTGGTTTCTTCGTCGGCAGTGGCTAAAACGTATAATGGCTTGTTTAATGTTTTAAGGTCGATATGTTGGCAAGCTTGCAAAATAAAGGCAAAAAAACCTTTCATGTCGCAGCTACCAAGGCCAAAAAGTTTATTATCGTTATCGGTGATTTTTAACGGATCGGATAACCAGCTATTTTCATCAAAAGGTACAGTGTCGCTGTGGCCTGCAAGTAATAAACCCCCTGTGCCTGTGCCTAATTTAGCCAACATATTAAACTTACCTTTAGCCTGTGGAACCGCTTGAATAGTGACAGTAAAGCCTAAGGTTTCAAACCAAGCTGACAGTAAATTTATTACCCCTTCATTACTTTGATCCCAGCTCGCCTGCGAAGAACTAATACTGGGTTGTGCTATTAATTGGCTAATGGCCTGGGTAAAGTTGGGGAGTTTTTTATTGAGCTTTTTCATGATATTTAAGCACCTAAAATTATTTACTGGGTAATTATGCTAATTTGTTGCATAACTATTTATATGGTGGTATTTTAGCAACTTAATGTAAAGAGCCTAATTTAACCACACTATGAAAATGTATATAATGTATTCAACTAAGCCAAGACACTAGTGTCAAATATTAGTTTTGGTCAGTCTTGATTCTCTAGATAGTGATATGTTTTTGGTCATAAAGCGAGAGAATAATTGCTTAAAGTTGAATAGAATTGCAAAATTTACAGGTAAATAGTACCGTGAGTTTTAGTTTCTAATCGTAAAAAAATGGTAAGTAAATGAACGTCGTAGTTATTGGTGCAAGTGGATATGTGGGGGCTGAATTAATTGGCTTGTTAACACAGCATAATAAAATCTCAATTCAACATTTATTGGTGTCTGAAAATGGTACCTCTAGTGGTCAAACTTTTTCACAATTACATGCTCGTTGGCAAGGTATATGTGATTTGCCGCTAGAGCCTTTTTCTCCACAATGGTTTGAGCAACATATTAGTGCTTCTAAACACAAGATTGATGCGGTATTTTTTGCCACACCCCATGAGTTTAGTGCGCAATGGGCCCAAGCCTTTATTGATCAAGATGTTAAAGTGTTCGACTTATCGGGTGGTTTTCGTTTAAAAGACGCTAAGCAATATCCCGTGCATTATGGTTTTGAACATCAAGCGTTAAACGCACTACAACAGGCTCAATATGGTTTAGCCGAATGGCAAGCCGCCGAGATTGCTACCAGCAATTTAATTGCTGTGCCAGGGTGTTATCCGACCGCGAGTTTATTAGCGTTAAAGCCCATCACCAGCAATGATCTTCATCAAGAAAATTCATTAATTGTGGTTAATGGTATTAGTGGCGTAACGGGGGCCGGTCGTACAGCGTCATTAGCGACAAGTTTTTGTGAAGTGAGTTTAACCCCGTACAATATTTTGCAGCACAGGCATCAGCCAGAAATTAGTCAAGAAGCTAATGTTGAGGTGATTTTTAATCCACATTTAGCCCCTTACAAACGTGGACTATTAGTGACAGTGACCTTACAGTTAAAAGCTGGGGTTACTAGTCAACAAGTTGACAGTGCCTTTACAAAAGCCTATCAAGACACGCCATTGGTCAGAATAGTAAACACTTGGCCTAAAATAAACAATGTTGCCTATAGCCCATTTGCTGATGTGCATTGGTTAGTTGATGAAGACAAACAGGTGGTGGTGGTGAGCTGTGCTATTGACAACTTGTTAAAAGGGGCGGCGTCACAAGCCATACAATGTGCCAATATTAGTTTGGGCTTACCTAGTGAATATAGCTTATTAACCGCAGGGAATTACTGATGAAGAAGCCTGTTGTGATCAAAATTGGCGGCGCTATTTTAGATGGTTACAATCAAGGCAACACCTCTGCCTTAGCTGCGTTGTTAACCGTAATTGCCAGTTTAAAAGATCAACCTGTAGTTATCGTTCACGGTGGTGGCTGTGTGGTTGATGAAATGCTTGCTCAAGCAGGTTTTGTTACTGAAAAAAAACACGGTTTACGAGTGACACCCAAAGAGCAAATGCCGATTATTAGTGGTGCGCTAGCCGGTAATGTTAATAAAGCTATTGTGGCCAGTGCCGCGAGTTTAAAACTACCCGCTGTTGGTTTGTCACTTACCGACGGTCAAATGGTGCAGTGCCATTTAAGCCCTCTAGCATTAGGCCAAGTCGGTGTACCTAAACCTTTTAGTAGCGCGTTATTAGATACGCTACTCAAAGCAAAATTTTTACCTATTGTTTCATCCATTGGTGCTTTGGACAATGGTGAGTTAGTCAATGTAAATGCTGATGATGCCGCGGTAGTGATATGTCAGTTGCTTAATGCTGAATTATTGCTGTTGACCGATGTTAATGGCGTTAAAGGGGCAACGGGCGAGTATTTAAGTTCATTGAATGCTCAGCAAGCAGAACAACTTATTACCAGTGGCGTTATTGCCGGAGGCATGACCGCTAAAGTAAACGCAGCATTGCGAGCGGCGAATCAGTTACGACGAAGTATCGCGGTTGCTAGTTGGCAATCACCTGAGCAAATTGTCGACTTGCTCAACGGCGACAGTGTCGGCACTCGTATACAGCCTAATGGTTGTTAGTTTCATATAAGCCATTTTAATTGTCATAAGACAAGTTGTTAACCGGTTTCGCACAGGATTAAAGATTGATGAACTTACAACACTTCTTAGCTGATGATCAGCTAAATAAAGCACAAATACTCGACTTAATTACCTTAGCACGTGATATAAAACAGCAACCTGAAAATTACTCTCAGGCTTTGGCGGGTAAATCAGTTGCCATGATTTTTGAAAAACCCTCGCTAAGAACCCATGTTAGTTTTGATATTGGCATTAATAAATTAGGGGGTCATGCCCTGTATTTAGGCCAACAAAATGGTAAATTAGGTGAACGTGAGCGAGTTAGCGACTATGCTAAGAACCTTTCTTGTTATGCCGATGCTATTGTTGCACGAGTTTTTAGCAACAATTCGATAGAGCAACTGGCACAGCATGGCAGTGTACCTGTGATTAATGCCTTGTGTGATGTATATCATCCATGCCAAGCATTAGCTGACTTTGTTACTTTAGCCGAAAATTTTTCTGATTTGAGCAAAATCAAACTTGCTTACATTGGTGACGCCAATAATGTCTCTAATTCATTAATGCTAATGGCAGCAATCGTCGGGGTTGATTTTACTTTAGTTTGCCCAGTAGGGCATGGTCCTGATGAACAAATGTATAATAAAGCCGTGAGCTTTAGTGCAGCATCAGGGGCTAAATTATCTTTAACCCACGATATAGCTGAATTAGGACAACAAGATGCTATTTACACTGACACCTGGATATCTATGGGTGATAATACCAATGTCGCTGATATTTTAGCGACCTTTAAACCGTATCAAGTGAATCATCAATTGATGGCAAACGCAGGGGCAAGTATTGTTATGCATTGCCAACCCGCGCATCTTGAAGAAGAAATTACCACTGAGCTGTTCGACAGTGAAATGTCGGTGGCTTTTCAGTCGGCTGAAAATCGCATGTGGGCACAAAATGCGGTGTTAGTGACTTTATTAGCTGATTGATCTCTGTTTTACTAAGCAGATGAGCAAATTAAATTTAAAAAACATTTCAAGCTAGCCAATGACTCGTTATTGGCTAGCTTGACAACAAAATATTGTTAAGGAATAAAATCATGGCTTTAGCCGCAAAAAAAGACATTAAAAAAGTAGTACTGGCCTATTCAGGTGGTTTAGATACCTCAGCTATCATCCCTTGGTTAAAAGAGAATTATCAAGGCTGTGAAGTCGTGGCATTTTGTGCTGATGTTGGTCAGGGCGAAGAAGAGCTTGTTGGCATTAAAGAAAAGGCCATCGCCTCGGGTGCTTCAGAATGTTATGTAGTTGACTTAAAAGAAGAATATGTTAAAGACTATATTTACCCTATCATTAAAACGGGTGCGGTTTATGAAGGCCAGTATTTATTAGGTACCTCAATGGCGCGTCCAGTGATCGCCAAAGCACATATTGAAATTGCCTTAAAAGTGGGTGCTGATGCGGTTTGTCACGGTTGTACCGGTAAAGGTAACGACCAAGTGCGCTTCGAAGCTTGTTTTGCTGCCTTAGCACCACAGCTAACCGTTATTGCTCCTTGGCGTGAGTGGGACATGGTTTCACGTGAAGACCTATTAGATTATTTAGCTGAGCGTAATATCCCTTGTTCGGCTTCATTAACTAAAATTTATAGTCGTGACGCTAATGCTTGGCATATATCACATGAAGGTGGCGAGTTAGAAGACCCTTGGTGTGAGCCTTCAAAAGAAGTGTGGACCATGACAGTTGACCCTATGGACGCACCGAACGAAGCCGGCAAGGTAATGCTTAGCTTTGATAAAGGTGAGTTAGTTGCCGTCGATGGCGAGCCCATGTCGGCTTATCAATCATTAATGTATTTAAACGAAAAAGCCGCTGCACATGGTGTTGGCCGTATCGACATTGTCGAAAACCGTTTAGTGGGTATGAAGTCTCGTGGTTGTTATGAAACTCCCGGCGGCACCGTTTTAATGGCCGCATATAAAGGGCTAGAGTCATTAATACTAGACAAAGAGTCATTAAAGTATCGTGAATCTGTTGGTCATGAGTTCTCACACGTCATTTATGACGGTCGTTGGTTTACACCACTTGCGAAAGCACAACTTGCTTCTGCCGCCTCTTTTGCTGAAAAAGTTACTGGCGATGTCGTCGTCAAACTTTATAAAGGTATGGCACAAGTGACTCAACGTCGTTCACCAAACAGCTTATATTCAGAAGCGTTTGCCACTTTTGGCGCTGATGATGTTTATGACCAAAAACATGCGGAAGGTTTTATTCGTTTGTTTAGCTTATCCAGTAGAATTACCGCGCTTAAACAAGCAGACTCAGTAGTTACGGCAAAAAAATAAAGGTAGAGGAATTTAGTAATGGCATTATGGGGTGGACGGTTTAAAGAGCAAGCCAGTGTGCAGTTTAAAAAGTTTAATGACTCTTTACCTGTTGATTATCGTTTGGCAGTGCAAGACATTGTTGGGTCTATTGCCTGGGCAGAAGCATTGACTACGGTTAATGTCTTAAGCCAAGCAGAGTTTGAAGAATTAAAAGCGGCATTGTTAGCATTAAAAGCTTCAGTTGAAGAAAATCCAAAGCAAATTTTAGCATCGGATGCAGAAGATATTCACAGTTGGGTGGAAATTAACCTAATAGAAAAAACTGGCGACTTAGGCAAAAAGTTACATACAGGTCGCAGTCGTAATGACCAAGTAGCCACCGATTTAAAACTGTGGTGCAAAGAAACCGGCAATGATTTACTTTATGCCTTAGTGAATTTGCAACAGGCAGTATTAGACCTAGCTGAACGTGAGCGTAATACCGTATTGCCAGGCTACACCCATTTGCAACGCGCACAACCGATTACCTTTGGTCATTGGTGCTTGGCTTATGTTGAGATGTTTAACCGTGATATTGGTCGCCTAAAAGACGCCTTGTATCGCGCTGACACTTCACCCCTAGGCTCTGGCGCCTTAGCCGGTACCGCTTATCCGATTGATCGTGAAAAACTGGCCCATAATCTTGGCTTTCGTAGTGCCACACTGAATAGCTTAGATGCCGTTTCAGACCGTGATCATGTGATTGAATTATTATCAACCGCCAGTATTAGCATGATGCATTTATCGCGTTTTGCAGAAGACTTGGTTTTTTACAATTCAGGTGAAGCCGGTTTTGTTGAAATGAGCGACTTAGTTAGCTCAGGTTCGTCATTAATGCCACAAAAGAAAAATCCAGACGCTTGTGAATTACTGCGCGGTAAAGCTGGGCGAGTGATGGGTTCACTCACAGGTATGATGATGACCATGAAAGCTTTACCACTGGCTTACAATAAAGACATGCAAGAAGATAAAGAGGGCTTATTTGATGCGCTTGATACTTGGCAAGAATGCATGCAGATGGCGGTATTAATTGCTGAAGGCTTAACGGTCAATCGTGCGCGTACTTTAGCGGCGGCTCAGCAAGGTTATGCCAACTCAACCGAGCTTGCTGACTACCTTGTGAGTAAAGATATTCCCTTTCGAGAAGCGCATCACATTGTTGGTGAAGTTGTATTGGCGGCTATTGATGCGGGACACGCCTTGGAAGATTTTTCAATTGCACAACTGCAAAAATTTAGCGACAGGATTGAACAAGATGTCTACCAACATTTATCGATTGAATCTTGTTTAGATAAGCGCGACGCTATCGGCGGCACTTCTCGTCAACAAGTCGACAAAGCCTTAGCAGAAGTTCAGTCAGGCAATATTTTAGCGGACAACCAAGATACCTTAAATACTCAAGTTTTAGGTGCGCCAAGTAAAACGCAAATTAACTTAACCCTAAAACAAGTGAAGCAACGCTTAAATGCCCAGCGTGCAGCAGCTATGTCGGTGCGCAGAGCAAGAATGTCAGATATTGATAGTATCTCAGCCTTGGTCGATTACTGGGCCGAGCGCGGGGAAATACTGCCACGCAGTCGCGATAATATTATTCATGCAGTGCAAAATTTTGTTGTTGCTGAAGTTGACGGCGCGGTAGTTGGCTGTGCGTCGCTCTATATCTACCAAACAGGTCTTGCCGAGATTCGTAGCCTAGTGATTGATAAAGCTGCCCATGCTCAAGGTCAAGGTCAAGCACTGGTACAATATTTATTAGAATTTGCTCATCAAATGCAGCTACAAAAAATTATTGTGCTGACTTATATTCCAAGCTATTTCGAGCAGTTAGGTTTTAATTTGATTGATAAAAATTCTTTAGCAGACAACATCATAGAAGACAGTGAGCAAAGCCCACATAAAAACCCTGAAGATGAAGTTGCCATGGAATATATTGTTAATCGTGGTGCTGAAAAAGTTTAGCCACTTTAATGTTTATACCCGTTCTCGACTTGCACAAAGTTACCCCTTGAAGTCGAGCGGGTATATATAAGTTATTCATAAGTTATATATACGTATTAAGATAAGCGATAGATATTAGTGATCAGATGTCATGAATAGTAATGAAGATAATGTAAAGTGGTTTAGAAGTGCAGCGCCCTATATCAATGCTCATCGTGGTAAAACGTTTGTCTTGATGTTTGGTGGTGAGGCGATACAACACCCAAATTTTGCCAATATCATTCATGATATAGCTTTGTTAAGAAGTTTGGGCGTTAAGTTGGTTTTGGTGCATGGTGCGCGCGTGCAAATCGAAGAGCGACTTATTGCTCGTGCCCTACCGCAACAAATTGAAGGTAATATACGTGTTACTGACGCAGAAACCTTAACGGCGGTAAAAGACGCCACAGGTTCGTTGCGTATTCATATTGAAGCCTTATTAACCATGGGCTTAGTTAACTCACCTATGCATGGTGCACAAATTCGGGTCAGTACCGGTAATTTTGTTATTGCTAAGCCTATTGGTGTGCGTGACGGCATTGACTTTAAGTATACTGGCTTGGTGCGTCGAATTGACGCTGAAGGTATTAATACCCAATTAAATTTCGGCTCAATAGTCTTGTTATCGCCTGTGGGTTATTCATCAACGGGTGAAGTGTTTAATTTAGCGTTAGAAGATGTAGCAGCAAAAACCGCGATAGCGTTAAAAGCAGACAAACTTATCACCTTAACTGAACAATCAGGGTTGCTGGATAAACAGGGGACTTTAATTCGAAGTTGTGGGGTAGCGACCGTTAGTGATTTACTTGCAGAGCAAGAAGATCATGTTCAACAGTTGCTGTTACAAGCGATTATACAGTGTGGTAAACAAGGGGTAGAGCGTTGTCATAGTGTAAGTTACACCAGTGATAGCGCCTTATTACAGGAGCTGTTTACTCGCGACGGTGCAGGCACCTTGATTGCCAAAGACTATCAAGAGCAATTGTCAGCTGCCGGTATTGATGACGTTGGTGGCATAGTAGAATTAATTGCGCCACTGGAAGAAGAAGGTGTGTTGGTTAAACGCTCACGCGAGTTGCTTGAAATTGAAATTGACCGCTTTACGGTGATTAAAAAAGAAGATGTTATCATCGCTTGTGCGGCTCTTTACCCTTACCCAGAAGCAAGAACAGGTGAAATAGCCTGCTTAGTTATTCACCCAGATTATCGTGGTGGCAATCGGGGCATTCGTCTTATTCAAGCACTAGAGCAGGCGGCGAAAAGGCAGAATCTTACGTCAATTTTTGTCTTGACTACGGTTAGCGCACACTGGTTTATTGAGCAAGGCTACAGTGAACAAGCTATTGACAAGTTACCAGAAGATAAGCAAAAAATGTATAATATTCAGCGTAAGTCAAAGGCGTTTACCAAGATTATTTAATCACTTTTTCAAAGTTAAAAAGCAAAGCAACCATAGAGGTTGCTTTTTTTATGTCTATAAAACCCGTAGGTAAATATCATTTTATTAACAAATTGATAACAAATGATTTCAATAAATATTTTTTGTGTGCATACTGGGTGTCATATAAATATAAATATAAATTGGATTAATTTTCTTCTTCAATTTTTATAATAATAATAACAGGTAAATTTGAGATATGAATTTTTCTTGGCTTGTTGCCATATTTTTTGCGATCAGCGCATTCAGTGCTTTAGTTCAGGCAGAATCTGATAATAATGCGGAGTTTACCTTAGCTTCTGAAGCGGGCTATATAGATAATTTTTTCTATCAAGCTCGCAATGAGCAAAGTACGGCTTATTACACCTTATCGTCTGATTTAGCTTTAACATCTAACCGCCAACATTCAGCTTTTAATTTTGATGCAAAACTTGCCACTTACTTTTTTGATAAGTTTAACAACGATGATCATACCGACTTCACCATCACGCCTACATATCAATTCAAGTTTAGCCAAAATCAACGCCTGTATATGTCTGCTCTTTGGCTAAATAGTTATAATTATAGAGGTACGGGCTTATCTTTAAGCCAGGCTGAAGCTTTATCTAAAGGTGATGAAAAAGAAAATATAGGTGCGAGTATTGGCTACGAATATGGCACGTTTGAGTCACAAGGGAAATTAAATTTCGACCTGACCTACCATGAAAATAAATTCACTACTCGTCGCACTGACACTCGTCGTTTAGACACAGAAATACTTAATTTTAAGTCGAACTTTGATTATTTGCTATCAGGTAAAACCTTTCTGGCATTTGATATTGCTTATAAAGTCACTGAATATCCGAACGATCCCATCAGTAACCGAGATAGCATTACAGCCTTAGTGGGGGTTAAGTGGTTTAGTACCGTGATTAGTGAGTTAAATTTTTTAGTGGGTTATCAACAGCTAAAATTTTCAGATAACCGATTACGTGATGATCATGCTTTTAAGTGGCGTTTTGATTATATTTGGCGTCTTGCTGACTTTACTCAAGTACATATAGTGTCTAACCGTCACTTTGATGAAAGCTATCGGTTAATCAGTAGTTACCGCTTAGTTCAAAGCCAGCAAATTGATTTTGAACATGGGTTTACCGAGCGTTTTAATGTCTTGGCCACAGTAGGCCTGACGAATGAAAAATTTATTAGTCGCCAGAACACTGAGCAAGAAGATTATTTATTCTCTACTTTGACGTTAGCTTACCAACATAGCGATAGATTGAGTTTGCAATTGAGTTATGACTATCAGGCATTGGACACCCGTGATGTCAATATTGATTACTCGTACAATAAAATGGCTTTAAGTGTGAAGATTAAATTGTAGTTAATTGATTAAGATAGTTAATGCAGGTTTATAGCTAGTAGTAGTAGTAGTAGTAGTAGTAGTAAGTGAACTTATT
>NZ_JACGVF010000074.1:0-582 GCF_014077085.1 Colwellia sp. MB02u-9
AGCCTACCAGTTAAACCCAAGTTATGGTGATGCTTTTTGGAGTTTAGCCAATACTAAAACCTACCGTTTTAGTGATGAAGAAATTGCTCAAATGCAAACACAGCAAAATAATAAAGCCTTAGCACTAACAGATAAGGTTCAACTAAATTTTGCTACCGGTAAAGCCTTTGAAGACAGAGAAGACTATAACCAAGCCTTTCAAGCCTACCAAGAAGGCAATAAATTACAACATGCTCATAGTGGCTTTGACATCACCAAAGTAGAACAACAAGTTGCTGAGCAAATAAAATACTGTACCGCCGAGCTGTTTGAGAGCCGTGGGAATTTAGGGCTTAATTTACCCGATCCGATATTTATTGTTGGTTTACCACGCGCTGGCTCAACGCTACTTGAACAAATACTGGCTTCGCATAGTCAAGTTGACGGCACGATGGAGCTACACAATATATTAGGCTTGGCATCACGACTAAGAGGCCGTAGTAATAATAAAAGTGATCAAGAAGCCCAATATCCGAAAAACTTAAACGAAATTAATCCCGAGTATTTCAAACGCTTTGGTCAGCAATTTATTGACGAAACTCA
>NZ_JACGVF010000075.1:0-272 GCF_014077085.1 Colwellia sp. MB02u-9
TGTAGATACCATCTCTCTATACCGATTTCAAACACTCATTTAAATTGCTTGAGATCGGTATTCGCTTTGGTGCTTTAACACCCCAAAACAAATCTGTACTAACTTTCTCATTGCAGCGCCAAGCGCCTGCATTTTTGTTTTTCCTGCCTTCAATAAACGTTCATATTGAATCTTAATATCAGGATTATATTTAGTGGCAACAATCGCAGCCATGTATAAAACAGCCCGTATTCGACCCGGTCCATTTTTACATAATGTTGTTCGCCCCTTCA
>NZ_JACGVF010000076.1:0-605 GCF_014077085.1 Colwellia sp. MB02u-9
TACAATGAAACTACCGGTGAGGCGTTTAATCGTACACAAGCTAAAATTGCTGCTATTGCTTTACCAGAAGGTTATAAACTTGACTGGGGCGGCGAATATGAGTCGTCACGTAAAGCGCAAGCCGCTTTAGGAAAAGGCTTGCCGCTGGGGTTTTTAATTATGTTTATTATCAGTGTCTTGCTCTTTGGTAAGGCTAGGCAACCGATTATTATTTGGCTGATTGTACCTATGGCTGTGGTGGGGGTGGTTGCGGGCTTACTAATAGCAGACCTACCTTTTGGCTTTATGTCGTTACTGGGCTTTTTGAGTTTATTTGGTATGTTAATTAAAAATGCTATTGTGCTATTAGAAGAAATTGACTTACAAATTATTGAAGGTAAAGAAAAAGCAATTGCCATCGTTGAAGCAAGCTTGAGTCGTTTGAGACCAGTTTCACTGGCAGCTATCACCACTATATTAGGTGTTATGCCATTATTATTTGACCCTTTCTTTGCTGATATGTCGGTGACTATTATGGGCGGATTAGCGTTTGCCACTATCTTGACCATGATAGCCGTACCTGTGCTTTATAGTGTTTTTTATAAAATTAAGGTAGAGAAAGTGTA
>NZ_JACGVF010000077.1:0-249 GCF_014077085.1 Colwellia sp. MB02u-9
CTTGCCTGAAGCGAGATGCGCATTCTACGCACCTGAGTTTTAATGTCAACGTTTTATTTAGATTTTTTAAACTTTCTTTTCAGAAGATTCAAACTCATTTTTAAAACGTTAAGTTAACTTAATCAGCCTAGACCGAGTTAGATAACTCATTAAAACCGTTCGTTTGGGTTACCCCTTGGAACTGGAGCGCATTCTAGAGATTTCTGGCTTCACGTCAACACCTAATTGTCATTAAATTGCGATTAAATG
>NZ_JACGVF010000078.1:0-409 GCF_014077085.1 Colwellia sp. MB02u-9
GACTAATTCTTTAACAATCTGGAAAGCTGATATAAATACCGGTATTTATATGACAAACACGGTGTCGCGCTGTTGTTTGTAAATTATAAATACCAAGCTGTTATTAATAGGAATATCGCCTATTAATGATGGTGATTACGGATTCTCCTCGAAGACGTAATCAACCCGGTAAATATTCTTCGGAATGTTTACCACTCTTATTCAAGACACACTTTGTGTGCGTGAAAATGTCAGACTTTACAATTGCATTGGATTAGTCTCCGGTGTGTACTGAATAGAATCTCCTTATTTATAAGGAAAGACTACTTGGGGTTGTATGGTTAAGTGACTAAGCGTATGTGGTGGATGCCTTGGCAGTTAGAGGCGATGAAGGACGTGTTAATCTGCGAAAAGCTTTGGTGAGGTGATA
>NZ_JACGVF010000079.1:0-427 GCF_014077085.1 Colwellia sp. MB02u-9
TCCCATTGCGGGGCTATAGCTCAGCTGGGAGAGCGCCTGCCTTGCACGCAGGAGGTCAGCAGTTCGATCCTGCTTAGCTCCACCACTTCTTCGTATAAGAAAGAGACCAAACTTAAACTATCAAAGTTGATAAGTTAAGTTTGGTTTTTTAAACCAAGTCCTCACCGAATGTGTGTGAATGACTAATTCTTTAACAATCTGGAAAGCTGATATAAATACCGGTATTTATATGATGAACACGGTGTCGCGCTGTTGTTTGTAAATTATAAATACCAAGCTGTTATTAATAGGAATATCGCCTATTAATGATGGTGATTACGGGTCCTCCTCGGAAACGTAATCAACCCGGTAGTTTATTCACTTTTAGTTTATCTACTAGTAATAAATTACCACTCTTATTCAAGACACACTTTGTGTGCGTGAAAAT
>NZ_JACGVF010000080.1:0-310 GCF_014077085.1 Colwellia sp. MB02u-9
TTAATGATGGTGATTACGGGTCCTCCTCGGAAACGTAATCAACCCGGTAGTTTATTCACTTTTAGTTTATCTACTAGTAATAAATTACCACTCTTATTCAAGACACACTTTGTGTGCGTGAAAATGTCAGACTTTACAATTGCATTGGATTAGTCTCCGGTGTGTACTAGCTAGCTTCTTTTGAAACTACTTGGGGTTGTATGGTTAAGTGACTAAGCGTATGTGGTGGATGCCTTGGCAGTTAGAGGCGATGAAGGACGTGTTAATCTGCGAAAAGCTTTGGTGAGGTGATAAAAACCGTTATAGCCAA
>NZ_JACGVF010000081.1:0-230 GCF_014077085.1 Colwellia sp. MB02u-9
TGATTAAGTTAACTTAACGTTTTAAAAATGAGTTTGAATCTTCTGAAAAGAAAGTTTAAAAAATCTAAATAAAACGTTGACATTAAAACTCAGGTGCGTAGAATGCGCATCTCGCTTCAGGCAAGGCCTGCAGCAACGAATTACTTTACGGTATAGAGCGAATGAGATTCTGTATCGGTTAGTTATCTTCTTTGAAGAAACTAACTTTCTTTAACAATTAGTTATCATGC
>NZ_JACGVF010000082.1:0-319 GCF_014077085.1 Colwellia sp. MB02u-9
GAAGAAACTAACTTTCTTTAACAATTAGTTATCATGCAATTTGTGTGGACACTCACATTAACGTTGATTTTACATAGTTATCCTCGGATAACAAAAAAACAGCTTAATATGATGTCACACAAAAATAAGTATCATTTAAATCTTCGGGTTTAAATAATACGTTTTATGTAGTTACTTTATCCTTAGTCGGAATAGAGTGACACGACAGAATTCATTGAGCAGATGTCTTTTCTTGGTTCACTTCGGTGAGTTAAGGTGAGCATCACAAACGATTTTTAATTGAAGAGTTTGATCATGGCTCAGATTGAACGCTGGCGGC
>NZ_JACGVF010000083.1:0-682 GCF_014077085.1 Colwellia sp. MB02u-9
CTAATGCTGTATCTGCAGCAGTCGCCCCTGAAATATCAATGCCAGCAACACCGGTTGCTCTAATCGAAATAACACCGGCTGTACTCACTGATGTATCGTAACCCGCCTTACCCAAGTCTTCTGCTAACTTATTGTTATCAGTGCCATAGTTAGCTAACGCAAATGAGTCACCACCAATCTCTAACGTACCTGTACCTGCTGTTTTTAATTCAATGGTTGTCTCTAATACCGCTTCAGCTGTAACGCCTTTGTTTAAAAGATTAATTTTGTCGGCAGTTTCAACTGCAGTATCTGTCGCTACGTTAGTATAGGTACCCGTGCCTTTAGAGCCATTAACTGTGGTGACACTCGTAGAACCTTCGGCCAAGCTACTCAATGCGGCACCAGCGGCACCAACGCCATATTTAGTACCCGCTGATGCTATTGCATAGTTACCTAAATCTGTCGCTGAAGTACTTGATAAAGTTAAAGAAATAGTCTGATTAGCATCTGAGCCTACTTGGAATTTTTTACTACCAAAACTACCATCAAGTAAGTTTTGACCACCAAATGACGTTGTTTCAGCAATACGAGTTAACTCAGTTTGTAATGCGCCAACTTCTTTTTGCATGGCATCTCTGTCATCCTGACTATTTGAACCATTCGATGATTGCAGGGCTAATTCACGCATACGTTGTAAAAT
>NZ_JACGVF010000084.1:0-315 GCF_014077085.1 Colwellia sp. MB02u-9
AAATTGGTAGGTCTGGGCAGACTTGAACTGCCGACCTCACCCTTATCAGGGGTGCGCTCTAACCAGCTGAGCTACAGACCTATCTCTCTTTCAAGATTTTACGTCCGAAGCTAGCGTGTTTGGACTTCTTCTAATTTGTTATCATGTAATTTGTGTGAACACTCGCAGAACACTCTCTAAAGAGAATTCTCATTAAGCTGTTTTACTTCAAGATAAGGAGGTGATCCAACCCCAGGTTCCCCTAGGGTTACCTTGTTACGACTTCACCCCAGTCATGAATCACAAAGTGGTGACCGTCCTCCCCGAAGGGTTAAA
>NZ_JACGVF010000085.1:0-993 GCF_014077085.1 Colwellia sp. MB02u-9
CTTAAAGCATTGACTTTGGTCTGTAGATAAAACCCTTAGTTCATTTTATCTTAATAAACTGGATGGTATCCAAGTGCCTTTCTAAGAAAGTGACACTGCATGCACAAGGGAAGCTAAAAGATGAATTATGATATTGGTATTGACGTTGCTAAAGATAAAATTGATTGTCTTTGGTTAAAAGATATAACTTCACTGAAAATTAAAACGAAGGTTTTACCTAACTCGGCACAAGGTTTTCAGCAATTAAAATTATGGCTAGAAAAACACGTTTGTACAGAACTTAGCCACATTTATATTTGCTTGGAAGCAACGGGCGTTTATCACGAAGCTTTGGCTTATGCGTTATTTAAAATGGGCGTTAAAGTCAGTGTGATTAATCCTGCTTTCATTCGCAATTTTGCGAAAGGGCTAGGCGTTCGAGGTAAAACAGACAAAAAAGATAGTATGGTTTTAGCGCGTTATAGTGCGTTAATTCGACCTAGGTTATGGCAGCCAGAGACTGAGGATATACGCATACTTAAGGCTTTATTATCAAGGCTTACAGGCTTGGAGAATGATTTGCAACGCGAGCATAATCGACTTGAAAAAGCCGACGTCAGCCAAGCATCAAAGACAGTAATCGAATCCATAGAACTAATGATTGAACAACTAAGTAAAGAAGTTAATCGAATAAAAAAACTCATTGATAATCATATTGAGCAAAACCCGAAGCTAAAGAAAGATCGTTCAATATTAAAAACAATACCCGCCGTTGGAGAAGTTTTGTCACGAGAAATGCTATCAGTATTAAATAGTCGAGACTTTGAAAAAGCAAGCCAAGCGGCGGCTTTTGTTGGTGTTGTACCCAAACTCTGGGAATCAGGAAAAATGAAGGGGCGAACAACATTATGTAAAAATGGACCGGGTCGAATACGGGCTGTTTTATACATGGCTGCGATTGTTGCCACTAAATATAATCCTGATATTAAGATTCAATATGAACGTTTATTGAAG
>NZ_JACGVF010000086.1:0-27394 GCF_014077085.1 Colwellia sp. MB02u-9
TAAATATAAATATAAAAATAAAAAACGAATTAACCCAATTTGAACAAGTGAGGTTTTTGTGATGAACACTCAAAAAAAATCAGCCAACGAGTTTGATTATATTATCGTTGGTGGCGGTTCAGCAGGTTGTGTTTTAGCCAATCGATTAACCGAGAATGGTAAATTTACGGTTTGTTTATTAGAAGCCGGTGGTGACAACAAGAGTATGTTAGTTAATACCCCAGGCGCTTTTTCAGCCTTTATGTTTTTGAAAAAGTTCAATTGGAGTTTTAATGCTAAGCCTAAAAGTGATATTCGTCACGGTGCTGCCTTGTTTGTGCCCCGTGGTAGAGGTTTAGGCGGTAGTTCTGCGACCAATGCCATGTTGTATCTTCGTGGTCAAAAACAAGACTATGACCACTGGGCGGCCTTAGGCAATGAAGGTTGGGCATTTGATGATATGTTACCTTACTTTAAAAAATCAGAAACTAACCAGCGTGGGTCAAGTGAATGGCACGGTGATAGTGGGCCTTTACAGGTCACTGACCGGCCGGTTTTTTATGAAATCAGTAAACGTTATATTGAGGCGGGCAAACAAGCGGGCTTTAAATTTACCGATGATTTTAATGGCAGTGATCAAGAAGGCGTTGGCTATTACCAGTGCACCATAAAAGATGGTAAGCGTTGCTCGGCGGCGCATGCCTATTTATTACCGATACTTGCTAGAGAAAATTTGACTGTAGTAACCGATGCACAAGTCAGTAAGGTACTGATAAAAGACCAACAAGCCTATGGCGTTGATGTGGTTATTAAAGGTGAAAAGAGCAGCATAACGGCTAAAAAAGAAGTGATCTTAAGTGGTGGAACTATCGCTTCACCGCAGTTATTAATGCTCTCGGGTATTGGTGATAAAAATGAACTTAACGAGCAGGGTATTGATTGTGTTCATGAACTTAAAGGTGTGGGTAAAAACTTACAAGAACATGTTGATGCTTGTATCTTAGTCAAAAGTAAAAAAACAGATGGCTTTACTGTGTCAGTCAGCGGGTTACTGAAAATGCTACCCGATACGGTGAAATATATTATGGCTAAAAAAGGTAAGCTGGCCAATAGTATTTTAGAGGCAGGTGGCTTTCTTAAATCAAGTGAGCAGGTGCAAAGGCCAGATATTCAATTACATATGTTGCCATTGTTATATGACGATAATGGTCGCGATCTGAAACTTTTATCACAGCATGGTTTTTCATGTCATATTTGTGTTTTACGGCCAGAAAGCACTGGCACGGTATCGCTAAAATCTGCTAATTATCAAGACGCACCAGAGATTGATTTTAACTTTTTTTCTGATCAAGCAGGCAAAGACAAAGCGGTGATGATTGATGGTATGCGACAGTTGCGTAAAATATTAACCGCGCCGGCATTAGCCGAACATTATGATAATGAAGTGCATCCAGGCAAGGATTTTGAAACCGATGAACAAATTTTTGCTAAGGTAAAAGAGCGCCTAGGCATAGTGTATCACCCTGTGGGTACCTGCAAAATGGGCCATGATGATATGGCGGTGGTTGATCATCAGTTAAAAGTTCATGGCATTAAAAACCTGCGAGTAGTTGACGCTTCAATTATGCCAACGCTGATCAGTGGTAACACAAACGCGCCAACAATGGCGATTGCCGAAAAAGTGTCAGCGATGATCTTGGCAAATTAATTGAGGAATATGCAGATGTTAAATGTCGTTATATATAGTCTTAAAGCTTTACTGACCGGTTTATGGGTTTTGGCAATATTAGGTTTATTATCGCTATCACCACTACCAGCAGACTATCAACTTTATGCTTTTACATTAGCGGGTGCGGCGCTTTTAGTACACTTTATTGAGTTTTTTTCGATGAAAGCTAAGTTTAAAAAACAAAGTGGTTTAGCCATGAACTTTCTGCAAACCATGCTTTGGGGCTTTGGTTATTGGCTGCCGATTTTAAAGCGGTCTAAAAAGTAAGTTGATTAAGATAAAAATATTTATTTAACAATGTTTTAGGTGAAATAAAACCACATTCAGGCAACTGGCTGTGGTTTTTTTATGGGATTTTAACGCGAGTTAAATCTATGCTTAAGTCTACAAAGAGCATAATAGCCAGATAAAAAAAGAGCTTACACAACTAATGTAAGCTCTTCTGGTAAGGATTTTTTATACCTAGCTAAGCATACCCTTAAAACCGATAGTAACTAAGTGTTACAGGGGTAAAGGTAAACTAAATAGCGTTATTTTTCACTGTTCAATATGTTATCCAACTTTAAATCCGTTAACTTCATGGTACTTCTGACAACATAAAACATAATCGCAATCAGCATGATCATCGAAGGTATCGCAATCACTGGATAACTTAATAGGGTCATCTCACCTAATTGCTCGTTAAACTCCGTAGTACCTGCAGGACTAACGACAATCCATTTCGCTAATAAGTAATTCATGGCAGCAGAAAAAACAAAGGTGGTGGATAAAAAGTGATTTGCCCGCTGAATTTTGGCTTTAAACTCATCCGTTTTATTTTTATTTTCGAGGGTTTGATAGATTAACTCTAAGTTAAACACCAGCGGATTTAATAATATTTTGGCAATTAAGGGTTTGCCCCAAAAACCAGAAATGAGTACCACTAAACCAATGGCCGAGGGAATGGCGGCTTCTTTAATGGCTAGCCATTGCACATCTAACTCAAATAAACCAATACCCCCGGTTAATAAGGTGCTTATAAAGCCAAGCAAGGCAATGAAGTTCATGGACTTGTTTTTAATAAAATCATACAAGCCATAACCGAGTGGAAATAATAACGCCAATATTAAGGCATATACAGTGCCTAAATATTCATCCCCCGATAATTTCATTAAAATGACCGATGGAATAGCAATATTAAAAATAATCTCTAAAAAGGTATTAGGACGTTTAGCGGGTGTTTGAGTTGACATTATATTTCATTTTAAGGTGCAACTGACCATGGCCAGTTTATTTAAGTCTAGCGGTATTTTAGCTAAAAATAGCTAAAATGTCATGTTATACCCATGCAGTGATTTTGAAGGTAAGATTTACTCGCCAGAGCCATCATCATTTCAGTGCTGACATTAAAATGATGATGGGAAAATTATGCGAGCTCTGCTATAAAAGTGGTGTTAATTATTTCTGTGGAATTTATGCCGTATTCATCAAGTAAAACACTGAGCTCTGGTTTGCAGGAACCACAATTAGTGCCACATTTTAAGTGTTCACCTAGTTGTTCAACTGAACTAGAGCCCGCTTTAATAGCACTAATGATGTCTTTTTCACCGACATTAAAACAACTACAAATTTGTTTTCCTTGAGCGAATTCATCACTGTAAGTGCCCGATAATAAAGACTGAATATCCTGCTCTAGTAAGATTTTTTGACTGAAAACATGCTTAAGCCAAGCGTTTTCGATGCTTAGATTAGTGGCCGAGCTATAACATAAAAAGGCTAATCTTCCTGCTTGTAAACAAACAACGTACTGGGTATCTCCTTGACTAAATTGTCGCCATTCGCCCGATATTTGACTGCTTGTTTGACACCAATGCAAAATATCTGTTTCAGGCTGCGTATTAGCAAATTGAAAACTCATGCCATAACTTGTGCGAGCCTTGGTCCAAAATTCGTTAGTTATTTGAGTTTGAACAATAAAATCTTCGCTAATATGCAGTTGTCCAAATTGCTGGAATGCTGTCTTGCTTAAAGCGATAGCCCCGTGTTTAAGTTCAGGTTGACCAGAAAGTGGGTCGGCAATGCTCGCATACAAGTTGCTGACATTGGCGCTAGACGCAAACTGCTTATTCCAATGAATAGGCATGAAGCATTCATCAGGGCGTTGATTTTTATCTAATTTTGCATGCACACTCGCTTGCCCTGTGTCGGATGAGATGTTGACTATTTCATCATCAACTATCTTTAACCGTGCGGCATCGACAGGATTGATATAGAGATAACATTTATCGGTATGCGCGGTAAGTTGCGACGCTTTACCTGTGCGGCTCATGGTGTGCCATTGATCTCTTAACCGACCGCTGTTTAATCGAAAGGGAAATTTTTCCGAGGTTTTTTGTCTTGGCTGGCGCGGCGAAATCGGAAAAAAGAGTGCTTTACCTGAAGCTGTAGAAAATTGTCCATCTTCAAAGACGCGTTTTTTACCTTCAGGGTAGGTGTTATTCACGGGCCATTGTACCGGTTTTAAACGGTCATATTGTCGTGGTGTAATGGTTGAAAATGCAGAAATATCAAAGACACGTGTGCCATTATTTTCAAAACCTGACAATTGAGCAAACTCTCTAAAAACCTCACTAGCATGCGAATAATCAAAGCCTGAAAAACCCATGGCGGTGGCAACTTCTGCAATAATTTTCCAGTCATGCTTAGCTTGACCATTAGGGGCTATCGCATTAGTTTGACGTGAGATGCGGCGCTCTGAGTTGGTTACTGTGCCGTTCTTTTCTAACCAGGGCGTTGCGGGTAGTTTTACATCAGCAAAGTCTAAGGTATCATTATTTTCAGCACAGTCAGAGACCACGACAAATTCACATTTATTTAAGGCTCGGGCGACTTTTTTACCATCGGGTAAACTTACCATGGGATTAGTCGCCATTATCCAGACCGCTTTAATTTTACCTTCATCCATAGCGTCAAACAGATCAATGGCTTTATAGCCGGCTTTATCAGCGATAGTGGGTGATTGCCAAAAGCGCTGAACTGTTGAACGGTGCTCAGGGTTTTCAATATCCATATGAGCGGCTAATTGATTAGACAAACCGCCGACTTCTCTACCACCCATAGCGTTGGGTTGACCTGTGATAGAAAAAGGCCCACAACCGTCTTTGGCTATTTTTCCGGTGGCTAAGTGACAATTAATAATGCTTTGGCACTTATCCGTGCCTGAGTTTGACTGGTTGATGCCCATTGAATAAAAGCTCAGTACTTTTTCAGTGTCGGCAAATAATTGATAGACGCAGGCAAGGGTTTGTTGGTCAAGATCGCAATAGGCTGATACTTCAGCGAGTGACCATTTTTTTGCCGCCAAGAGTGCGGCTTCAAAACCTTGGGTATGTTGCTCAATATAGTCATTATTTAAGCCATTGTTAGCGCTTAAGTAATTTAACAGACCGTTAAAAAATGCGGCGTCAGTGCCTGGCTTTATCGGTAAAAAATAATCAGCGATTTGACAGGTTGCGGTTTTACGTGGGTCAATAACCACAATTTTCATGGCTGGATTACGTTTTTTAGCGCGTTCAATACGCTGATATAATACGGGATGGGTCCAAGCGGCATTAGAGCCGGTAATTAATAATAGCTCAGTACTGTCTAAATCATCATAGCTGCAAGGCACAACATCTTCACCAAAACTGCGTTTATAAGCTGCAACAGCTGACGACATACAAAGACGTGAGTTGGTATCAATGTTGGCTGAGCCTATATAGCCTTTCATTAATTTATTCGCCAGATAATAATCTTCAGTCAGTATTTGTCCTGAGACATAAAAAGCGACCGCATCAGGGCCATGCTCTTTAATAATTTGTGCAAATTTCTCCGCCACATGGCTTGTCGCCGTTGACCAATCAACCGTTTGGTTATTTATTTGTGGTTCAAGCAGGCGGTTGGTTAAATCTGTGGTGGCTAATAAATTACTGCCTTTTACGCACAGTTGTCCAAAATTGGCGGGGTGCTCCATTGTGCCCTCTAATCCAGAGGCCTTGCCATTTTTAATTGTGATATCAATACCGCAGCCGACACCACAGTATGCGCAAGTTGATTGAACAATATGTGACGATTGAGAACAACTCATAAAATTTACCTTTAAAACAGAGAATGATATACAGCCCGTTTGATATGGGATGTTTTGTTTATTTGTTTATGTTCGAATTTTATTCGATGACACTTAGACAAATATCTTGTTTAATTTTCACAGCACGGCTTTCAAATTCTGCCTCAGCCAGACTTTTCAATAAAGCGCTACAACCACCACATCCGCTACTGGCTTTAGTACAGGTTTTAATATCACCCACGCTGCAAGCCCCTTGAGCGATTGAGCTGATAATATGGCCTTTTGTGACCTGATGACATGAACAAATAATGGCGGTATCAGGTAATGTAGCAACATCTAATGTCGGTTTTTCTCCTGATGAAGGCAGTATCAGTGCTTCGGGTGATGCAGGTAAATCTATGGCATTAAGTAGGTATTGTAATAACGAGTCATATTCACTGGTATCACCAATTAACACCGCGCCGAGCATTTTTCTTTTGTCACTCGAGAGCACTATTTTCTTGTATACACCGGCCGGTTGATTTTGATAGGTATAGGTTATTGCCCCCGGGGTTTTTGCGTGTGCATCACCTATTGAGCCTACTTCAACACCCATGAGTTTTAATTTAGTACTCATATCGGCACCGGTAAACAAGGCTTGTTCACCCATAATATGTTTTGCGGCCACTTTAGCCATCTGGTAACCCGGCGCCACTAAACCAAAAATAAAGTTGTTCCAGAGGGCACATTCACCAATGGCATAGATATTTTCATCTGAGGTTTGGCATTGGTTATTAATTACTATACCGCCTCGTTCACCCATTTTAAGCGAGAATGATTTGGCTAGATTGTCATAAGGGCGAATACCAGCGGAGAATAATATCAGGTCGGTTTCTAGTACGGTGTCATCACTAAAACACAGTTTATAACGACAGCTTTCGCCGTCTTCAATCACGCTAGTGGCTTTTGATGTATGTACCTCGACACCCAAAGCTTCAATTTTTTCTTTTAGTAAGCGACCGCCACCAGCATCAATTTGCACGCCCATTAATTGTGGCCCAAACTCCACTACATGGGTTTTTAAACCTAAGTGGCTTAGGGCATTTGCGGCTTCAAGGCCAAGTAAGCCACCGCCGATAACCACCCCCACTTTACTGACATTGGCACTAGCTTGAATAGCGTCTAAGTCATCTAGGGTGCGATAAACCAAACAATGCTCGCGGTCTTTTCCTGGAATAGGAGGCACAAAAGGATAAGAGCCAGTGGCTAAGATGAGTTTGTCATAAGCGATAACTTGGCCGCTTTGCGTGACAACATTTTTATTACTGCGATCGATATCAACAACTTTGGCATTAGTTTGAAAATTTACCGCCCAATCTTGGTAGGTTTTTTCGTCAGCCATGGCCAGATCTGCCGCTGTTTTACCGCTAAAGTATGTTGAAAGGTGAACACGGTCATAAGCAAGGCGAGGCTCTGCTGACAAAACGGTTATCTCAATGGCTTGACCAGCTGTGTTCAATTGAGCCAATTGCTCAACAAAATGGTGACCCACCATGCCGTTACCGACCACGACAACTTTTTGTTTCTCTATGATTTGTTGGTTACTTGAGCTAATTTTATTTACCTGCTGCAATAGTGATATGGGTTTACAATTTTTGATAACGCTTAACAAACTTGTTGAGCGTTATCATTATAAGTGTGTTTGGAGAGCTAAAATTTTGCACTTACCCAAAGCCAGATTTTATCCGTATCCACTTTACCTGCAGTAGCATCGCCTGCTGAGTAAGCCGCATACTTTAAGCCTGCCTTATAATTCTTAGCGAATTTTTTCGCGTAAACGGCATTAATTTCGCTACCTAAATCATCAACCGTATCGGTTGATTCATCAGCAGAATAATCATGAATTGTCACTGTCCAACCGCCGCCGAATGCTTTACCTGACACAGAGGCATAAAGATCCACCAAGCCTTCTTTTGGTGTGCCTAAAAACTGATCTGCCCAACCATTGAATTTATGCAGTGTTGCCAGTGGTGTTGAAAATCCATACATTGAATCATCACTGCCCAGAACTTCTGCACCTAATTTAAGGGTTACCACATCAAAGCTGTAGCCACCTTGAATAGCCATATAACTTGCAGAATAGTCAGTAGCACCACTTTCTGAATCTTGAGTAGCAAATTCGGCTGAATATGAAAACTTGTCTTTTTTACCGTTAAAACTCACCCCGAAAGTATCTAAGCTATTCGCTGTTCCTTCATCAACTTCTAAGAGATAGCTGTAAGCGGTTAGTTTGCCATAACTCGTTTTGTAGGCGAGGTTAAGTAAATGATCTTTTGCATCAAAATCTTTTTCATTGGAAAAAATACGATTACGTTTATTAATGTAGCTATAGCTCATTTCTACATTGTCTAAGGCTGCATAAGTTACGGTCGCTGCATCAAATGTTTGTCTATCTTGACGCCATCCCACATGCCCAACATAACGATGATTATCTAAGGTCAGTACTTGGCGACCGACTTTAGCAGTGACGCCATCTTTTTTATATTGCACATAAGCTTGGTCTAATTCAGTGGTTTCTGGATCGGCAATAACAGAATATTCAGTATTATTACCCACAGCATCGTTATACTTGTTAACTCCTGCTACTTGGCGTGAGTCTTCAAATTCAATAACAGCGGTAAAATCATGGTAGCTAGCACTGGTGTAATTTAGACGAGTTCTTAGCGTTAACGCTGAGGCATCTTTTAAACTGTTGTCTTGAGCAACTGTTTCGTATCGCAAGTTCAAATTGACGCTATTTTTAGCTTGGGTTTCACTCTTACTCTCACTATTTGCACTAGCTGAAGCACTTGAACCTGCTAATAAAATTAATGTAGTCAGTGTTGAAAGTTGACGAACTGGTTGCATGCTGTATTCCTTGAATTTTTTAAAATCGGCGTTAAATTTTTGTTTTTTTACTGGTTAAATACTAAATACTAACTACTAAATATTGTTATCTAGATTGAGCAACATCAGATGTTTGCTCAGTAAAGATAAGGTGTTTTTTGGCAATTTAAGTAAAGTAGAGAAAATAAGAGGTTATATTATTAAGTAATACAGCAGGTTTTATGCCATTAAAATAAATTGTTTAATATCAATTGGTTAGTTTTTTAATGGTTTTTTTTATCTGCATTTTGTTAGTTTCTGATGCAAGCCTGCACCAAAATAAATAAAGCGTATCAGGATGAACAGAGTCATAACCTTTGGCCTGCCAATATTGAGCAAAGTCATTTTCTGCTTGCGGCGCTAGTCACTCTGACCCTGTTACTGAAGATGTGATTGACCTAGAGCTAGCTGATGATGCAAGTAATTACTTGGGTGGCTTGTACTTATTTCCTAGCGAATCGTCTACTTGTTACGCTATTAGCGTTAATAATTTTCCGGCTAATTAGTTAATACACTTATCATGCAATCACTAAAAGTGAAAATCCCAGCTTAATCACTTAAGCTGGGATTTTTTCAAGCAAGAATAAAATTAACGGCTTAACCAAATATTTCTAATTTGCCATCGGTAACCCGTGTTTCATAGGTTTTAATCGCCAAGGTGTCATCATCTAAACAGGCACCAGAGTTTAAAACAAAACGCTGTTTTAATAAGGGTGAAGCAACGTAAACCTCGCCCTTAGTTTCGCCAATTAAACCGCGATATAAAACGTTGGCTTTACCAAAGGGGTCAAAGTTAGAAACCGCATAAATTTTGTCGTTACCTACTTGGAATAAAGCCACTTGCTCTTCGTTTGCTAATAAGGCACAAACACCTGAATTTTTAATTAAATCACTGGTGGGGCAGATGGTTTGCCAGCTATTTTCTGTTATCATTTTTTTCTTTCCTTATTCGTAAAGCTTGTTTATGCAGGTGTTAAATCAACGGCTTGAATTTGAACGCCATATTTTTTCTCATCACCTTGAGCGGGGCGAATTTGATCACGCTCAGTAACGAATTCTATGTTGTTATCGACGGTGTCAGAGTTAACAAACTGACGGAAACGTTTTAATTGTTCTTCACTTTCAATCGTTGTTTTCCACTCACATTGATAGGTATCCACGACATTTTGCATTTGTTTTTCTAATTCAGCATTAATCCCTAAGTGGTCGTCTTTAACTATTTTTTCCATGTAGGCTAAACCACCTTCTAGGTTCTCTAACCAGACAGAAGTACGGGTTAAACGATCCGCGGTACGAACATAAAACATTAAGTATCGATCAATATATTTCACTAAGGTTTCATCATCTAAATCGATGGCGAATAAGTCGCCATGGCGAGGCTTCATGCCGCCATTACCACTGACGTACAAGTTCCAGCCGTTTTCAGTGGCGATAATACCAATGTCTTTACTTTGTGCTTCTGCACACTCGCGTGTACAGCCTGAGACCGCAAACTTAATTTTATGAGGAGAACGTAAACCTTTATAGCGATCTTCTAAGAAAATGGCCATTGCCATGCTGTCTTGTTGGCCGTAACGACACCAAGTGCTGCCGACACAAGATTTAACTGTGCGTAACGATTTACCGTAGGCGTGACCTGTTTCCATACCCGCATCAATTAAGCGTTTCCATATCGCCGGTAATTGGTCAACACGTGCGCCGAATAAATCGATACGTTGGCCGCCAGTTACTTTGGTATATAGGTTATATTCTTTAGCGACTTCACCAATAACAATTAACTTATCTGGGGTTACTTCACCGCCTGGCATACGGGGAACGACAGAATAAGTACCATCTTTTTGCATATTACCTAGAAAGACATCATTGGTGTCTTGCAGTGATACATGGTCGGGTTTTAATATGTAATCGTTCCACACCGAAGCGAGAATAGACGCGGCTGCTGGCTTACAAATTTCACAGCCTAAACCTGAACCGTGTTTTTCTATTAACAGATCAAAGGTTTTAATTTGTTCTGCTTGCACAATGTGGAATAACTCAACACGGCTGTAAGCAAAGTGTTCACAAAGGTCAGTGCTAATTTCAACACCGCGTTTTTCTAATTCGTGATCTGTTACTTTTTTCAATAATGCCGCACAACCGCCACAACCGCTGCCGGCTTTTGTTGAAGACTTAACTTCACCAACATCAATTGCACCACAATCAAGAGCGGCAATAATGTCGCCTTTAGTGACATTCAAACATGAACATATGGTGGCTGTATCGGGTAGGGCATCAACGCCTAAGGTGGGTTTTTCGCCTGAGCTGGGTAAAATTAAACCGTCGGGGTTTTCAGGTAACTCAATACCATTGAGTGCGTATTGCAATAAGGCATCGTATTCGCTGGTATCACCGACTAACACCGCGCCTAATAACTCTTTACCATCGGCACTGACGACTATTTTTTTATAAATTTGGTCAGGTTGGTTTGAATAAACATAGCTTTTACAACCTTCAGTACGCGCATGGGCATCGCCAATTGACCCTACGTCCATGCCCATTAACTTCAACTTAGTGCTCATGTCAGCACCGGTAAATTGTTGCTCACCGTTAATAATGTTATCGGCAGTCACCTTAGCCATGGTGTAACCCGGCGCGACTAAACCGAAGATAAAGTTATTCCATAAAGCACACTCGCCAATAGCGTAAATGCTTTCGTCAGAGGTTTTACAGTAGTTATCAACCACAATACCGCCACGTTCGCCAACCGCTAAATCAAATTCACGGGCTAAATTATCATAGGGGCGAATACCTGCTGAGAATAAGATAACGTCAGTTTCTAAATGCGAGCCGTCAGCAAAATTCATCCGGTGAACGCATTCTTCGCCGTCAACAATTTCGCTGGTGGCTTTTTGGGTATGTACTTGTACGCCAATGCCTTCGATCATTGAACGCAGTAAAGCGCCGCCGTCTTTGTCTAATTGCACACCCATCAATTGTGGCGCAAATTCAACCACATGTGTTTCTAAGCCTAACTCTTTAAGGGCGTTAGCGGCTTCTAACCCTAATAAACCACCACCAACAACCACACCAACTTTACCGGTTTTGGCTGACGCTTGAATGTCTTCTAAATCTTGAATAGTACGGTAAACCAGACAATGGTCACGCTCTTTACCTGGAATAGGAGGAACAAAAGGGTATGAGCCTGTTGCCATGACTAACTTGTCGTAAGCGTAAGTTTCGCCCGCTTCAGTGGTTACCACTTTCGCGGCTTTATCAATGTGAGTGACTTTCGCGTTGGTGAAAAATTTAACACCGATTTCGTTGTAGTATGCTGGCGTTGTCATGGCTAAGTCATCAGCAGTTTTTCCAGAAAAATACTCCGATAAGTGAACACGGTCATAAGCTAAACGGTCTTCAGCTGATAATACGGTAATTTCATAGCCGGCGTGTTTCGCCATTTCATCAACAAAGTGATGGCCAACCATGCCATTGCCAACGACGACGATTTTTTGAGCTTGTGTGTTCATTTATTACAATCCTACTTCTTTAAATTACCGCTGCACTAGCGGAACTAGATAATGGTTTGTTATCTGCAATAAATGAACCAGTTGATTTATATCAATAAATTCAAGTGGATAGGGTTTTGTTGTTGGCTCGAGATAGCGTTTTTGCACTATGGTGAAGAGGTTAGCGCACCAATGGTGTGCGGTAATAGTGTGCGCGTTCATGAGGTGCAGCAAGTTGGCTTATAAAATAAGTGACTGTGTACTAGCGCGGAGCACTGACAATGGCACAGAGTTAGGTGTCGCGCTTATATAATACTAAGCTGAAAAATACGGTTTACACTTTAGGCATTTTTTAGCCAGCCTTAGCGATTATATTAAGAGATTATATTAGCCATTATAAATCAAAGCGATTTATCGGGTCTGTGAAAGCTTAATTAACCTAGGTCCATCGGTTAATTAATTAAGCAAAGATACCACCAAGCCAATCAATAATAAGGCGGATACTGATTGCCAAAATAATAAAGGATTGCGCGCTAGCAAAGGTTGTTTTTTGTATGCTTCAACAGCAGATGAACTGGGTTTACTTAAATCAGTAAAGAATTCTGAAAAGGCTTGATAGCGCAGTCTTGGATCGGCCGCCGTTGCTTTTTGTAAGCTGAGATCTAACCACAAGGGTAGTTCAGGTCGAAATTGTTTAATGCTGCGATATTGCATATCGCTATAAGCCTTAATGGTGACTTCAGCACGTTGCATGGGTTTGTAAGGCAGTTCGCCTGACAGCATTTCATAACAAATAACCCCCAGTGAAAATAGATCACTTTGATTATCTGCTTGCATGTGTAATAAGGTTTCAGGCGCAATATAATTTAAAGATCCTTGCGGTACTTCTTCTTTGATGGTTTCTTGGTTTTCATCAAGTGAAGCGACAAATACGGTGCCGTAATCAATCAATTTAATCTGACCATATTCATCGATCATTATGTTGTCGGGTTTTAAGTCGCGATGTACAAGATCTAAACGTTGAAACGATCGTAATGCGCTGATCACTTGTTTCATTACATCACGAACTTGTGCAATGTTAGGTTTAGGATTGTCATGTAACCACTCACTTAAGGTTTGCCCTTTAATATATTCACAGACATGGTATAAAAAAGGACTGTCTTGATTACCTTGTATCACCCGCATAACGTTAGCGTGCTTAATGCGTTCACCAACCCAAGCTTCACGCATAAAGCCTTGCAAATAAAGCGCGTCGTCTGAAAAATTAGCTGACGGTGCTTTTAACACATAAGGTTTATCTGTTTTAATATCGATGACTAAATACAAATGTGAGCGAATGCTGGCGTGGATCACTTTTTTAACCAGGTAGCCATCAAGTTTCTGGCCAACCTTTAATGCTGGTGGGATGGTTTTTGAGCTCAAGTCACGTTCAATTTCCGCCAGTTTACGATTGGGTACGGCGTTAATATAGACCAGTAAACAAGTGACATTGTCATCACTACCACGCTCAAGTGCGGTTGCAACAATTTTTGTTGCCAGCGCTTCTAAGTCTGACTTTTCTGGTGCTAACGGCAATGAATCAAACAGGGTTTTAAAAACAGCTTTGGACATATAATCATGAATGCCATCGCAACTTAGCATGTATAAATCACGCGGCTGTAAATCTATTTGGTGTACATCAACCTCTAAACGATTATCGCCACCTAATGCGCGTGTTAATAAATCCTGTTGGCCAATTTGCTTGCGATTATGATCACGGGTAATAACTTCTAATTGTTGATGACGATATTTTGTTATGCGGGTATCGCCAACATGAAAGATATAACCTGTGGTTGATTTAGCAATAAGGGCTGAAAAAGTGGTTAGCCACTGTGGAGCGTTTGGATCGGCTAAATCATCAATAAAGCCACTTTGTGAATACAACCAGTTATTTAAGCTAGTTAATACCTTAGCCGCAGACTTTTCTGTTGACCATGTTTGCGGGGTTGCAAGATACTCTGTAATAAATTGAGTCACGGCAAGTTGTGAGGCATCAGCGGCTTTACTGGCGCTTGATACCCCATCAGCAATGGCAGCAACCGCGCCTTTAGCGCGTAATTCAAGTTTTTTAGGCACAATGGCCGCGAAAGCATCTTGGTTTTCTGCTTTCAAACCTTTAGCAGAAAAACCGCCGAAGCACAGCTGTAAATCAGCCACCGTACTTTGGCGAGTTTTTTTTTCACTGTTCATGTTTTGTTAGTGACCAACTTTAATTAATTCTACCGTGCCATCTGCACGTACTTCGGTAATAGTACCCTTAGGCTCTTGCATAAAGAATAAGGTAACAAAGCCGACCACAGCAGTCGCTGCTATCACCAAAAAGAAGGTTGAATAATCAACCATGGTTAATACCGTTAAATAAACCACTGCACCCACGTTACCATAAGCGCCGGTCATACCAGCAATTTGTCCGGTTAAACGACGTTTAATTAAAGGCACGGCAGCAAATACAGCACCTTCACCTGCTTGCACGAAGAATGAACAAGCCATCGCAGTTGCTACGGCTAAGGCTAAAGGCCATTCACTGGTAATTTCTGACATGCCTAAATAACCCAGTGCTAAACCAGCCGTTAAAATTAATAAGGTTTTTTTACGACCAAATCGGTCTGATAACCAACCGCCACCAGGGCGTGACATTAAGTTCATAAAGGCATAAGTAGAGGCTAACATAGCTGCGTAAACCATACTTAATTCGAAGGTTTCAGCGAAAAATAACGGTAACATAGAGACAACCGCTAATTCTGAACCAAAAGTAGCAAAGTATAGAATGTTTAATACCGCCACTTGCTTGAACTTATAACGGTGAATTTCTTCAACGGGCTTTGAAAATAAATGGCCGTTAACTTTAATGGTTTGTTTTACTTCAAAGGCAAATAAAATCACTAAACTAATGTAGGCAATAAGTGCACTTTGTGCTGACAATAAACTTACACCAGCAGGTGATAATTTCCATGTCAGTAGGGCTAAAGCACCGTACATAGGGATTTTCATTAATAATAATAAGAAGAAGTCACCGGTTGAGGTTACTTCCATCGCACCTGTGTGTTTAGGTTTAAAGTAGGTTGAACCTTTAGGCGTGTCAGTGACGTTTTGATACCAGATAAAACTGAAAATTAAGCTTAATGCACCGGTAAAGGCAACCGCGTATCTCCAACCGTCTTCACCACCAAATGCCAAGGCAAGTGTTGGGAGTGACATGGCTGCAGCCGCTGAACCAAAGTTACCCCAGCCACCATAAATACCTTCAGCCGTGCCAAGTTCATTAGCCGGGAACCATTCAGACACCATACGAATACCGATAACAAAACCGGCACCAATAAAACCTAATAAAAAGCGAGATAAGGCCGCTTGCTCAAAGGTGCTTGAAAAAGCAAACATAAAACAAGGCAGGCTACATACCGCAAGTAATACGGCAAAGGTTAAGCGAGGGCCATATTTGTCGGTAAGCATGCCAATGACAACGCGCGCTGGAATGGTTAAGGCTACGTTTAATAGCATTAAGGTTTTTATTTCAGCTTTCGTTAAGCCTAATGAGTCTGCAATTACCGATACTAAGGGGGCAAAGTTAAACCAAACAGCAAACGTAATGAAAAACGCTATCCAACTCATATGTAAGGCTTTCATCTTACCTTTGAAAGAAAAAATATTGAGACTACCTTGACCACTCATACCGCAACTCCTAAAAATTAACATTTGTGTTTATATTAATGAAAGACGCCATTGCCCTGTTAATCATAAAATGGTTTGGTTATTAACTCAGCTGGCGGGCTTACACAATACGAAGAACATTCTTCAACTGTAAATGTAATTGCAAATGTAATGCCACTACTGATACTTTAATTATCCTGTTGTTTCTGTTGGCTTTAATTTATTTATTGTAGAGGAGGGGGTCTATGATTTAGGTTTGCATGCACAACACAATAGCTATGACGCACAGATAGGGTGCACAACAAAAGTATAAATAATCACTGTAATTGTCAGGCGAACTTAATTTAGGCGAGTCTTATCAATACCAATATCAATACCACACAAAGACCAATACAAAGACCAATACAAAGAACTATGTCATTCAGTTAATAGCCAAAAAATAACAATAGATAACTTATAAGGAGGGTATGGCGTGATAGATGAAAAACATTACAGCTATTTAGTCTATATAAAGTTATCTGCTAGCTTTATAAAAAAGTAACTGATACAAAGGCTCTATTTTTTAGTATGTAATAGGCAAGTTGACCGATGAGGTTACTTATAATGATCTGATTTACTAATCCTTACCTTATTTTGATCTTTTTTATCTCCATACATCCAGTAAACATTTTAAAAACATACCGTAAACATCTTATATACATAATCTGTGATTTTCATTGTATATTCTGAGAAATGTAGGGCATTTTCAGCTATTAGGCAGCGATCATGAAGAAAGTTGTATTTAATAAAATCAATATAAATTATGATAAGAGTTATCTTTAGATGAATAATAAAAGGCAGGAGAATGATAAAAAAAAATTCGGCTACACTTGATAGTTTAGGCTTTCAATCCTATCCGAAAAAAGAACTTAATAATTTATTTTTAGCGTTCAGAAACACTGAGCCTGATGTTTTTGTTATCACAGATATGACTAAACTTACTGAAGATCCTGGTGTGACATTTAGGATACAGTTACCAGAAAAAAATAAAGTGCTTTTCAAAAAAAGTATTTTATCTAAAACCCAATCATTTTCAGCAATTAAAGCCTGTTTTGATGGCTGTTATCACAATGGTGACGGCGAAATGGTGGCGTATTTTAAACTCAATAAAATACTTTCTATTTCAGAAAGTGAGAACAATGCCCTACTAAAAAATCCTAAATTTAATTACCAAAGAATAATAGTTCCTGCTTACATTAGATTGGAAGACGGCAAGGTTTATTTATTAATTGATAGCGATTATGACTTTGAAGCATTAGATGCTGATAAAGATTTTGGTTGTTTTTCAAGGGTAAGAAAACCAAGTTGGAGTAACTTTTAAGTCTTATTACCCTTAATTTTTATAAAAGGGAGTGTGATCTTGATGCCCAGTCATGAACATACATCAAATAAGAATAAACGCCATACCATAAAGAAATTGCTTAGTTCATCCTAACTCGATCTGTTTTTTGAAGCCTGTTTGAGCGCTAACTTGATTACCCATTAGAGCGTTTTACAGACGACTGAGTTGCTAGTGTTGCGTTAAATTTACTTGCTTTAGGTAGCATTGAAAGCTAAATCAGCCTTAGCCAATTTTTCAACTGTTCAGGTTTAATCTGACTATCTGCTAACGTATTGCTTGAGTAATAAAAGTACTAACAGCGTCATTAGTAATCGGGTTTCTAAATGCAGGCGTAATAAAGTGAGGTGCGATGAGCAGCTCTTTATCAATTAAGCGTGTTATCAAGGGTAAAAACTCTAGTGAGGTTTTACCTGCCAGTAGATGCGTAAAATTCTTCTCATGCTGGTAAGCATTCAATATTAAGCTAAAGCCTTTTAAGTAAAGGTGGTCTTTGGTATAGCCACCACCTCGATACACCCGAGCAGTAATGGTATAAGCTTGATCGTCAGTAACCTGATAGGTTTCTTTAAGAATTAAAAAAGTGGTACGAAAATTTTTATCTTTAATCATAGATTTAACAGCGATAACACGTAAGGCTAAAATTTTAAGGCGCTGTAAGGTGAGATTGCCAGAAAGATACTCGCTCAGAATCGCTAAACCTTCTTGAGTCATGGTATTCAAAGGACAGCCTAATGACAATATTCGCAAGGGCTGCTTATTGGCATTTAAAGAGGTTGCTAGATGCACGCCTAGTTCATGATGAGCTAAAGCCTGAGCGTCAGTTTCATATAATTTTGCATTGCTATTAATTCGAACGTTTGTACCTGAGACTAATGCATTGGCGACCATAGTTTCATCAAGTTTCATATCCCAAGTATAATTTTCCTCATCAACCATTTTTGCTAAAATATCGACAATACCCTGTGCATCAATAATATTATCGGCTGTGTCTTTAGGATTAACCGGTAAGTGCAAAATAAATTGTGCATTATGAATATCTTTTTCACTAGGCTCGCCATAATATCTTAATGAGTCATACAAAAAGCTATTACTGCCAATAGACTTATATTGATCTATTTTATCGACATAAGAATCAACCACGGCCAAATAGAGTGTATAAAGGTCTTCATCCTTAATGTTTTCTAAGGGTAAGTTGTACAGTTTTCGCTTTAAGGCAAATGGGTTAATATCGGTAGTTTTATAATGATATGAAGGCTCAGCAGAAAAATTTTTACTAAAAAAAGTTTCTTTTTCTTGCAGATAATTAAGCGGCTTAACAGCACTTAGAATATCAATTGTACTAACTAAAGCATGAAGTTGTGAATCTATAGTTTTTATTAATGGTTGAATATGGTGTTTCATACCTGATGTCTCATTTAGCAATAAATTATGCTTTACGTGCAGAGTAGGGGGGAGGGTTAAGGATAGATACTGATGAATTGAGTCAAGCCATCAAAAGTTAACATGCAATCAGTGGATATTTTAACGCCTAAATCAAGTGGGCTTCACCGATCTTACCGCAAGATATACTGTCATTGAACAATGTCAGGTGATGAAATACCCTAGCGAGGCGCTTTTTTATCTTGATGTTATCGCTGCAAGTTTACTCTTTAATTTCACTCTCAACTCCACTCTTTAACTTCACTCTTCAATTTCATAATCATCATCATCAAAAACATCACGTAACTTTTTATGCACTTTTTTACTTGCTTGCTTCTGATGGCCAGATGCATTTGTTCTGTCTCTAAAATGTTTTGAATTAGCAAATTGACTTTGATGAGATAAATCAAACTCAGTTAATTCGTTATTCAATGTGTTTTTATTACTCGATGGTGAAGTTGAGTAATTATTCATGATGTTCTCTTTTGTGGTTAATAAATACTATTGTTGGAATACTCGCTATTTTTATTAATAATTGATAGTTAAATATTTTTGTCAGTCTGATTACATAATTTTGTTAACCTACATAAACTTCATTAATTATTGATTTATATAAAATTTATTATTCCTCCTCTTGCAGGAAATACTGACATTCGTTCAAAGTTATCAAATAGAATCGGCATATATTGGCAATCATTATGATCTTGAAACTTTTCATCTGGATCAGGATCATCTAGATAAAAGTACTGTTCATCATAACCACTGATCACCACCGAATGAGGTCTTTTTCTATCTAATCGATATGTGCTAATAAGTACTCATGATATTTACCCGTTCATTGTTACTGATTGCACAAGAATATTGGTAGACAGAGTTTGATTGGCGTATCGGTGTTGTAAATGGCAAAGCAATATTTACTTGTCGTTATTATAGGGTTAATAACCATTGGCAAATCTATCAGCATAATAAAAATAAAGTCGCTTCAGGCCGTGTTGAAACCTTACCTACTGCAAATATGTATTAGCTCAAACTTGAACTAACACTCTCACTTTGGCTTTATAGGTTTTGATCAAGACTGTCAGCTGGAAAGCTACCAAAGCGGCCGTTCATCATAAAACGGCTAATGCTAACTTTGTGTGCATTCCTGACATTCCAGCTAAAAATTTTGCCATTTATTTTCTAATGAATTAACTATTAGCATAAACGATGTAATGTTCTTTTATATGGAAGTCAGTATGATTTTTCGAGGTGTGTTACAAAGACGTCTTAGTAACGCACCATTCATTATAATAAACACGAAATAAATACACTCAACCATTTGAATTTAAGCTATTTTATTTTTTGTGTTCAGGGTGTATTACTGAGAGGTGTTAGTAACACGCCCTAATATACATGTGAGTTAGCATTACTAGTTTCTAATATTTTGAAAGTATGGGATATTAATGTAAATTAAATGTTAATTTTGGTGCGTGTGTTACTGATACGTATACATAATAGGCTGTTAGCTTACTAAAGGAAGTCCAATGCTTCGAGTTATAGTTTTAACCTTATCTGTTCTTTTCTCTTGTGCTGTAATAGCTGATACGGATATTGATAATCAAAAAGTAAAAAGAGCAGTGCTCGATTATATAGAGTCACAACACAAAGTCGAACCGGATTTAATGAAAAGAGGCCTAGATAAAAAGTTAGCTAAAAGAACTTACTGGAAGGCTAAAGATGGTACAGAGTTTATCATGGAGACCGATTTTGAAACGATGGTTTGGGTGGCTGAAAACTACAACAAAGATGGTAATAAATTTCCATCACCTCCCAAAATTGATATCAATATACTTGATATTGATAACCGAGTTGCATCGGTAAAATTAACAGCTGATGATTGGATTGATTACATGCACTTATATAAAAATGAAAATAACGAGTGGAAAATAATTAACGTTTTGTGGCAATACCACGATACGAAAAAGCATTCGAGTAAACCGTAAGCTAATAATGAGGAAGGAGGGGCAAGTTGAGCAATGTAAACAAGGAAATCAAACGGAAAAGCTAGCACTTCGTGGGAGTCATTATGTCTAGGTTTTTCTAGAGTGCGGAGTTCACATCCATACTTTTATGTAATATACGCACTATAAATATTTGGCTTTTTTTATACTCTTTGTAATAAATTACATGGCTAGCTTGTGGGTATTTGCTGTAACCCGCTCTAATGTAATCGCAATTGAGTCCTAATTCTGGCTCATGAGCTAACAACTGAAATGTATTATCTAATATTTTTAGGTAGTCGTTCCGTTGAGGTAGCCCCAAGTTAATTGGGTATATTTAGCTATTTTAATTAAATCTGATTTGGCTTTCGAAGATAGCAAAAAATCATTCATTAATGGTTATCTTTATCTAGCTCAGTCAACAAACTTTCAACGCTGTAATCGGCAATACCGCTTTGTTCACCTTGAATTAGCATATTGCGTAAGTTTAAAAGTTTAGTTTCTTGATCTTCTAATGCTCTTAATCCAGCTCTAACAATTTCACTTGCTGAGCCATAACGACCAGTTTTCAGTTGTTGGTTTATAAATTGATCAAAATGATCGCCCAATGTTACGCTTGTATTTTTAGCCATGATATAAAATCCGATAAATACCTATATATAATATATTATGGTATAAAAATATTACAAGTCACTCAAAAGGACAAATAACAGTTGGTTTTTGCTCCATCGTCGCTTATTTTAACCAACCATTATTTGCCTCTTAATAATCTATTATCTCAGCTTATGTTTAGCCGTCCAAATATGGGCTAACTCTACAGCTATTGTTGCCGCGGCTAATGCGGTAACTTCACTGTTATCATAGGCCGGAGCTACTTCAACCACATCCATACCAACCAGGTTAATACCCACTAAAGCTCGCAAAATTCTTAATACTTTATCTGTAGTTAAACCGCCACATACGGGTGTACCTGTACCTGGGGCAAAGGCGGGATCTAAGCAGTCAATATCAAAGGTTAGGTAAACAGGGGTATTGCCCACTCTAGCTTTAATTAATGCGGTGATCTCCTCTACACTCATATCATTGGCCTGCATGGCATTAATCACAGAAAAACCATGGTCTTTCTCTTGGTAATTAGTGCGAATACCCACTTGAATAGATTTAGCTTTATCTATGAGTTTTTCTTTCGGCGCATGATAAAACATAGTGCCGTGATCATAACAGCTGCCATTGTTATAGGTATCGGTATGGGCATCAAAATGAATCAGTGCCATAGTGCCAAATTTTTTCGCATAAGCGCGTAGTATGGGCAAAGTAACAAAGTGATCTCCTCCTAACGATAAAACCGTTTTACCCGAGTCAAGTAACTGGCCTATAGCGCTTTCAACTTGCGCACAGAAGTGCGCAGAGTCTCCAGGAGAGAACACCAAGTCGCCAGCATCCACTATGTTACAGTGTTTTAATAAGCGAAAAGACCAAGGAAATCGCTGACCTTCCCAAGCCAAATTAACCGACGCTTGTCTAATGGCAGTAGGGCCCATTCGAGCGCCTGAACGCCCAGTGGTGGCCATATCATAGGGTAAGCCTAAAACAACAATGTCAGCAGCTGACTCGACTGGATTTTGCGCTAAAGGCTGGCGTAAAAATGTCATGGCATTTGAATAAATAGACTCATCTACTTGATTGAAAATATTTTTCATTACACTGACGCTCTATAAATCTTCAAGATAGGTATAACCCTTTAAGCCGGCTTCTAATTCATTAAAAATTTGTTCACCTTCAGTTGTTGATAATCTAGCCTCGATAAGCTCAGAATAAGTTCGTTTAAATAATTCTGGGTCTAAATGGACATAACGCAACATGTCTTCAACCGTATCACCTTCATTAATTTCAGTGATTTCTGCTTCACCGTCGTCATTAATAAAGACAACAGCGCTGTGTGTGTCACCAAATAGATTATGCATATCACCTAAAATTTCTTGATAAGCACCCACTAAGAAGAAACCCAGTAAATAAGGTTCGTCTTCTGTCCATGCCGGTACAGGTAATGTGCTTTCAATACCTTGGCCGTCAACATAATGGTCAATTGCGCCATCTGAATCACAAGTAATGTCTAATAACACGGCTCGTTTTTCATGTGATTTTTCTAAGTTATTTAACGGTAAAACAGGAAAAACCTGATCTATGCCCCACGCATCGGGTAATGATTGAAATAAAGAAAAGTTAACAAAAAATTTATCTGCAAGCTTTTCAGTTAAGCCATCAATTATCGGGCGATGGAAACGGTTTTTAGCATCCATTAATTTGTTTAATTCATAACAAACACGCAAGTTAATTTGTTCTGCCCAAGCTCGCTGGGTTAAGTTTAATAATCCCATAGAAAATTGGCTGTGTACTTCAGCTAAATCACTTTGCGTGTCGTGATAAATCTCAATCAGTGCGCGATCATCATTACGGTCATTTAATTGCTTTAACGAGCGCCACATATTATTTAACAAGACAGACTCGTCAAGCATGGGCGCTTTTATCTCTTCGGGTTCATAAGATTCTGCGCCAATAACATTAGAAATTAATACCGCATGATGCGCGGTTAATGCTCTGCCCGATTCTGAAATAATCATCGGCATGGGTTGCTCATAACTCTTACAAATATCGCCAATAGTATGGACAATATTATTAGCATATTCCGCAACACTATAGTTCATTGAGTTATGTGATTGGCTGCGTGTACCATCATAGTCAATGGCCAAACCACCACCCACATCCATGCATAAAAGCCCGGCACCAAGATGGCGAAGCTCACAATAAAAACGCGCCGCTTCACTAACACCTAATCTAACATCTCTTATATTGGCTATTTGCGAGCCTAAGTGAAAGTGCACCAGTTTTAACGCATCAAGCATGTTTTCTGCTTTAAGTATTTTAACCACGTTAAGTACTTGTGAAGCTGACAAACCAAACTTTGATTTTTCACCGCCACTGGCTTGCCATTTACCTTTACCTTGAGACGCTAAGCGAACGCGTATGCCTAATCTAGGTTCTACATTCAGTTTTTTCGCTTCGGCTAAAATCATCTCCAGTTCAGACATTTTCTCTAAAACAATATGAACTTGATGGCCTAACTTTTCGCCGATTAATGCCAAACGCACATACTCTCGGTCTTTGTAACCATTACAAACAATAACCGAAGAAACTTTTTGAGCCATGGCCAAAACAGCCAACAATTCTGCTTTACTACCTGCTTCAAGTCCTAATTGTGTGAATTCTTTGTTATTTTGGCTAGCCAAAATCTCATCAACAACTTCACGCTGTTGATTAACTTTAATAGGATAAACTAATAAATATTTTTGCTGATAATCATAGTCTTCTATTGCTTTATTAAAGGCTTCACACAAGCTGTGAATACGATGATGGATTATTTGTGGAAATCGCACTAAAGCAGGTAGCGTTAAGCCCTTACTTTCAATCATCTTAGCAATAGTACTTAATTCTACCGTATGATCTTGATGGTCAACTTTAGGTGCAACATATACATTTCCCGCATCATTTATACCGAAATAGCCCTGACTCCAATGACGTACATTATAGTGTGCACGTGCGTGATCAAGATTATCTTTATTCATTCGTTTTCCTTTAGCCATTTTATTTAATAATAAAATGATAATTCATCATAAGTAATTTGCGCGAATTAGAGTTTATGAGCAGTTTAATGTCCAACAAAAAAAATCGTTACAAATGAAAAATATTATTGATTAGTGATTGTGAACTAGGTTTTCAAGGCTATTCGAAGCGTTAGCGCTATAAAGTTAAGCTATTATTTAGTCGATTTAAACCCAGTGTTTTAGTATGCGTAGCCAATAGTCTAGCCATATTAAGTGTAGCTTCTAATATTTTGTTGCCTATAATTTAATCAAAATGATCTTATCCTATTAACCATACGTAACTTTAATGTAACAAACGCGTAGTCAAACCAGTAATCACTAAATAGGAAATATCATGTTAAATAAATTTATTGCAGTATTATCACTTATGGTTGCCAGCTTAGCTTTTATGCCTGCCGCTTTTGCAGGTCATCATAATGAAGGTGATCACGGTATGAAAAAAGACATTGTCGATGTGGCCGCTGAAAATGGTTCTTTCAACACCCTGGTTGCAGCAATTAAAGCGGCGGGGTTAGTTGACACGCTTAAAGGTGAAGGGCCTTTTACAGTATTTGCACCAACAGATGAAGCTTTTGCAAAGTTACCTGAAGGTACCGTTGAAATGCTGCTAGAACCAGAAAACAAAGATAAACTTGCTTCAATTTTAACCTATCACGTAGTTTCTGGAAAAGTAATGTCAACAGATGTTGTGAAAATAGACAGTGCAACTAGTGTTCAAGGTGAAATGTTGATGGTTGAAGTTGTTGATGGAAATGTAATGATAAACAACGCAAAAGTTATCATGGCAGATGTAAAAGCAAGTAATGGCGTGATACATGTGATTGACACAGTATTAATGCCTAAGTAAGCATAACCCTGCAGAGTATTAGTTTATTTTTATATCTTGATACTCTGCGACCTCGCATAATTTTTAGCTATGATCACTTTAATTTTTTAAGGTGATCATGATACAACAAGTCTAGAACAATCGCTGACAGAGTTTAAAAATCAAAATTACACTAAACATAACACTACAAATTTCACTACCCAATGACTTATCAGTTAAAGCCTGATGTTTTGAGTAGGCTTTTTAATCGCCCTTATTTATAAACACAACCTGTTATTGAGCAATAACTGAACCCCTTGGTATTACAGGATTAAAGCGCTAGGGTGCCTTGTATTGGTGCGTCGATATAGTATACCTGTGTTACTCTGCCTTACTCTGTTGCAAAGTTTAATGTAAGCAGGTGCTTAAGTGCACAAGCTATTGATAAATAAGGTTAGTCTTTTAGTGGTACATACTTTGCTTTGTTCTAATAAATAATGGTATTCGAGAAAAATAATGAAAAGTATTGAAGTGAATTTTGATGGCTTAGTTGGCCCTACGCACAATTATGCTGGTTTATCTGAGGGCAACGTAGCTTCTTTATCAAATGCTACTGAGAGTTCAAATCCTAAAAGTGCCGCATTACAGGGTTTGAAAAAGATGAAAGCCTTGCATGATATGGGACTACATCAAGGGGTATTTGCCCCGCAAGAACGCCCTGATATTTACACTTTAAAAAGGCTAGGTTTTCAGGGTACAGACGCGCAAATTTTGGCAGCAGCATACAAGGCATCACCCACGCTACTCGCTGCTTGTTGCTCTGCATCAAGCATGTGGACAGCGAATGCGGCAACTGTATCTCCTTCGGCAGATACCTTGGATCAAAAACTACACTTTACCGCCGCTAATTTAGCCAATAAATTTCATCGCTCGTTAGAGCCCGAAACAACCAGTAATATCCTCAAAGCCATGTTCGTTGATGATAAGTATTTTCAGCATCACCAACACCTAAATGACAATGAACATTTTGGTGATGAAGGCGCCGCTAATCATACGCGTTTATGTCAGGGCTATGGTGAACAAGGCGTCGAGATATTTACCTATGGCCGTTCAGCCTTTAATCGTAACAAACCGGCACCTACAAAGTTTCCGGCACGGCAAACGTTAGAAGCTAGTCAGGCAATAGCCAGATTACATGGCTTGTCGGCTGAGAATACCGTTTTTGTACAGCAAAATCCTGAGGTAATAGATCAGGGTGTATTTCATAATGATGTGATTGCAGTAGGTAATCAAAATGTTTTTCTTTACCATGAGCAAGCCTACCTTAATACCGCGTTATTTAAAGAAGAGCTTATGGGTAAATTTGCCGGTGACAAGCTGCATTTCTTGGAAGTTTCGACAGAACAAGTTTCGATTAAAGACGCGGTAAATAGCTATCTTTTTAATACGCAAATAGTGACCTTAAAAGATAATTCAATGGCTATTATTGCGCCAACACATTGCCGTGATAATGCCAGTGTTTATGATTATTTACAGTCTTTAACTAGGGGTGATAACCCGGTCAACCATGTTGAGTTTTTTGACGTTAATGAAAGTATGAAAAATGGCGGTGGCCCAGCATGTTTACGTTTGAGAGTTGCCATGACAGAGCAAGAACTAGGTGCTGTTAACCCTGATTGTTTGTTAACTAATGCCTTGTATACGAAGCTAGTTGCTTGGGTCAATAGTCATTATCGCGATAAATTGCTGATAGATGATTTAAGAGACCCACAATTGCTTATTGAGTCACGAACGGCATTAGACGAGCTTTCTCAGATACTATCGCTAGGATCAGTTTATCGTTTTCAGCAATAAATAATGCCTGACAAAGTAAAGGTGAGAAAGCCAGAAGGGCTATCCACTTAGCCCGACCAACCACTAAATGTTGTGATTCCTTTCTTTTGTCATTTAGGTCTTGTTGGTGCGCTCTGTTGACGTTAGCTATTGGTTATTCTTTAGGTCAACTGATAGCCATAAGCGGTCATTGAGTTATTGTGAAACCATGATCATATTCAGGTTGATTTTAACCAAAATACTCAACTCGTTTATGGGGCTGGTTTAAGCTCAAAGCGGTCTAAAATCACAAGTAATAATCACCTCAATTAATGGTAACTAAGATACGAATATAGTCCTTTCAGTCTGAATAAACCTATAATTAGGGTGTTCAGACCATGTGCCTATTTCATACGAATATTGATACGATATCATTTCGATGGTTACCGCTTTACTTTCGATGTCATA
>NZ_JACGVF010000087.1:0-3207 GCF_014077085.1 Colwellia sp. MB02u-9
ACTACTTGGGGTTGTATGGTTAAGTGACTAAGCGTATGTGGTGGATGCCTTGGCAGTTAGAGGCGATGAAGGACGTGTTAATCTGCGAAAAGCTTTGGTGAGGTGATAAAAACCGTTATAGCCAAAGATATCCGAATGGGGAAACCCACCCGTCGTAAGGCGGGTATCATTAAGTGAATACATAGCTTAATGAGGCGAACCGGGAGAACTGAAACATCTAAGTACCCCGAGGAAAAGAAATCAACCGAGATTTCCTTAGTAGCGGCGAGCGAACGGGAATTAGCCCTTAAGTGGTTTGTAAGTTAGTGGAATCTACTGGAAAGTAGAGCGATACAGGGTGATAGCCCCGTACACGAAAATAAACTTATCATGAAATCGAGTAGGTCGGCACACGTGAAACGTTGACTGAACATGGGGGGACCATCCTCCAAGGCTAAATACTCCTAACTGACCGATAGTGAACCAGTACCGTGAGGGAAAGGCGAAAAGAACCCCTGTGAGGGGAGTGAAATAGAACCTGAAACCGCATACGTACAAGCAGTGAGAGCTAGATTTAGTCTAGTGATTGCGTACCTTTTGTATAATGGGTCAGCGACTTATATTCTGTAGCAAGGTTAACCGAATAGGGGAGCCGTAGCGAAAGCGAGTGTTAACTGCGCGTTTAGTTGCAGGGTATAGACCCGAAACCCGGCGATCTACCCATGGGCAGGTTGAAGGTTGAGTAACATCAACTGGAGGACCGAACACACGTATGTTGAAAAATGCGGTGATGACTTGTGGGTCGGAGTGAAAGGCTAATCAAGCCGGGAGATAGCTGGTTCTCCCCGAAATCTATTTAGGTAGAGCCTCGCACGAACACCATTGGGGGTAGAGCACTGTTAAGGCTAGGGGGTCATCCCGACTTACCAACCCTTTGCAAACTCCGAATACCAATGAGTGATATGCGGGAGACACACTACGGGTGCTAACGTCCGTTGTGAAGAGGGAAACAACCCAGACCGCCAGCTAAGGTCCCAAAGTACTAGTTAAGTGGGAAACGATGTGGAAAGGCATAGACAGCTAGGAGGTTGGCTTAGAAGCAGCCATCCTTTAAAGAAAGCGTAATAGCTCACTAGTCGAGTCGGTCTGCGCGGAAGATGTAACGGGGCTAAACTAGTCACCGAAGCTGCGGATTTGTTCTTAGGAACAAGTGGTAGGGGAGCGTTCTGTAAGCCGTTGAAGGTGAGTTGTAAAGCTTGCTGGAGGTATCAGAAGTGCGAATGCTGACATGAGTAACGATAAGGGGAGTGAAAAACTCCCCCGCCGAAAGACCAAGGTTTCCTGTCCCATGTTAATCAGGGCAGGGTAAGTCGGCCCCTAAGGCGAGGCGGAAACGCGTAGTCGATGGGAAACAGATTAATATTTCTGTACTTCTATATATTGCGAAGGAGGGACGGAGTAGGCTAGGTGAGCACGGCGTTGGTAGTCCGTGTGAAAGTATGTAGGTGGTTGTCTTAGGTAAATCCGGGACTTCATTAAACACTGAGATACGAGACGAGACTCTACGGAGTTGAAGTCATTGATGCCATGCTTCCAGGAAAAGCTTCTAAGCTTCAGATATATAGGAACCGTACCCCAAACCGACACAGGTGGTTAGGTAGAGAATACTAAGGCGCTTGAGAGAACTCGGGTGAAGGAACTAGGCAAAATAGTACCGTAACTTCGGGAGAAGGTACGCTCTCTAATGTGAATGACTTGCTCAGTAAGCATCGGAGAGTCGAAGTAACCAGGTGGCTGGAACTGTTTATTAAAAACACAGCACTGTGCAAAATCGAAAGATGACGTATACGGTGTGACGCCTGCCCGGTGCCGGAAGGTTAATTGATTGGGTTATCTTCGGAGAAGCTCATGATCGAAGCCCCGGTAAACGGCGGCCGTAACTATAACGGTCCTAAGGTAGCGAAATTCCTTGTCGGGTAAGTTCCGACCTGCACGAATGGCGTAATCATGGCCACACTGTCTCCACCCGAGACTCAGTGAAATTGAAATTGCGGTTAAGATGCCGTATACCCGCGGCTAGACGGAAAGACCCCGTGAACCTTTACTATAGCTTGACAGTGAACATTGCTCCTACATGTGTAGGATAGGTGGGAGACTATGAAACCATGTCGCTAGATGTGGTGGAGTCTACCTTGAAATACCACCCTTGTATGCGTGATGTTCTAACCTAGGGCCCTTATCGGGCTTGGGGACACTGTCTGGTGGGTAGTTTGACTGGGGCGGTCTCCTCCTAAAGAGTAACGGAGGAGCACGAAGGTTGGCTAAGTACGGTCGGACATCGTACGGTTAGTGCAATGGCATAAGCCAGCTTAACTGCGAGACAGACACGTCGAGCAGGTACGAAAGTAGGTCATAGTGATCCGGTGGTTCTGTATGGAAGGGCCATCGCTCAACGGATAAAAGGTACTCCGGGGATAACAGGCTGATACCGCCCAAGAGTTCATATCGACGGCGGTGTTTGGCACCTCGATGTCGGCTCATCACATCCTGGGGCTGAAGTCGGTCCCAAGGGTATGGCTGTTCGCCATTTAAAGTGGTACGCGAGCTGGGTTTAGAACGTCGTGAGACAGTTCGGTCCCTATCTGCCGTGGGCGTTTGAGAATTGAAGAGGGCTGCTCCTAGTACGAGAGGACCGGAGTGGACGAACCGCTGGTGTTCGGGTTGTTATGCCAATAGCATTGCCCGGTAGCTACGTTCGGAACTGATAACCGCTGAAAGCATCTAAGCGGGAAGCAGGCTTTGAGATGAGTTCTCACTGGAGCTTTAAGCTCCCTAAAGGGTCGTTGGAGACTACAACGTTGATAGGTTGGGTGTGTAAGGACTGCGAGGTCTTGAGCTAACCAATACTAATTACCCGTGAGGCTTAACCATACAACACCCAAGTGGTTTTAAGTTGTGTGTCGTTTGACATAGTAGTATTGCGTAGGAATATGCAACATCACGTACATGAGTGATGAATAAGAGAAACAAAGAAGACAAACGTATTTATACATCACTGAGACACGTCTCACTGATACAGCTTTTTAGATTGTACCCTTTTTGTCTAGCGACAATAGCGACATGGCCCCACCTGATCCCATTCCGAACTCAGAAGTGAAACGTGTTAGCGCCGATGGTAGTGTGGGAGTTCCCATGTGAGAGTAGGACATTGCTAGGCTTCTATTTAGA
>NZ_JACGVF010000088.1:0-112100 GCF_014077085.1 Colwellia sp. MB02u-9
CTACATCAAACCTACATAGTGACTTCGAGTGAAAATATAGCCTTGGGCAATTGTTTTGTAGGTCGGACTTTAGTCCGTCAACTGTTAAGCGGGGGATTATGCTGATAGAACAACAAACCCCTGCAACAGGTATTATGTTGTTGATCAGTTAAGAAAAGGTGGCATGGTAATAATAGTATTATCTATGATTGTCTTTACAGTTTTTGATAGAGATTTATCGCCTTTTTGTTTTTCTTTAAGGTCAATATTTCTGACTTAGCTGACTGTTGAGTACGATTTACTTTTTCAATAAGTTGGCTGTCTAGTGCCGCCATAGTTTGCAGTTGTGCAAGATGCAATTGTAATTCTTCTGGGCTAAAGTGCTCGAATAACTGATAAATTTTCTCTTCTCTGTTCTTGATCAATTTAAGCAGCTTTGCTGTATTAATTTGCTCGCTGTTATCATGGCTGGTTGACTCTGCAATCGACTTTTTATTATCTCTTACACTGCCTATTCCACCCTCTATTTCACTCTCTACTCTACTATTTGTTTCATTCTCACTCTGAACCTGAATATCTGCGGTATCTAAATGCTTAAGGAGCAGTTTAGATACCTCAATAATATCAGCTAAATTTTCAATGGCTGTTAAAGCCACTAGAAGCTTACTTCTTGTTGAGTATCAAGGGGTATATTATCCCAGCCTGACTTAATAGGGATTAATATTTGAGCAATTTCATTGAGTTTATCAATATCATTACTTACGCTAGCGGCTAGTAATTGTTCTGAGCAATAAACGTAGATAGACGCTAAATTATTTGATATTTCTCCACCTTGTTTAAAATCAAGTGAAGCCTCTAAAACACCTATAATGGAAATGGCATTTGAAATCTCAGTGCCTTTTTTAGCGTAATTTTTTTGGGTAATAGCGCCTTTAGCAGTGGCAATGTTATCAAGTAATTTTTGAAATAACATGGCGACCAATTGATAAGGTGACGCTTGTTGAGCGGTACTTTTGTTAACTTGTTGATATTTCTTTAATGACGCGTGAATCATAGATATCTCCAACTGTAAGACAATAATCTATTATACTAAAATACATTAGATTTAAAATTGAATATTATAAATTATAGTAAAGCTTGGTTATTAATGGTGACAGCAAAACCTTCGCTTTTAGCTTTTTCGTAAGCGGCGAGTAACACACCGTGCTCAATGGCTTTAGGGTCTGCAACTATGCCATTATCGGCCACTTCAATATTGTCCCAACCGCGTGTTACTAAATAGTCTTCTATCTGCACAAGTTGATCTTCTAGCGGCATATTTACTGAGAACATATTGAACTCGTATCTGTCGCCTTTTTGAAAGCTGCCATTATCTTTCATAAGCTCAGCTGTACCGTTAATAATTAACATCGAATATTCCTATTAAATTTTATTTCTAATCGTGTTGCTCAGACAAGCTTATTTCATGCCACTTTTGATTTAGACTTAAAAAAAACAGTATTGTAATGAAATATAAGCAATTATCTGCTTGTTTAAATATAAAGATCATTCAAGTGATTATAGGTAAGCTTAGTTGTTGTTTTTTTGACATGGCCTTAATAGGACCTTTTTTACTTGTGTGCATGTGAGTATTAACCATAAGCTATTTTCGTTACTTACCCTGTATCGGCTGGCTTCTCTTTTACTTTAACTGACAATAAAATGACAGACAAGTGTCAATTTATTGTTGATTAATCATGACAGCAAGTGAATAATGGCGGCAGCTTATAATAATAAATGACTTGTTAGGCTCTTGCGTAAGATCAAAAAGCGCAAGATAAGCTAACGTGAAGTCAACCAATACAAAGGCAAAAAATGCAAGAAAAAAAATATATTTTAGTTGTCGATAATGATGCGACAAGACGTCATCAAATAGAAACAGTTTTAGCTTTTGTCGGCGAGTATTTTCATGTTTTTGCTGAAGAAGAAATTGATCAATATCTAGCTGAAGTGCCGAATGTTCTGACCATTATTTTATGTGGAGACGTTTCTGAAAAGTTACAAAATATTATTAAATCTCAGCCAACCTACCCTTTTATTTATCACGATGTTATTGATAAAAAACAATTGAGTGGTTATGTCAATGTCATTGGTGAATTAACCAGACCGCTAAATTATGCACAATTGACCGAGTTAGTGCACCATAGTCACCAATACCATAATAACCTGCCGTCAAAACGTGGTTTTAATCGTCCAAACTCTTTATTTCGCTCTTTGGTGGGTACGAGTAGTGCAATGCAAGAGGTACGATTTTTAATTGAACAAGTGGCCTCTACTTCGGCCAGTGTCTTGATTTTAGGTGAGTCGGGCACAGGTAAAGAGGTGGTTGCGCGAAATATTCATAACTTGTCAGAGCGAAGTAAAGGGCCATTTGTGCCAGTTAATTGTGGTGCTATTCCCGCTGATTTATTAGAAAGTGAGCTGTTTGGCCATGAAAAAGGGGCATTTACCGGCGCTATTTCTACGCGCAAAGGTCGTTTTGAAATGGCGGAAGGCGGCACACTCTTTCTGGATGAAATTGGTGATATGCCACAACCCATGCAAGTAAAATTATTACGTGTATTACAAGAACGAACCTTTGAACGGGTAGGTGGCGCTAAAAGTTTAAAAGCTAATGTTCGAATTGTGGCGGCGACACATCAACATTTAGAAGACATGATTAAAACTAATCATTTTCGTGAAGACCTTTACTATCGATTAAATGTTTTCCCTATCGAAACTCCGTCGCTAAGAGAGCGAAAAGAAGATATTCCACTCTTGTTGCAAGAGCTTATTTCACGATTTTCTGCTGAGCAAGGGCAGTCAGTGCGCTTTACGGAACAAGCGATTGAATCGTTAAAAGAGCATACCTGGGCCGGTAATGTGAGAGAACTCTCCAATTTAATTGAACGTATGATTATTATGTATGGCGAGCAGGTGGTGAATGTTGGACAACTACCGTTGAAGTATCAACACTTAGATATAGATGACTATCAACCTGAATATCCTGAAGAGTTACAAGAACGTGAAGCAATTAATGAAATGTTTTCAGGTGCTGATTATGACGATGAAGATGAAGAGGAGGCTATGGCACAAACTAGCTCAGCAGATGCGAGCGCTGATAGTGGCAATATCCTTGATGTTTTACCAAATAATGGTCTGAACCTAAAAGAGTATTTAGCTGATTTAGAAATTTCCTTGATTAACCAAGCCTTAGGTAAAAATGATTGGGTTGTTGCTCGTTCAGCTGAGCTTTTAGGTATGCGCCGTACTACCTTGGTGGAAAAAATGCGTAAATATAATCTCCAGAAAGTAAGCTAATTATTCACGGCCATAAGCGCTAGGTAACAGCAAGACAAGTTAGCGTTGCTTTGTTAACTTAATTGCGTAAAACGCCCTTGAAATAATAATTATTTCAAGGGCGTTTTACTTTTTAGCACAGCCAATAAAGTCAGTTAAATACCCATTGTTAAATAGACATGGTAATAGCGATCTTAGATCGGCGTTCAGTATTTTTTTAACGGTTTTATGATGTTAGCCATTTTATTGACAGCCAGTTTTAATCGAAATAATGTGCTTTAATTACTGAATAATATGAGTTTAATTGGTTGGCATACTTAATGCTTTGTTCGGGTGTACTTCTTTACTCGGGTAAAATATTATGGCACTTGCCTATTCGACATCGACCAATTCTTCTTCAGCCCATTCTGCGCTGAATCGTGTAGTAACTTCATTTGATGAGGTTAGTTTTAAACGCGAGCAATCCAATCGACTAGAAAGCGAAAACTACGCGGGTGAATTGGCGTACTTACGTCAACAAAACAAACAACTGCAACACGTTATTGATGTTATGCCAACGGGGATGATCATGCTTGATGGCAACGGTATTGTGGTGAAAATTAATGACAGCGCTAAACGTTTGCTTGATGAACCCATTTTGGGTCAACCTTGGTTTGGTGTAATTAAACGCTCTTTTAAACCCCGCGCTGATGATTGGCACGAGGTTTCGTTAAATGACGGTCGCCGGGTAAAATTAGAAATTACCACTTTAGGTGGCCAACCTGGGCAGTTGATCATGATCACTGATTTAACCGAAACGCGACTTTTACAAGATAAGCTTGGCCAATTACAGCGACTATCGTCTTTAGGGCGTATGGTGTCAAAATTGGCTCATCAAATTCGTACACCATTATCGGCTGCCATGCTATATGGCGCTAATCTACGCAATAAAAAACTCAGCCAAGAGGCACGGGGTAATTTTCAAGACAAATTAATGTTACGTCTACATGACTTAGAGCAGCAAGTTAATGACATGCTGTTGTTTGCTAAAAGTGGCAGTAAAGCGGTTGTTGAACCGGTTAATATTAACCAACTGATTGAGCAAGCCAAGCAAGTCATTGAGCCGCAAGTGAGTCAAGCTGGCGCAAAAGTTAATTTGCATTTTTGCCAACAAGGCTGCGAGATTTTAGGCAATGTGAGTGCCTTGTCGGGGGCAATTCAAAACTTAATACACAATAGTTTATCTGTCATTAAAGCCGATGCCGTTATCAACATTAGTGCTTACTGTCAGGGCGAATATGCCTACATTAGTGTGCGTGATAATGGTCCGGGCATTAGTGGCGAGCTAGCCGATAAAATATTCGAACCTTTTTATACCTCAAGAAGCCAAGGCACAGGTTTAGGCCTAGCGGTGGTAAAATCTGTCACTAATGCACACCAAGGTGAAGTGAGCTTGTTAAGTCAGCCAGGTGAAGGGGCACATTTTTGTATGAAAATACCCTTACTGGTCAGTGAAGAGACTAAGGCGGCATTGACTGAGCATGAAAATGAGGCATTTTTGTCTAAGGAGCTTAGTCATGAGCACAAGTAAAATAATGGTTGTTGAAGATGACGCCGGACTGAGAGAGGCACTGGTTGATACTTTGCTGTTGGCGGGCTATCAATGTTTAGCCGTAGACTCAGGTGAAGACGCACTGATAAAACTTAAGTCGCATAACGTCGATTTAGTGGTGAGTGATGTACAAATGGGCGGCATGTCAGGACTGTCGTTATTGAAAAGTATTCGCCATAACTATCCAAAATTGCCAGTATTGATCATGACCGCCTATGGCACTATTGATGATGCCGTACAGGCCATGCGAGACGGTGCTCGCAATTATATGGCAAAACCCTTTGCGCCAGAAGTTTTACTGAATATGGTCAGTCAGTATGTGCCGTTACAAGTCAATGATGGTGGCGACCCTATTGTGGCTGATGCGCAAAGTCTTGAGTTATTAAATCTCGCCAAAAAAGTGGCAAATACTGACGCCTCTGTGATGGTTTTGGGACCTAGTGGCTCAGGTAAAGAAGTGCTGGCACAATATATTCACAATTACTCACCACGTAGCCAAGCGCCTTTTGTGGCGATTAACTGCGCTGCTATTCCTGAAAATATGCTTGAAGCCACTTTATTTGGTTATGAAAAAGGCGCTTTTACTGGCGCTATTCAAGCTTGTCCGGGTAAGTTTGAACAAGCGCAAGGTGGCACTATTTTACTTGATGAAATAACCGAAATGGACTTAAGTTTACAAGCCAAAATTTTACGCGTGTTGCAAGAGCGAGAAGTAGAACGCATAGGTGGACGTAAAACCATCAGCTTAGATGTTAGAGTGATAGCCACCAGTAATCGCGATTTAAAAGCCGCTGTGCAAAGTGGTATTTTTAGAGAAGACTTATATTATCGACTGAATGTATTCCCATTAACCTGGTTGCCACTTAATGAACGTCGTGATGATATTCTACCCTTGGCGACCCATCTTATTAGCCGTATTTGTCAAAAAGACGGTAATGTTATTCCTGAATTCACCGCCGCCGCGCGTAGTAAATTACTGGCTTACGACTGGCCTGGTAATGTGCGAGAGTTAGACAATGTTATTCAACGGGCGTTAATTTTACAAAGTGATCGTTGCATTGATGCGAATGATTTATTGATCGATGACTTTGAAACACCCAAGGTAGCAAGTGAGGCAGTAAACGCGGAAAAAAATGACAAACTCGGCAGTGAACTTAAATTACAAGAACATCAAATAATACTGGACACTTTGCATGCTTGTCGCGGTAGTCGTAAAGATGTGGCCGAGCGTTTAGGTATTAGTCCACGCACCTTACGTTATAAAATTGCGCGTATGCGTGATAGTGGTATTAATATCCCACTTTAAGAAAAAATAGGCTTAGTACCTGTTTGTAACAAAAAAACGACGCATTAACGTCGTTTTTTTCGTTTCATTAATTATTTATTTATATTTACGATATTTATTTATTTTTAGTTTCTATCTGATTTTAAAGTCTTTTTAAAGATTTCAAAAGACATTCTAGCTTTTTTATCAGGTGATTTTTTCAATATTTTGCGATATTATTTAGCTTGGCACTATGCTTGCTTTAACCTTAGGTAACATTAAGTAACAAGAAATTGACGAAAGCGAGATAGCCATGGATATTAAAACTAATTCTTTATACGCTCAAATGCAAAGCATGTCGATGGAAGCTATGGGTAATAAACTACCCATAGGTGAAGCAAATGGCATGGGCACACCACCGGTGAGCAAAGCCGGTAGTGACTTTGGTAGCTTATTAAAAGATGCCGTTAATAATGTCAATGAGCTACAACAAGATGCGGGTGCTAAGCGTACCGCTTTTGAACTTGGCGATCGCAGTGTTACTTTGGCTGACACCATGATTTCGGCGTCAAAGGCAGGTATTGCTTTCGATGCGACCGTTCAGGTGCGTAATAAGTTTGTTGAAGCTTATAAAGAAATTATGAGCATGCCCGTATAACGGCTCAGTGGTTAAGCATAAAACGATAGTGACGCGGAGAGAAGTAAGTGGCAGATTCAACAAACAACACAAATTTAACGGTGGCAGATAGTAACAATGACTTAGTCGCCAACGATAGTTCAGATGATGTTGGTGAACAAAAGTCAGGTTTAGCCGCGGCTATGGGTAATGTTGATTTTCTACGTCAAATGACCATAGTGATTGCGCTAGCGATTTGTTTCGCGATTGCTGTGTTTGTTATTATGCTAGCCAATGAAGCAGAATATCGTTTTTTAACTAAATTGCCCACCGAGCAATTAATTAAAACCATGGATTTTCTGGACAGCAAGCAAGTTGAATACCGCCAAGAAAACAACACAATATCGGTAGAAAGTGACCAATACCAAGATGTTAAGTTGATGCTAGCTCGTGGCGGCCTAAGTGATGCGCCTTCTGAGGGCAGCGAAATTCTTATGCAAGATATGGGTTTTGGTGTGAGTCAACGGCTTGAAACTGAACGTTTAAAGCATTCTAGAGAGCAGCAACTTGCCCGCACCATTGAAGAGTTAAAATCTATTTCACGCGCTCGAGTTTTATTAGCCATTCCACGTGAAAATGTTTTCGCTAAACGTGAAAAAAATCCGTCAGCTACTGTGGTACTGACCTTGAGTCGTGGCCGCCTGTTATCTGAAGAAGAAGTTGACGCTGTAGTAGATATTGTCGGATCAGCCGTGCAAAGTTTATCGCCGAATCGGGTCACGGTGACCGACCAAAATGGTCGTTTATTAAATTCTGGCTCACAAGATTCTGTGTCGTCACGCTCACGTAAAGAATTCGAAATTGAACAAAAACGCGAAGCAGAATACATGGATAAGATTGATTCGATCTTAATTCCCGTTGTAGGTTTAGGCAACTTTACCGCCCAAGTTGACGTGGCCATGGACTTTACCAATACTGAAGAAACTCAGCGGCGTTATAATTCAGATTTACCAGCTTTGCGTAGCGAAATGAAAGTTGAAGATAATACCATTGGTGGTTTACTCGGTGGTATTCCAGGTGCGTTAACGAATCAACCCCCGCTGGACAGTAATATTCCCGAAGATGCTACGGGCAATGCTCAACAGCAAACCATGCCGGGTCGTAAGCATACAGAGTCGACACGTAATTATGAACTCGACGAGGCTATTAGCTACACCAAACAACAAACCGGCGTTATTCATCGCATTAGTGTCTCTGTTGCCTTAGATTACTTGTCTGAGTTAAATGCTGAAGGTGAACCTGTACCAACACCACGCTCTGTACAAGAAATGGCTAATATTCGTCGTTTATTGCAAGGCAGTATTGGTTTTAACTTACAACGTGGTGATTCATTAGAGGTGGTTACTTTACCGTTTTCTCGCCCAGAAATTATAGCCGTGGCGCCACTAGCATGGTGGAAAGATCCTACTATTTATAAATATGCAAAATTGCTTGGGGCGGTTATCTTAATTGCTATCTTGTTTATTGCCGTGGTGCGTCCGATGTTAAAACGCCTAATTCATCCCGAAAAAACCCCGAGTGACTACGGTGATAAGTCGCTTGATAGTCATGTTGATTTGGGTGATGAAACCATGGACATGTTATCATCTGACTTTGATGCTGGCTCAATTGGCTTTGCTCCTGATGGTAGTTTACAATTGCCTGATTTACATCGCGATGGCGATATATTAAAAGCGGTACGGGCCTTAGTGGCAAACGAGCCAGAATTATCATCGCAAGTCGTTAAAAGTTGGTTAACCGAAAATGAGTGATGAAAATCAAGAACTAGCAGAGCAACAATCGTCTGGCTATGACGTCAATAAACTTGACGGCGCTGAAAAAGCCGCGATTTTATTGTTGAGTCTTTCAGAAGAAGATGCGGCACAGATACTAAAACACTTAGAGCCGAAGCAAGTGCAAAAAGTGGGTATGATCATGGCCGGTATGGAAGATTTTACTCAACAAAAAATTACCGCCGTGCATAAGTTATTTATTAACGAAATTCAAAATTTTTCTACTATTGGTTTCAAAAGTGAAGAGTTTGTCCGCAAAGCATTAACCGCAGCATTAGGCGAAGATAAAGCCGGTAATCTTATCGATCAAATTGTCAAAGGTGGTGGTGCTAAGGGCCTTGATTCTTTGAAATGGATGGACTCAAAGCAAGTGGCGAACATTATTCGTAATGAACATCCTCAAATTCAAACCATCGTTTTATCTTACCTTGAACCGGATCAATCAGCAGAAATACTGACCCAATTCGCCGACAAAGTGCGCTTGGATCTTATGATGCGTATTGCTAATTTAGAAGAAGTTCAACCCGCGGCATTGCAAGAATTAAATGAGATCATGGAAAAACAATTTGCCGGTCAAGCGGGTGCACAAGCCGCGAAAATGGGCGGCTTGAAAGCGGCTGCAGACATCATGAACTATTTAGACAATAATGTTGAAGGTATGTTGATGACTTCAATTCGCGAACATGACGAAGAAATGAGTCAGCAAATACAAGACCTTATGTTTGTCTTTGAAAACCTTGCCGATGTTGACGACCGAGGTATCCAAGCCATTTTAAGAGAAGTTCAGCAAGATGCGCTCATGAAAGCAATAAAAGGTGCTGATGAAGCCTTAAAAGAAAAAATTATGGCCAATATGTCTAAACGTGCTGCAGAAATGCTAGCGGATGATCTTGAAGTGATGGGGCCAGTACGCATTAGTGAAGTTGAAGCCGCGCAAAAAGAAATTTTGGCGGTTGCACATCGATTATCTGATGCCGGTGAAATTATGTTAGGCGGCGGCGGTGGCGGCGATGAATTCTTATAATCAAACATCAGAGAGTGTAACCTAATGGCAGCAGATTCTGAGCCAAGCACTGGGGCGATGGCGGAAAAAAAAATTGAAAAGGTTGATACCTGGTCAGCACCTAATGTGCAACCAGACGAAGATACAAAGGTTAATAAAACTAATGCCTTAGGCCAGCCAATGAACTGGCGTTATGAGCCACCAGAAGAGACAGAAGTGAATGAGCCTGTGCCGTTAACGGCACAAGACATGGAAGACATTCGTCAAGCCGCATTTGAAGAAGGCTTTAGTGAGGGAAAAGCAGACGGTTTTGCTAAAGGTTTTGATGAAGGTAAAACCAGTGGTCATGAAGCGGGTCTTATTTCAGGTAGTGAAGAAGGTGTGATACAAGGTTTAGCCGAAGGTAAAGAAACCAGCGAACAACAAATCGCGGCAATGCAAACCCTATTAGACCAATTACATCAGCCTTTGCTTAATGTTGAAAAAAATGTTGAAGCGCAACTATTACAGTTAGTCGTGCAACTAACTCAAGCGGTGACTAAGCATGAAGCGAAAACTAACCCAGATATTTTATTATCGGCTATCGCTGAAGGTATTAAAGCCTTACCGGCACAAGAGTCTCAAACCCAAATTTTATTGCATCCCACAGACATTAAATTGGTAGAAGAACAATTTGGTGCAGCACATATTCAAGAACAAGGTTGGCGCTTATTGGCTGCGCCACAATTAAGCCCCGGGAGTTGTCAAATTGAAAACAGCACTTCTAATATTGATCTGAGTGTTAAATCACGTTTGAATGAGGTTTTGGACTCGTTTTTGCTAGAAGCTTTACATCAATAAGCTTTACATCAATAAGCTATATATCAAAAAACTTATATCAATAAACCTTATATCAAGAAAATTATATCAATAAAACGAATCTCAATAAAAAATAAGTCATGAAACTTACAAAAATAAACCCGAGACACCTTAACTATCTAACGACAAATATTGTCCTGTTAAACTTTATCAATAAGCGTAAAAATTTCTATGGTTGATATAAATCGCATAACTGAACGTTTAAAAAATAGTGAAAAATTTATTCACCCGCACAGTGTCTCTGTTGCCGGGCGTTTAGTGCGTGTGGTGGGGTTAACTTTAGAAGCGGTTGGCGTTAAAGCCGCGGTTGGTAGCCAATGTTTGGTGGAAACCTCACAAGGCGAGCTGATTGCAGAAATTGTTGGCTTTGCCCAAGATATAACATTTTTAATGCCAGAACAAAGCTTGCAAGGGGTATTACCTGGCGCACGAGTCGTGCCTTTATCGACTAAAGCACGTTTACCCTTATCAATGGACTTGTTAGGCAGAGTTATTGACGGTGTTGGCAAACCGCTTGACGGTAAAGGGCCGATTAAAGCATCTGATAGTTATCAATATGACAGTTCACCGATCAATCCTCTATCACGACGAGCCATTACAGAGCCTCTAGATGTTGGAGTGCGCTCGATTAACAGTTTTCTAACCGTTGGTGTTGGGCAACGAATGGGCTTGTTTGCGGGCTCAGGTGTTGGTAAAAGTGTGCTGTTAGGTATGATGACACGTGGCACAAACGCTGATGTTATTGTAGTGGGTTTAATTGGCGAGCGTGGACGAGAAGTTAAAGAATTTATTGAAGAAATTTTGGGTGAAGAAGGTCGTGCGCGTTCTGTGGTGGTGGCAGCACCGGCCGATAATTCAGCGTTAATGCGGCTTAAGGGCTGTGAAACCGCAGTGCAGATCAGCGAATACTTTCGTGACCAAGGTTTAAATGTTTTATTGCTGGTAGATTCACTGACCCGTTATGCACAAGCGCAGCGCGAAATAGCACTAGCGGTAGGCGAGCCACCGGCAACGAAAGGTTATCCGCCATCAGTTTTCTCTAAATTACCCCAACTCGTTGAGCGAGCCGGCAATGGCGGGGACGGCCAAGGTTCAATCAGTGCATTTTTTACTGTATTAACCGAAGGTGATGATTTACAAGACCCAATTGCTGATGCTGCCCGTGCCATTTTAGACGGTCATATTGTTTTGTCTCGAAAATTAGCTGATGCCGGGCATTATCCAGCGGTTGATATTGAAGGCTCAATTAGTCGAGTTATGCCGATGGTAACCAGCCAAGAACATCAGCAACTTGCTAGGCAACTACGGCAGATTTATGCCTTATATCAAGAAAATAAAGACTTGATTGCCATTGGCGCCTACAGCAGAGGGACGGATCCAAGAATAGATCAATCGATTGACTTGCAACCCGTGATTCAATTTTTTTTGCAGCAAAAAACGCTTGAAATTATTCCTTATGATCAAAGTTTAACTCAGCTGCAGGAAGTATTAGCGGCAGCGCAAGCTCATGCCAATAAAAATCAGTAGACACAATAACGAATAGGTCACTAAACCGATGAAACAGTTGAACACCTTACATAAGTATGAACTTGATAAAGAACAAAAAGCCTCACAAGCATTACAAGTCGCAGAGGTCGATTATGAACAAAACAAAGCGCGTTTAAAAAGTGTTAGCGATTATCGTTTAGAATATATGCGCCGGCTTAATCAGCGTTCAATCGAGGGTATTGATAGTGCAACATATAGCCATTTTCATGCTTTTATCGCGAAACTAGATAACGCCTCTCAACAGGTTAAAGTTGCGGTTCATCAAGCTAAAGCATTAGTTGATACGCGAAAAAAACAATGGTTAGAGCAAAGGCAAAAAATACAAGCGGTAGAATTACTACGTAATAAAAAGCTTGCTGCCCTGCAATTAGTCGCGAATAAAAAAGAACAAAAAATGTTTGATGAAATGGCGACACAACAATTTGTTCGCCGCCGCCGCTAAACTCTGCCATTTTAATAATAGAAACAATAGATTAAGTACTTGAGTAAACCCCATCAGCATCAAGATTCAAACTCAAGGCTTGTTATTGATGCTTTTATATTTAGTTCACTTTAATCTTTAGCGCTGAACTGCCTATTAGAGCGGCACGATTTGGTCACAGGTAGAGACAAGCAGGATCATACTGCCTTCTCTCTTGAAAATTATTTTTGGAATGAATATTGCTTAATTAACAATAGAAATAATTTATTAAATTGTGCTTAAGTCTACATTTAAGAAAGGTCTGTTATGTCTCAAATGAATATATTGTCTACTGATGCTGGCCAAAGCCTTGACACCCCTGGTGCTAAAGGTGGGTCGTCAATAAAAAGTCAAGCTAAAAGCAACGCATTTAATGATGCGATGGAGCAACACTATTTAAGAAAAAAAGCGGAAGAGTCAGAGCAAAATACTGAGCCATATGGCAATTTTGTCTCTAAAGCGGCAGAACAACACCAACAGGCTTTAAAAAGCGAGCGTTTAGCCAAGGGCAATGAAGTTGAAGATGATCATACTTTACCCGTGCCTTTACCGATAGACGATGCCAAATATCTCTCTGCGCCAAACGCTGAGCTAAAATCCTATCTTGGCTTTCAAACTCAAACTGAACATCAAGCTCAAACCCAAAGTGACTTAGCGAGCAATGTTGAAAATGATGACGCGGTTGATTTATTAAAAATGTTAAGTGGTGCAGAGCAATTGTTGACAAAATCTGCAGCAAATAATACTGCTGAAGGGGCATTGCCGGGCGGCGTTAAATCAGGCTATATGCAAACAACCACTGACGGCACAACGTCCTTAACGAGTGAGCAAGCTAGCATTGATGATGCCGAGCTAATGGCAAAGCAAGCAGGTATAAAAGCATTAAATGAAGAAGGCAATGCTGGCGTAGATAAAACCCAAGATGTTGACCAAATAACTAACAATAGCGCATTGCAAAATAGTGCCAGCGATAAAGCGAGTGAATTTAAACCTGGTAGCGATATCGAAGCCGCAAAAACTCATCTTGTTAATCAAAGTACAGCTACTGTGGTATCAACATCGGTTACGGATACAAAACTTGATACTAATCAGAAAACAGCGGTAAATGAAGACGTTGATAAATTAGCCAGTGCCATGCTCGAGGCACAAAAAACCGCTAAAACTGAGGGCGACAAGCTAACACCACAAGTTGACAAAGTGGCGTCAGTGTTTAATCAAACATTAGTTGATCAAGCCAAGCCGCTGACAAGTGCTGCGGAGTTAGCTGCCCAGCAAGAGCAAAGTTTTGAAAGTACGGTAAATCAATTAACGACAAATACTGTCTCAACACAAAAATCATTTGCCACTATGCAGACTGAGACTATTGCTATTTACCGTAAAGATTTTGCCGATGCTGTTAAAGATAAAGTGATGGTGATGATCAACCAAAAAATTCAACAAGTGGAAATTCAACTTGACCCACCAGAGATGGGTAATATTCATGTGCGAGTGAATTTACAAAATGAGCAAGCCGCGGTGCAATTTGTGGTGCAAAACCAGCAAGCAAGAGAGGCTTTAGAGCAAAATATGGGCAAGTTACGCGATATGTTAGCTGAAAGTGGTGTTGATGTTGGGGAGGCAAATATCGAACAGCGCGAAGCAAAAGAGCAAGATGGTGATGGTTTTGACAGCCAGTCTAACAAGGGTCAAAATGCCCAGTCGGCTGAAGACAGTTTCAGTGAAAATGATAACGCAATAGTGAATGTGCTCAAAGCTTCGTCAACCGGTATCGATTACTATGCTTAATTCATGAATACACTGACAATACTTGATAAACCCTTTGGATTAGCAGCTATTCAACGATATAGTTTAACAATAGATATAAAAACTTTTCACAGGTAGAAACCATGGCAGACGAAAAAGAACTTAAGCTGGATAACCCAGGTAAGAAGAAAAAGTTGATTATCATTATCGCCATTGTTGCCGTTTTGGCTATTGCTGGCGGTGCGGCTGCGTTTTTTATCTTTGGTGGTGATAATGACATTTCACAAGCTGAGATCGATGCGGCTTTAGACACAGGCGCTGAAAATGAAGCGGTAAAAGTCGTAGGTGCTCAACTTGGCTCAGCTTTGTATGTGCCTATGCCAAGACATTTTCGCTTTAATGTACCTGGAATCGCTCGCGATCGCTTTGTTGAAATTCGTGTACAGTTGTTGGTGCGAGGCGCTGAAAATGAAGAAATCGCTAAAAAACATGTACCCTTAATTGAAAGTGCCTTGTTAGGTGTTTTCTCAAAGTCGAATGCTGATGATCTAGCAACAAGTGCAGGAAAAGTAGCTTTAAAGCAAAAGTCTTTAGTAGCAGTTCAGAAAGTAATGACTGAAATTGAAGGGAGTACAGTGGTTGAAAAAGTACTCTTTACCGGCTTTGTCATGCAGTAATTCCTTTGAAGAAAAATAGCCGCGAATAGATTGCTTGGTTGATTGAAGCTTTTGATTGAATTTTTGATTAAACTTTTGCTTAAGTTAACGGCTATGGTTTGTGAACAGTGTAACTAAACTAACAAGATAAAGAGACTATTGAGTGAGTGATTTATTATCTCAAGATGAAATTGATGCACTTTTACACGGTGTTGATGATGTTGAAGAAGATGAAACTTTAGAGGACTCTGCTAATTCAGGAGAGACCTCTGATTACGATTTTTCTTCGCAAGATCGCCTTGTTCGTGGCCGCATGCCAACGTTGGAGATGATCAACGAACGTTTTGCACGTCATATGCGTATTAGTTTATTTAATATGATGCGTCGCACCGCAGAAGTTTCTATTAACGGTATCCAAATGATCAAGTTTGGAGAATACGTACATACTTTATTTGTGCCAACCAGTTTAAATATGGTGCGCTTTCGGCCTTTAAAAGGCACGGCACTAATTACCATGGAAGCGCGACTGGTTTTTATATTAGTGGACAATTTTTTTGGTGGTGATGGTCGATATCATGCGAAAATTGAAGGACGTGAATTTACTCCCACTGAACGCCGTATTGTGCAAATGTTGTTAAAAATTATCTTTGAAGATTATAAAGTAGCATGGTCACCTGTGATGGATGTTTCATTTGAATATCTTGATTCAGAAGTTAATCCCTCGATGGCAAATATTGTTAGTCCAACTGAAGTGGTGGAGATTAGTTCTTTTCATATTGAACTTGATGGTGGTGGCGGTGATTTTCATGTGGTTTTACCGTATGCAATGTTAGAGCCTATTCGCGAATTACTTGATGCCGGTTTACAAACTGATAAAGAAGATACTGATATGCGTTGGTCGAAGGCCCTGCGTGATGAAATTATGGACGTGTCGGTCGAGATATCAACTAAATTCATCGAAGTGACCTTGCCATTGCAAAAAATTATGGACCTTAAAGCCGGTGACATTATTCCCATTGATATGCCTGAACATATTACTGTATTAATAGAAAAATTACCGTCATTTAGGGCTCAACTTGGTCAAAGTCGTAATAATTTAGCGCTGAAAATAGAATCAAAAATTAAGCGTCCGGAATCAGTTAAATCAGAGCTAACTATCTTGACCAAAGGTGGTAAGCGTTTAGACAGTGATGCCGAGCTGCATTTATTAGACGATTATTTATAACAAACCTGGATAAGTAATATTGATAAAACATGATTGAGAAAACAGTATTGAGAAAACAGGACTGATTAACTCTGGTGTAAAAATTGTATAACGGCATAATAGAAAATAACAAACGAGTAGTGTAAGTATTTTGACGCTACTCGATGAAAATTGAGGCAAAATAGTATGAGTACAGAAAACAAAGATGATTTAGGTATGTGGGATGAAGCGATGGATGAGCAAGCTAGTGCAGAAGCGGCTAAAGCGGTTGAATTGGAAGAGTTAGAAGAAGATAGTGGCAATATCTCAGGTGCAGAAAAGCGTAAGCTCGATGCGATTCTAGACATACCTGTTACCATCTCTATGGAAGTAGGACGTAGTCATATTAGTATTCGAAATTTGCTACAGCTGAACCAAGGCTCGGTTGTTGAACTTGACCGTGTTGCAGGTGAATCATTAGATGTGATGGTCAATGGCACCTTAATCGCTCATGGTGAAGTGGTTGTGGTTAATGATAAATTTGGTATTCGCTTGACTGATGTTATTAGCCAAGTTGAACGTATTAAAAAGTTAAAATAGTCACTAATGAAAAAAACTTTATCAGGACTTTTAAGCTGGTTGGCTTTTGCAGCCTTTGCCCATGCGCAAGAGGTTGTTAGCGATGTTGCTTTAACTGAGGATGTTCAGGTTGAAGTGGGCAAGCATGTTGCCACTAATATGAACTCTATGAGCATGATTATGTCATTACTGATGGTGCTGGCGGTGATTGTTATTAGTGCCATGATATTAAAGCGTTTTCAAGGCGTACGTCAAACTCACCATGGCTTAAAAATAGTCACAAGTTTACACCTTGGGGCAAAAGAGAAGTTAGTGGTGGTGCAAGCTGGAGATAAACAATTATTGCTTGGGGTCACCACACAGCAGGTTACCTTGTTAGAAACCCTTGATGAACCCTTGGTGAATGCCACAGAAAACAGTGTTGATTTTGCTCAGTCGTTAGCAAAACTATTCAAACAAAAAGCTATAAAAAATTATGATAAACAAAAATAAAAAATCATTATTATCGTTAAACAAAATCGTCACTTTACTGGTGACGATTTTGTCGTTTTTACTCATTAGCAATACTAGTTTTGCCGCCGATGGCCTTTCATTATCAGCGTTAACCTTGACCACTAATCCGGATGGTTCGCAAGAATACTCAGTTACCTTACAAATATTAATTTTTATGACCGCGCTAGGTTTCATACCGGCAGCGGTGATCATGATGACGTCGTTTACCCGCATTGTGGTGGTCATGGCGATTTTACGGCAAGCTTTTGGTTTACAACAAACCCCGTCTAATCAGGTTATTATTGGCATTACTTTGTTTATGACCTTATTTATTATGACGCCGGTCTATAACGAAATTAATGCTCGGGCGATTCAACCTTACTTACAAGACCAATTAACCTCGGTTGAGGCGATTAATAAAGCTAAAGTGCCATTACGGGCGTTTATGTTAGAGCAAACACGTATTAAAGATCTGGATACCTTGGCCCAAATGGCAGGTATAACACAAGTTGATAAACCAACAGATTTACCGATGACAGTGATCATTCCAGCCTTTGTTATTAGTGAGTTAAAAACGGCATTTCAAATTGGCTTTATGTTATTTATTCCATTTTTAATCATAGATTTAGTGGTGGCCAGTATCTTAATGGCGATGGGGATGATGATGCTATCGCCGATGATCGTATCTTTGCCGTTTAAGTTAATGCTATTTGTGCTGATTGATGGCTGGAATTTAGTGATAGGTACACTGGCAACAAGTTACGGTATGGGAGCCACGTAATGGGTCCTGAGGTATTTGTTGATATTTTACGAGATGCACTGTTTCTAGTGATTGTACTGGTGAGTGCCGTTATTGTGCCAAGCCTGATTATTGGTTTGGTTGTAGCAGTATTCCAAGCCGCTACCTCGATAAATGAACAAACCTTGAGTTTTTTACCGCGTTTAATTGTGACTTTGCTGTCTTTAATTATAGGCGGACATTGGTTGGTACAAAAACTAATGGATTATACCATTCGACTCATCGGTAGCATCCCTAGCGTAGTCAGTTAGCCATGGAGTTCACTGAGTCAATTATTAATCAAAGCATGGCTGATTTTTTGCTGCCGTTTACACGTATTTCAGCCATGGTGATGTCAATGATAGGCTTAGGGGCAAAAGCCATTCCTGGACGGGTGAAATTGTTTCTTTGCTTGGCCGTCACGGTCGCGGTTATGCCAGCATTACCGCCTGCTCGTGTTGATAATATGTTTTCATTGGCGACAACATTGCTCATTGGTGAGCAAATGATTATCGGCATCATGCTCGGCTTTGTCACCGTGATGGTGGTTAATACTTTTACCTTAGCGGGCCAAATTATCGCGATGCAAACGGGTTTAGGTTTTGCCTCGCTTGTTGACCCCGCCAGTGGCACAAGCGTGCCGGCTGTAGGTCAGTTCTTTTTAATTTTATCATCATTATTGTTTTGGACAATGGATGGCCACTTAGCTTATTTACAGTTTGTGGTCGCCAGTTTTGACACTATTCCTATTCCTGCCCCAGAATTTTCCAGTATCAAATTTAAAGAAATCGCCCAATGGGGTGGATGGATGTTTGCCACCGCATTGTCACTCGCCATTGCACCTTTAACGGCGATGTTATTAATTAACTTTTCATTTGGCATTATGACACGAGCAGCGCCGCAATTGAATATTTTCGCTATTGGTTTTCCTGTCACCATGTGTGCAGGATTATTAATTATGTGGTTAACCATGGGTAATTTTTATAGTCATTTTGTTATGCAATGGCAACGGGCTTTAGATTTTAGCTGTTATCTTATCGATTGTGGAGCCGCGCCCTAATGGCCGAATCTGATAGCGGTGAAAAAACCGAAGAACCCACGGCGAAAAAACTTTCTGACGCGAGAAAAAAAGGCCAAATAGCGCGTTCAAAAGATTTAGGCACTATGTTTGTTTTAGTCGGCAGTGCGGCGGCATTGATGCTGATGGGCAATTCTTTGGTTGAGGGCCTAGCAAAGATGATGACTCGTCTGCTGAGTCTAAGTCGGAAAGAAACCATGGATGTGCATGCTTTATATCAAGTGATCAGTGATAGTATCAGTGCAATAACGGTACCTTTTCTTTGGATACATATTATTATTGTTATTGCGGCCTTTATTGGCAACATGCTGCTGGGCGGTATCAGTTTTTCTTGGGAAGCTATGGCACCCAAAGCCAGTAAACTTTCGCCGATGGCTGGGTTTAAACGCATGTTTGGTGTGCAATCCTATGTTGAACTTATTAAGTCAATTCTTAAGTTTTTTGTGGTTTTTATTTCAGCATATTTATTACTGAGTAGTTTGTTTGGCCAAATATTGAGTTTAAGTACGGAGAATATTCCGGATAATTTTGCTCATGCGGTGTCATTACTGATGTGGATGTTTTTAGCCTTAGCGTTTTCAATTGGCATTATTGTGGTTATTGATGCGCCATATCAAGTGTGGAATCATAATCGGCAATTAAAAATGAGCATGCAAGAAATTAAAGATGAAATGAAAAGCTCTGAAGGTAGCCCAGAAACAAAAGGTCGGATTAGAAGGGCGCAATATGAAATGTCACAACGGCGCATGATGCAAGACGTACCCCAATCTGATGTGGTGATCACTAACCCAACCCATTATTCAGTAGCGCTTAAATATGACACTGAAGCGGGTGGCGCACCGGTATTAGTCGCTAAAGGCATAGATGAAATGGCCTTACATATCCGTACCATTGCCAAAGAGCATAATATTGAGGTTGTGGCATCTCCAGCTTTAGCTCGATCTTTATATTACACCGCAGAGCCCAATGAAGAAATCCCAGAACAATTATTTGCGGCAGTAGCACAAATACTGGCATTTATTTTTCAGTTGAGTGCCCATAAAAAAGGTCAGGCGCGCCGACCCAAACCTGTGGCCAAAAACTTACCCATCCCAGATGAATTTCGCTATTAATTCTGACGAAAAAAAAGGTCGGGATTAGCTTTCAGTAAAAAGACATCGCTGTCGGTCGGTAGTTAAACAATTAGTCATCAGCTGTCAGTAAAAATATTGGACAGGTTTAAGCAACAATAACCCAATCCACATCAGCAGCCATAGGCGTTATCTAATTCGGATTAACTGTCGACCTAGAATAAAAATCTTTTCGTTTATGCATTATGATTTTTTTATATGAACAAAGACTTCAATGGTGATACTAAAAAATGCAAAATAAAAATGCTTAAATTACAAAAGTAATAACATTGGTCTGATTATTGCCTATTACAAGACACGTCAAAAAATTATCCTTAAGCACTCATGCAGTTAGCCGCAACTTTTAATAAGTTAAAGAAACAAAAACTTAACCTACTTTCAGGTTTAGGTACGCCATTCCTCGTGATGGCGGCGCTCGGTATGGTGATTTTACCTATGCCGGCATTTTTGTTGGATATTCTTTTTTCCTTCAATATTGCCTTGTCTCTGGTGGTTTTATTGATCACGGTTTATACCTTAAAGCCGCTTGAGTTTGGCTCATTTCCAGCGGTATTGCTGATTGCGACTATTTTACGTTTAGCGCTTAATGTTGCGAGTACCCGAGTGGTATTACTTGAGGGGCACGAAGGCCCTGATGCGGCAGGGAAAGTGATTGAAGCCTTTGGCTCGGTTGTTATTGGTGGCAATTATGCGGTTGGTTTAGTCGTTTTTTCCATTTTGATTATCATCAACTTTGTTGTTGTTACCAAAGGTGCAGGGCGTATTGCTGAGGTAACTGCGCGCTTTACTTTAGACGCTATGCCAGGTAAACAAATGGCGATTGACGCGGATTTAAATGCCGGTTTTATCACCGCAGATGAAGCGAGAGAACGCCGAGTTGAAGTCACCAGTGAAGCCGACTTTTATGGTTCAATGGATGGTGCGAGTAAATTTGTTAAAGGTGATGCCATTGCGGGGATTTTAATTCTCTTTATCAATATTGTTGGTGGTTTAATTATTGGTATGGTGCAGCATGATCTTTCGTTTGACAGTGCGGTGGAAATTTATACCCTACTGACGATCGGAGACGGTTTAGTTGCACAAATTCCAGGGTTATTGCTCTCAGTAGGCACGGCAATCGTGGTTACCCGCCAAAACACCTCTCAAGATATGGGCGAGCAAGTTAGTAGTCAGCTTGGCCAAGAAAAATCACTTTATATTGCCGCAGGTGTGATGTTTGTTATGGGCATTGTGCCTGGAATGCCACACTTTGCTTTTTTAACCTTTGCGATATTAATCGCGGGGGTGGCGTTTTTTAATAGTAAATATAAAGCCGCAGCGGCGGCACAATTAATTGAACAAGGTCAGGCGGCAGAAGTTGAAAGTCAGCAACAAGAAGCCGAAGTTAAAGACCTAGGTTGGGATGATGTCAATCATGTTGATATTATTGGTCTCGAAATAGGCTATCGCTTAATTCCTTTGGTGGATAAAGCTCAAGGTGGAGAGTTACTTAATCGCATTAAAGGCGTGAGAAAAAAGCTTTCGCAAGAATTTGGCTTTTTGGTACCAGCCGTTCATATTCGCGATAATTTAGACTTAGATCCTAACAGTTACCGGATATCACTGATGGGCGTCACGGTAGGTGAAGCCGAAATTCGCCACGATCAAGAACTGGCTATTAATCCAGGTCAAGTATTTGGCAAGCTTGATGGTGTTGCAACCAAAGACCCTGCTTTTGGCTTAGATGCTGTATGGATAAAAAAAGATCAACGAGAACACGCACAATCACTAGGCTATACGGTGGTTGATTCAGCCACGGTATTAGCAACACATTTAAGTCAAATTTTAACTAATAATACCGCTCAGCTATTAGGCCATGAGGAAGTTCAAAACTTACTTGATATGTTAGCTAAGAGTTATCCTAAATTGATTGAAGGCCTGATCCCCGATGTCTTGTCATTAGGCACTATTGTAAAAGTACTACAAAACTTAATGAATGAAGGGGTGGCTGTACGTGATATGCGTAGCATTATTCAAACCTTAGTTGAGTATGGTCCTAAGACTCAAGACCCTGAAGTGTTAACGGCGGCGGTTCGGATAACCTTGCGAAAATTCATCGTTCAAGAGTTAGTTGGACCTGTGGTAGAGGTACCTGTCATAACTTTGTCACCAGAGTTGGAACAGATGTTGCATCAGTCTATGCAAATGGCTGGAGATGATGGCGCAGGTATCGAACCAGGTTTAGCAGAAAGACTACAGAAATCTTTGACCGATGGTGCACAACAGCAAGAAATGGCTGGTGACACACCAATTTTATTAACGTCAGGTATTTTACGTGCAGTTTTAGCTAAATTTGTTAAATATACCATCCCGGGATTACGGGTGATTTCTTATCAAGAAATTCCAGATGATAAGCAAATCAAAATTGTTAGCGCTATCGGCCAGTAAAAAATACTTCAAAGTAAGTTGTACTGAATTATAAGGGTTGGCGATGAAAATTAGACGTTATGTAGCAAAAGATATGAGAAGCGCACTCGCACAAATTAAAGAAGATTTGGGTGTTGATGCCGTCATTATGTCTAATAAAAAAATTGCTGAAGGTGTCGAGTTAATGGCTGCGGTTGATTATAACCAAAGTGTTAAGCCTGCCCAATCACCAGTATCTGAGCACAGCAAAGCGAGTACGGCTGCCAATACCCAGCCGACTCATCAAGTTGACCGATTCGACAGTGTTGAAGATACGGTAGCCATTAGTAGCTCACCTCAGTCAGCAGAAACGTCAACCACTTTGCCAGCCGATAGCTTAGCCGCGTTGTTAAGCCGACAAGTACAACAAAATGGCTACGATAAAGCGCCAGCAACACAGGCATTTAATAGTCAAATAGCTAGCTCAACTCATGAGGTTAATCATCAAGCGGACAACAAGCCTGGTGCTGCACCACAAGATATTGAACAACAGTTTAAAAATTTCACTACTCGTTTAGCGCAAACTACTGATTTAGACTCAGCGGATCACGCGGGCAACCAAGGAGCAGATACTCCTGGGCATGGCTCAAACAGTGCAAACTTTACTAACTCGCTTGATTCATCAACACCTGCACCTGAGCAAATGGCTTCGCGTGGCGAACGTCAAATAAGTGGCAGTGAGTTTGATCATATGCAAAAAGAAATGTCATCTATTCGTCAGCTATTAGAACATCAAATGTCAGGGCTAATGTGGCAAGATATGGCGCAAAAAGATCCGATGCGCGCTGTGTTGGTTAATAAATTAATGGCGATGGGTCTTAATGAACAAGTGGCTGATCAAATTGCGGGTTACATTCCAGCCAATAGCCTTGAAAAAGATGCCTTTGAGCAAGCAAAACATATTATAGCGCAACAATTAAACACCACTAACAATGATATTATTCAACGTGGTGGCGTGGTTTCTCTTGTTGGGCCAACAGGCGTGGGTAAAACCACCACTATTGCGAAATTAGCGGCCCGCTTTGCTCAGCTGCACGGCGCCGACCAAGTGGTATTAATTTCTACAGATAGTTATCGTATTGCTGGTTTTGAACAGCTTGCTACTTACGGTCGTATTATTGGTTGCCACGTTAAGTTGGCCAATGACGGCGATGAGCTAGATAGCTTGTTACAACAGTTCTCACAAAAAAAATTAATATTGATCGATACTGCCGGTATGGGGCAAAGAGATATGCGTCTAACTGAGCATTTGACTACCTTAATCTCAAATGCGCGTGTTAGAATTCGTAATTACTTAGTATTAGCCGCCAATACGCAGCAGCGTGTTATGCAAGAAAATGTTGAGCGCTTTAAAAGTATTCCTTTAGCGGGCTGCATTTATACTAAATTAGATGAAAGCCTAAGTGTCGGTGAAATTATCACCACATCATTACAAAACGGTTTAGCTATTGGCTATCTTACTGATGGACAAAGAGTTCCGGAAGATATTAAGGTTGCAAATGCTGAAAAATTGGTTACGCTAGCAGACCGAATGGCCACTAAGTATCAAAGCTCAGGGACTGTTTCTTGGCGTAATCCGGTATCAGCCGTCGCAGTATAGTTAGGCAGAGCAATTATGCTAATTGAATTAAGTAAGCAATTATCTAATTATAAGTAAGCATAAATATTCAAGAGCATAGGTTTATTGTTTCAGACTACAGGTAAGTATCACCATCCGTGTAGTTTGGCGCTTGATTGATTCTTACATGGCCATTTTGAGTCATGTATGGTTCCACAGCATTAAGTGATTTTTGTACGTTGAGGTCAGCTTAAAATGACCGATTATTTATTGCAATGGGCATTACATAGAGAAGTTATATAGATGATAGATCAAGCGAGTGGCTTAAGAAAAATGCAAAACCCCGAATACATAAAAGTCATCGCCGTTTCTGGCGGTAAAGGCGGGGTTGGTAAAACTAATGTCTCATTAAATACTGCCATTTCTTTAGCTAAATTAGGTAAGCGGGTTTTAGTGCTAGATGCCGACTTAGGCTTGGCTAATGTTGATGTTATGCTAGGTTTGCGCGTAAAACGCAACCTGTCGCATGTGCTATCGGGTGAATGTGAACTGGATGATATTATTATTCAAGGCCCTGCCGGCATTAATATTATTCCTGCGACATCAGGCACTCAATCTATGGTGGATTTAACCCCAGCTGAGCATGCCGGACTTATTCGTGCTTTTAGTGATATGAAAACCAAATTTGACATTTTAATTGTTGATACCGCTGCCGGTATCTCAGATATGGTATTAAGTTTTTGCCGTGCATCACAAGATGTTTTATTAGTCGTGTGTGACGAACCCACCTCAATTACTGACTGTTATGCCTTAATGAAATTGTTAAGCCGAGATCACGGGCTATTCAAATTTAAAGTGGTGGCAAACATGGTGCGCACCCCGAATGAAGGTAAAAATTTATTTGCGAAATTAGCTAAAGTCACTGACAGATTTTTGGATGTCACTTTAGAGCTGGTTGCTGTTATACCTTATGATGAAAATATTCGTAAATCTGTGAGAAAACAACAAGCGATTGTCGAGGCATATCCTAACTCGCCAGCGTCAATTGGCCTTAAAGCACTTGCCAAAAACATTGTGAGCTGGCCAGTGCCAAAACAAGCCTCTGGGCATTTAGAATTCTTTATTGAGCAATTACTAGAACACTAAAGCTGTTGAGCTTTTAACTTGTAGCTAGGTATGAACATAACGACGAAGCAGGGTTACAATTGGACAATTCGTGGTGTTTTTTTTTGCATGAGTTAAGCGAGCTCTAGCTATAGCAAGTGTGTAGGTTTTTTTACCGCCTGTTAAAGGTCTATCGTTGTTTTTTAACTAACATCGTTAGCAAGTGTAAACTAGCATAGCTACCTAATATGTCTGTCGCCTTGTTAACTGAAAGCCTAATCTATAGCCGAGACTAGAATGAAAATTCTACAGGCCCTATTTAACAAACAAGTGAGTTATCGTGTTAAAAGTACATACTTATAGTGTTGATAAATCGGCCTTGCTGGAGCGACACACAGTACTCGTGAAGCGCATTGCTTATCATTTGCTTGCCCGACTACCGGCCAGTGTTTTGGTTGATGACCTTGTTCAATCAGGCATGATAGGCTTATTTGAAGCGGCAAATAATTTTGATAATAGCAAAGGTGCTAGCTTTGAAACTTTTGCGGGTATTCGTATTCGTGGTGCCATGCTTGATGAAATTCGTCGGGGTGACTGGGTTCCCCGCTCAGTGCATAAAAATAGTCGCATGATCAGCGAAGCCATCAAAAGCTTAGAAGCGCAATATGGCCGCGACGTTACCGATGTTGAAGTGGCTGAAAAACTTGAGATTTCAATCAATGAATACCATCAGATACTGAATGACGTGAGTTCAGGGAAAATTATTGGTCTTGATGATTTAGGTGTTAGTGATGATGTGATTGAAATAGCCCACAGTCACCAGCAAGATGAACCTTACGCTAACATTGAACAAAGTTTCTTTAAAAAGTCATTAGCAGAGTGTATTTCTTCTTTACCCGAGCGTGAAGCTTTAGTACTGTCCTTGTATTATGACGAAGAGCTTAACCTTAGAGAAATAGGCCAAGTACTTGATGTGAGTGAATCACGGGTAAGCCAAATACACAGTCAAGCGATGCATAGATTAAAAGCTCGTATGCAATCGTGGCAAAATTAAGTAGAATATTAAAAATATTGTAAAATTTTAAATGTTATCACCGGAGGGTGTCTTGGAAAAAAATATGAAAGTGCTTGTTGTTGACGATTTTTCAACAATGAGACGCATAATCAAAAACTTATTACGCGACTTAGGTTTCACCAATATATCAGAAGCAGATGATGGTAATACCGCGCTGCCGATGCTGAAAGCTGGTGATTTTGATTTTGTTGTTACTGATTGGAATATGCCAGTTATGCAAGGGATAGATTTACTTAAAGCCATTAGAGCGGATGAAAAGTTATCTCATATTCCAGTATTGATGGTTACTGCAGAAGCGAAGAAAGATCAAATTATCATGGCAGCTCAAGCGGGAGTTAATGGTTATATTGTTAAACCTTTTACAGCTGCAACGTTAAGCGCAAAGCTTGATAAAATTTTCCAACGTCTTGGTTAATCACCAATTTTTTTACACAAGGCTGTTATATGAGTAAATATACTAGTATCCATGTTTCTTTAGAACAGGCTAAATTGTTGGTTAAATACCTTGAGGCAGATCAGCAAAACAAAGCGGATGAGTTAATTGCAGAAATTCAAAATCCAGTTCAAACTGCATTGTTTGAAGAAATAGGTAAGTTAACTCGCGAATTGCATAATTCATTGAATAACTTTCATTTTGATTCACGTTTGAATGATTTAGCGACTGCGGACATTCCAGACGCTAAAGAAAGATTGAATTTTGTTATTGATCGTACCGAAGAAGCGGCTAATAAAACCATGGATGTTGTTGAATCAATTTTTCCTGTGGTTAGTAATATTCAACAACAAATCAAGAACGTTAATCCGCTGTGGCATAAATTAATGCACAATGATCTTGATATTACTGATTTTAAAGTATTATGTCGAGATATCGATGTTTTACTGACAACAACAGAAAAAGAAACCAGCAAAATTCATGGCTTAATGACGGATGTTTTGATGGCGCAAGATTTTCAAGATCTTACCGGCCAAATTATTCGCAAAGTTATTGATTTAGTTTGTGAGGTTGAAGACAGCTTAATAAATATGCTAACAGCCTTTGGTATGGCTTCCAAACAAGAGCAATCGAATTACTTACCAAAATTAGGTGAAAACTTAGTTGAAGGTCCGATTGTTAATCCTGGAAATCGTAAAGATGTTGTTTCAGATCAACACGACGTTGATGATTTATTATCAAGCTTAGGTTTTTAATAGGAGTTACTAAATGTCATTTGAACAAGATGAAGAAATTCTTCAGGATTTTTTAATTGAAGCTGGGGAAATACTTGAAACCTTGTCAGAGCAATTAGTTGAGCTTGAAAATGATCCTGAAAATGCGGAATTGCTCAATGCTATTTTTAGAGGATTTCATACAGTAAAAGGTGGTGCTGGCTTTTTGTCACTTGCCGAGTTAGTTGATGCCTGTCACGGTGCGGAAAATGTTTTCGATACCTTAAGAAATCAACAACGATCAGTTACCTCCTCATTAATGGATGTTATTCTTAAAGCGCTCGACACCATTAATGAAATGTTTGCTCAAGTACAAAATAAAGCGCCATTAAGCCCGGCAGATCCTAGTTTGCTAGCCGAGTTACATCGACTATCTCAGCCGGAAGGACAAGCAGAGTCTGTGGCAGAAAATGCGCTTGCAACGGCTGAGGAAAATATACCGGCAGCTGATAGTAATTCAAGTGACGAAATGTCAGAAGATGAATTTGAACGCCTATTAGATGAACTTCATGGCAGCGGTGCAAAAAAAGCCAGTGCGGCTGTAGTTGAGCAGCCAACAACATTGAGTAGTGGTAGTAGTAATGATATTTCGGATGATGAATTCGAATCATTACTGGATGAACTGCACGGCCAAGGTGCATTTTCTCCTGCGGTGACTCCTGCGGTGACTCCTGCGCATGCTAGCACAGAAAATTCCGCATCGGCTGATGAAATAGATGATGATGATTTTGAGTCGTTATTAGACGAACTGCACGGAAAAAATCAACGACCTAAAGCTCAAGCACCGGAAAAACCTGCTGCCGCTGTTACAAAAGCGGCAAGTGCTCCTGCGGCGAATAACATCGCGGCTAAACCGGCAATAAATCAAATACCAGCAAGCACTGACAAAAAAACCGCACCGGCAAAGCCCGCTCAAGCTGAAACAACGGTGAGGGTTGATACCAAACGACTAGATCAGATCATGAACATGGTTGGCGAGTTAGTTTTAGTGCGTAACCGTCTAGCGAGTCTAGGCATGACAAAAGAAGATGAAGAATTAACCAAGGCCTTGTCAAACCTAGATGCGGTCACTACTGACTTGCAAGGCGCGGTAATGAAAACGCGTATGCAACCCATTAAGAAAGTGTTTGGACGTTTTCCTCGTGTGGTACGAGATCTAGCCCGTAGTCTCAATAAAGAAATTAAACTTATTCTTGAAGGTGAAGAAACCGATCTAGATAAGAACTTAGTTGAAGCTTTAGCCGATCCTTTAGTGCATCTTGTGCGCAACTCGGTTGATCATGGTATTGAAGCCCCTGATACTCGTGAAGCCGCGGGTAAGCCACGAGAAGGTATTGTGCTATTGTCAGCATCACAAGAAGGTGACCATATTCTACTCACCATTCGTGATGATGGCGCTGGCATGAATGCGGAAAAACTAAAAGAAATAGCCATAAATCGTGGTGTTTTGGATGCCGACGCTGCAGCACGTATGTCTGATAAAGAAGCTTTTAGTTTAATTTTTGCCCCTGGATTTTCAACAAAAACCGAAATTTCAGAAGTATCAGGCCGTGGCGTAGGTATGGATGTGGTGAAAACAAAAATCACCCAGCTAAATGGCACCATCAGTATCGACTCAGAAATGGGTGTTGGCACCATACTTGAAATTAAAGTGCCATTAACGTTAGCCATATTGCCAACCTTGATGGTGGTGATTGGTAAACAGACTTTTGCCTTACCCTTGGCCGTGGTTAATGAAATATTTCACCTTGATTTAACTAAAACTAATGTAGTTGATGGACAGTTAACGATTATTGTTCGTGAAAAATCCATCCCATTATTTTATCTTGATCAGTGGTTAGTGCGAAATTATGTTGAAAAACCACGAGAGCTAGGTCATGTCGTTATTGTGCAGTTAGGCAACCAGAAAGTTGGCTTTGTTGTTGATAGTTTAATTGGCCAAGAAGAAGTGGTGATTAAACCACTAGACAGATTATTAAATGGTACGCCAGGTATGGCTGGAGCAACAATAACCAGTGACGGGGGTATTGCTTTAATTATTGACGTACCTAATATGCTTAAATTTTACGCAAAAAAAGCACTAGTGAATAAGAAATTACGCTCATAATATCCATAGGTAATAGCCTGTGGTAAACACATAATCACGACAGGAAATAGATTGTAAATGTCATTTAAAGTATTAGTAGTTGATGACTCCAGTTTTTTTCGACGCCGAGTAACCGATATCCTTAATACAGATGTTAATCTTGAGGTTATCGGTGTTGCTATTAATGGTATTGATGCAGTAGAAAAAGCTATTGCCTTAAAGCCTGATGTCATCACTATGGATATAGAAATGCCGTTATTAAATGGCATTGAAGCGGTTAAACAGATCATGGCAAAAGCACCAACGGCCATTCTGATGTTTTCTTCATTAACCCATGACGGCGCTAAAGCAACGCTTGAAGCATTAGATGCTGGCGCGTTAGACTTTTTGCCGAAAAAATTTAATGAAATAGCTAAAACTACTGAAGACGCCGGTAGTGTATTACGTCAACGCGTTAAGCAATTAGCTAGAAAAAAAATGGTTACAGCCGCACGAGTTTCAAGCTTTCGCTCAAGGGCTGATGTTGAGGACAAAGCTAAGGTCAGTCATGCAACTACCCCAAATGCGGCCACAACAACTACCACACCTCAAAACCAGACCTTTAGAAAAAGTTCTGGCAAAAAATATAAATTACTTGCCATAGGCACTTCAACTGGAGGCCCTGTAGCATTACAAAAGTTGTTAACTCAATTACCTGAAGACTTCCCGCTACCTATCATTATGGTGCAGCACATGCCGGCTGCATTCACCTTAGCTTTTGCTAACCGCTTAAATGGTATCTGCAAGATACAGGTTAGCCAAGCGAATTCAGGTGACATCTTAAAACCTGGTCATGCTTATTTAGCGCCAGGTGGTAAACAAATGATCATTGACGGGACAGAAAGTGCTGCAAAACTAAGAATACTGGAAGACAACTCTGAACGTATGGCTTTCAAACCGAGTGTAGATATTAGTTTTGCTTCAGCCGCTAAAGTTTTTGGTGGTAATGTTTTAGGTGTTATATTAACTGGAATGGGTGCAGATGGTCGCGAAGGCTCGCGATTATTAAAAAATAAAGGCGCAACTATATGGGCACAAGATGAGGAGTCTTGTGTTGTTTATGGTATGCCGCAAGCGGTTAAGGTTGCCGGGATATCTGAACTATCATTGACCCTTGAAAGCTTTCCAGCTGCAATTCTTAAGGAAATACAGCATGGATAAACTCAGTATAGCTGGGCTCCTTATTGCCATTTTCGCTATTTATTTCGGTTTTATTATTGATGGCGGTGCTATATCTTCGTTACTGGAACTGCCCGCCTTCATTATTGTTTTTGGTGGCACGCTCGGTGCTGTTATGTTGCAGTCATCACAAAGTCAATTTTTTCACGCCATAAGCTTACTCAAATGGTTGTTTGTCCCCCCTAAATACGACATTGAACAGGGCATTGAATCGATTGTGCTTTGGGCTGAAAAAGCACGAGAATCTGGTTTTTTGTCGCTAGAATATATTGCCAAAGAAGAAAACGATTTTTACGTTAACAAAGGCTTAAATTTGCTTGTTGATGGTGTAGAGGTTGAGAACCTAAGGGTTTCATTAGAGCTTGATTTAGATTTATATCGTGAACACAATTTACGTTCTGCTCATGTTTTTGAGTCTATGGGCGGATATAGTCCAACCATTGGTATTATAGGCGCTGTGCTGGGGTTAATTCATGCCATGTCGAATTTGGCTGATCCACAACTATTGGGGCAAGGCATCGCCACCGCATTTGTTGCCACTATTTACGGCGTAGGTTTTGCCAACTTACTTTATTTACCGGTCGCTAATAAAATAAAAGCCATAGTACACGAACAAACTATGTATCGTGAAATGATGACCGAAGGTTTGATTGCCATTGCCTTAGCAGAAAACCCACATGCCATTGAAAACAAACTGTCGGCATTTCGGTTGGAGCAATGAGCCGGCTACGCGCAAGACGTCACCTAGTAGAACATGAAAATGTTGAGCGTTGGTTAGTCTCTTATGCCGACTATATGACCTTATTATTTGCGCTTTTTGTCGTGTTATATGCCATGGCGAGAGTCAATGAAAAACCGTTTGCAACCGCGACAGAATCTCTAGGTCGTGTATTTCAAGCGCAGGAAGCACAAACTAAAAATCGCGGTCATGGCGATGATATCTTACCGGTTAATAGTGTAAAAACTAAGCAGGTATTGTTTGGTGATGCTATTGTAGATATCGCTGAACCTGACATTGTTTCAGGTGAGGTAAATTTATCTACTGTCTCAGATGCTCAATTGGGTAGCAGTTTAAGCTCCTTAGAAAAAGATCTTCATGAAGCCTTATATGAACTAGTAGAGTCCGGTTACGCGCAACTGCAAATTGATGGTGATTGGCTGGAAATTGAATTAAACAGCAGTTTATTGTTTCCAAGTGGCTCGGCGTCGCCCACCAATGGCGCAAAAGATATTTTATTGGTTATCTATCAAATTATTGCCGAGACCAACAACTACATTAGGGTGAGAGGTTATACCGATAATCAAGCGATTAAGACCGAGATTTTTTCCTCTAATTGGGAGTTATCAGTATTTAGAGCAACCGCCATTTTACGGACCTTAGAAGCCTTAACCTTAAACCCGGCTCGAATGGCTATTGAAGGTTACGGTCAGTATTATCCAAGTGCTGACAATAGTACAAGTGCAGGGCGGGCCAAAAATCGTCGTGTCGTTATTGCGCTTTCTAAATACGGTTTAGAAAAAGCCAAGGTAGTGGCCCCTCCCAGTATCTCAGAAGAAAATGTAGCCGTAATTAACCGCATTAGCACTTCAATGGCCGATGATGAAATCCGTATTATCGAACTTGATAATGGTGGTATTCGCATTACCACCCGAGCTGAGACTAAGGCTAACAATGAAGCCACTCAGCCATCAAAAGCAAAAACTAATGAACGATAGGAATTCCACTTGGTAGTTTGGACAGTTGCAAATCAAAAAGGTGGTGTCGGTAAAACGACCACAGCTATTGCCTTAGCTGGTTTATTAGCTGAGCAAGGAAAGCGCGTGCTTTTAGTTGATACCGATCCTCATGCTTCATTAAGTTATTATTTTGGTATTGAGTCTGAAGACCTAGAGCTCAGTGTTTATGACTTGTTTTTACAGGTGTCTACTAAAGAACAGATCATGCAAAGTTTATGTCCTACGCATTATAGTAATATCGACATACTCCCCGGCACAATGGGCTTAGCAACACTGGACCGCGCACTTGGCAATAAAGGCGGCATGGGCTTAGTGTTAAAAAAAGTGATGTCTGCAATTGAAGGTGAATATGATTATGTATTAATTGATTGCCCGCCGATTTTAGGGGTCTTGATGGTGAATGCATTAGCGGCTAGTGATAGAATTATAGTGCCGGTTCAAACTGAGTTTTTGGCACTAAAAGGTTTAGATCGGATGATGAAAACCTTAGAAATTATGCAAGCTCAACATCCTTTGCCGTTTAAATATACCATTGTTCCTACCATGTTTGATAAACGTACTAAAGCATCAAGAACGACCTACCAAAAATTACAAGACCTTTATGGCGAGTTTGTTTGGCCTTCAGTTGTACCAATTGATACTAATTTTCGTAATGCCAGTGTTGCCCAGAAGGTACCTTCAGATTATGCCGCAAAATCTCGTGGTATCATTGCTTATAAAAATTTATTAAAATATCTCATTAACTTAAACACAAAGAGTAAGTAAGCCGATGCCAAAGTCTTTAGCTGCAAGTAAAAAACTTATGCAGACTTATTTGTCAGAGTTGCTTACTGAAGAAGAAGTAGAGCAAAAACCAGCACTGCCGGTTAAAGAAAGACAACATCAGCCACTAGAAAAGTTACTGAATAGCGCTACTTTTCCAAAGGTTTTTGCATCAAACGATATCGAGAAATTAAGTTCAACTAAAGCTGACAGTCAAAGTTCAGTTCAAGACGCTACGATTAGCACAAGCGATATAAGTAATGCAGGAGAGCAAACATTATCAGAAAAAGTAGCAGATCAAGTTGCACTGAGACAGGCAGTAATAAACTCCGCTGACCTTAATGAAAAGCTAATTACCACCGGTAAAAGTACAGATGGAGTTGAGGATACTCAACAACACAGTTATCGCCAAGGCGACTTTCAGGTGATGTTTTTCGAGGTTGCGGGCTTAATGATTGCCGTACCACTAATCGAGTTAGGTGGTATTCATAACACAGATAAAATCACGCCGCTGATGGGTAAGCCGGATTGGTTTAAAGGTGTTATGCTTCACCGAGCAGCAAAAGTTAACGTGGTTGATACCGCTTTATGGGTTATGCCTGAAAAGTGTGATGAAGCATTAATTTCAGCACTTAATTACCAATATATTATCATGTTAAATGATTCATCTTGGGGCTTGTCGGCTGAGAAGTTGGTTGATACGGTAACGCTCAAGCAAGAAGATGTTAAATGGTTAGATACCCAAAACAAGCGTCCTTGGCTAGCAGGGTTAGTAAAAAACCGGATGTGCGTACTGTTAGATGTTGAATCTTTAATTAAGTTATTGGAAAAAGGTGTAAATATAAGCCAAGAATAATTGATGAATGTAAACTTGCCAGTATACTGAGAGCCTAAGTGTTCTGGTCATTAGAATAACAACTAAAATTTAAAGAGGTCAGCAGTATGTCTGATGAAAGACGCAATGCAAGTGAACGTGTAAACATCAATGATGAAATACTACAATGGGTAACGTTTAAGCTAGATCGAGAAACCTACGGTGTCAACGTTATGCAAGTGCAAGAAGTGTTACGTTACACTGAAGTAGCACCTGTACCGGGTTCGCCAATGTATGTTATGGGTATCATTAATCTGCGTGGTAATGTTGTTACCGTTATTGATACTCGTATAAGGTTTGGGCTTGAGTCTGCTGAAATAAACGACAATGCTCGCATCGTGATCATTGAAGCTGAAACACAAGTTATTGGCATTTTAGTTGATAGCGTTGCGGAAGTTGTTTATTTAAAATCATCAGAGATTGATGTAGCACCCAATGTAGGCAATGACGAAAGCGCCAAGTTTATTCAAGGCGTGTCTAACCGAGATGGTGAATTACTGATTTTGGTTGATCTCAATCAATTACTCTCTGACGAAGAGTGGGATGAACTAAAGGAATTCTAATTTTAGCTAATAAGCCTGCTTAAGTAGACTTTTATTGCCAGCGAAGCCAATTAAACTTATGGAAAATATATCTGCTAACCTGAACAGCTTAATTGGCTTCGTCATTGTGATACTCGTTGTGCTGTTATTAGTGGCGCGAAAAAATCGTTTTGCCCAACAAATAGATGAATTACAACAACAAGTAAATAGCCAAGAAATACAACTGTTAGAATTACAAGATTTACTTGCCAGACAGCAATCGCAGTTAGAAATCAATCAACAACACTGCACTGAGTCGCAAATAGAAAACGAACAAGTTAGCAAGCAATTAGAACACCGCATTAAAGTGACTCAGGAACAGTTCAATAACCAATTTCAAAGTATCGAACAACTGTTACATCAGCCACCTGAAGATAAGTTATACACTCGAGCCCAAAAATTGGTTGAGCTAGGTGCAGGCCTTGCTGAAATAATGCGAGAGTGTGATATTCCTAGAGCTGAGGCTGAAATGTTGCTTTCTATTCATCAAAGAAAAGCTGTAAAGTAGTACCATTACTATAAAATACCGTATTTAAACGTTACATTTTTACGTAAAATCTTAAACGCTCTCGTGATAAACTGCACAGTAGAGAAATTTTATTTTTAGCTTTATAACCTATATATTACTTAATGGTTATAAGACAAGGATCCTGTAGTGAATAGAATAAAAAAAGTTGCCTTGAAAACCCGGTCAATACTTAGCTTAAAACTCTTGCTAACCCTAATTTTTTCGTTTTTTTTAACGGCTTGTTCGACAACGCCTTCGTCAGAGCAAACGCTATCTGATCCAAAAGATCCGCTAGAAGTGATTAACCGACCTTTTTGGACTTTTACCTGGGATTATGCAGACAAATACGTCTTCAAACCGGCATCGCAAGGCTATGTTGAATATATGCCGACAGACTTGCGCAAAGGTGTTCATAATATGGCACTGAATCTTAATGAACCTTCAACAATCATTAATGATTTATTACAAGCAAAGTTTACTGATGCAGCAAAGTCCACCGGACGCTTTGTTTTGAACTCTACCATCGGCTTATTAGGCTTTTTTGACCCAGCCAGTGATTTTGGTTGGAACCGAAAACAAGAAGAATTTGGCGAGGTACTTGGCAGTTATGGTGTGGGTGACGGCCCTTACTTGGTTGTTCCCGCGCTTGGCCCTTCATCGGTACGTGAAGAGGTAGGTGATTTTGTTGATAGCTATTACTGGCCACTTGCCGTTATCGATTTTTGGCCTAATATTTTACGAGCTGGCGTTTTAGGCTTGGAAGCTCGAGCGTCGCTTGCTGATCAAGAAGCTATTTTAAATGATGCCATCGACCCTTATGAGTTTGTTAAAAATGCCTACTTTCAAAATATGCAGTTTAGAGTTTATGATGGCAACCCACCCATTGAAGTTAACCAAGCAGAAGAGGCCAATATTGACGCTTATCTAGAAGAGCTTGAAAATATGCAGCCTTAATATTTTTAATCAAGACTGATGCTAGGAATCAACTGAAAAATAATAAAAAGCGAACTAAAGTTCGCTTTTTTGGTATTGAGCAACGGCGTTATCTAGGTGCTTTTGTGTAAAAAATAACATAATAGGTCTTAACAGCAAAAAATAGGCAATCAGCACCATCACAACGGATGCTGCCAAGGCAAACCCTTGCAGATTTGCGATAAAGAAAAATGGTGGTATCAGCAATGATAACTTAATCATATTCAAAATAAACTTTTCAGGCGGAGAAAGTTTTGCTTGCGCTAAGGCTAGAATAGCTTGTCGTTGATGTAAGCTAAATACCTGCAAGGCTGGTATTTTATTGGAAGAAAAATAAATAGTCATAAAATTTCAAGTAAATATGTGCTCAAACTATAGGTAGCGCTATCATACAAAAATGACACTAAATGTGCCATGGGCAAATACGATAGTGAGTGATTTATTAACATGGTTGCTGTTTATTGTAATCCAAAGTTAACAGTACAAAGTTAACAGTACAAAGCTAACGGTACAAAGATAGCGATAAGTTTTAATTTAGACGCGAGCAGTACAAAATAGCGCTGAGGTATCAGTAAAGAACACTAAACATGGTTACAACAGACCCCGTCATTATGAGCACTAAAATTTGACTAAAACCTGAGCACTAATCCCTTAAAACTTCCCTTATCACTATTTGTAAACCAAGATTTATGCCATTAAGTGAGCGGATAAATTAGCCGACAAGTGCCTTTAGAAATACTAAATAAAAATGATGGTCTTGAGCCTAAGCTACATCCGTGGTTAAGAAAGGTAAAATATCGACTTTAGATGCAAAGTTTCTGATAAATTTGTCAAAACGAGTTCCTCAGTCGCGTGCAATTTGCTAGAATTGCGACAATTTTTATCAGTAGGTGATTTTTAAATGAATATCATAGAAGCTAACTTTGATGCAACCGGTAAGAAATTCGCGATTGTCGTCTCTCGTTTTAATAGTTTTGTTGTTGAAAACTTACTTGAAGGCGCCGTAGATACACTTAAACGCCATGGTAATGTTGCTGATAGCGACATTACCATCATCCGTGTTCCTGGTGCCTATGAGTTGCCAGTAGCGGCTAAAAAAGTTGCTGCGAAAGGTGGATACGATGGCATTATTGCTATTGGTGCCGTTATTCGTGGCGGTACGCCGCATTTTGATTTTGTTGCTGGCGAATGTAATAAAGGCCTAGCACAAGTGGCTATGGAATATACTCTGCCAGTGGCATTTGGTGTTATTACCACCGATTCTATTGAACAAGCTATTGACCGTGCCGGCCTTAAAGTAGGCAATAAAGGCGCTGAAGCAGCATTAAGTGCTTTAGAAATGGTTAACGTGCTCGATAAGTTATAACAGGATATTTTTGTGAAACCATCACCTAGAAGAAAAGCCAGAGAATTGGCAGTACAAGCCGTGTATTCTTGGCAACTAAGTAACAACAACGTTGCTGAAATTGAATTGAATTTTTTGACTGAAAATAGTGCTCGTCGTTTTGACATTCCTTATTTTCAACAATTGTTCCGTGGAATTTCAGCACAAATTAGCAGCATTGATGAAAAAATATCTCCTCATGTTGACCGTCCACTAAAGGATGTTGACCCGGTTGAAAAAGCGATCTTACGCGTCGCGGTGTTTGAATTATCTGAATGTTTAGATGTGCCTTATCGTGTCATCATCAATGAAGCCATTGAGTTAGCAAAATCATTTGGTGCAGATGATAGTCATAAGTTTGTCAACGGCGTTTTAGACAAAGTTGTTAAGCTTGTTCGTCCGAACGAATAGTCATAATTTGGTTGTAATATGAAAGAGTTTGAATTGATCAAGCACTTCTTTAGTGAGCAAGTGATCAAACGCAAGGATGTGGTACTCGGTATCGGTGATGACTGTGCTATAGTCAGCCCTGCTGAGCGTCAAAATATTGCAATAACCACAGATACCTTAGTCGCTGGTGTTCATTTTCCTCATGAAACCAGCGCTCGCGCTATTGGTCATAAATCAATAGCCGTGAATCTATCAGACCTAGCGGCAATGGGCGCTGAACCTAGTTGGATTTCTTTGGCGATCACCATGCCAGAAGTCGATCTAAAATGGATTGAAGAGTTCTGTCTTGGTGTCTTTGAACTGTGCGAATATTATAATGTGCAACTCATTGGTGGCGATACTACGCAAGGGCCTTTGAGTATTACTGTTACCGCGCAAGGTTTAGTACCAATAAATAAGCATTTGACTCGTTCAGGCGCCAAAGCCGGTGATTGGATTTATGTTACTGGTGAAGTTGGTGATGCGGCATTAGCCCTAAAGCATATTTTACATGAGGTAAATGTTGCACCTGAATATCGAGAAAGTGTGCAGCACAGTTTAGATTTTCCAACACCGAGGATCTTGGCTGGACAGGCACTTCGTGGCTATGCCAGTGCGGCGATAGATTTATCTGATGGTATTATTTCAGACTTAGGCCATCTTTGTACCGCTTCTAAGGTAGGTGCTAATATTGTATTAGATCACTTGCCAATTTCTCAGGCATTACAAGCTACGGTTGGTATGGAAAAAGCCTTTGAAATGGCACTGACGGGTGGTGATGATTATGAATTGTTATTTACGGTATCTGAAGACAACAAAGTGGGTATTGAAACTGCTTTAGCAAATACCAGTAACACGATAACCTGCATTGGTCAGATTAATCGCAGTGAAAAAATAACCACAACTTTAAACCGTAAAGCTGTCGCTATTAAGACTAAAAGCTTCGAGCACTTTTCTAGCAGTAAAGAGTGATGATGAAAAATTCTACGGCAAACTTTAAACTATCAAATCCAATCCATTTTTTGGCGCTAGGTTTTGGTAGTGGTTTAGCACCTAAAGCACCGGGTACTTTTGGTACCTTAGCCGCAATTCCACTATTGTTGCTGTTTGCACCGCTTAACAATACGCTGTATTTAACCTTGTTAGTGGTGATGAGTGTTGCAGGTATTTATATCTGTGGCAAAGCGGCAACTGATGCAGGGGTTCCTGATCATGGCGCGATAGTGTGGGATGAATTTGTTGGCTTTTTGATCACCATGTTCTTGATGCCATTAACCTGGCAGACAATACTGGTGGGTTTTATCTTATTTCGATTTTTTGATATTCTCAAGCCTTGGCCTATTTCCTATATTGACAAAAATTGCCATGGCGGACTAGGTATTATGCTTGACGATATAGTCGCGGGTATCGCGGCTTGGGCTTGTATGATGCTAATTTTTTATTAAGCTAATAACCAGTCAATAACCTATCACTAGAAAAGCCAAAGAATGTATTCTTTGGCTTTTTCATTTTGTAGACAAACAGGCTTTAGTGCCCAAAGGCAGCTAAGCAAAATAAGGCCAATTGATGTTTAAGGCAGCTTATTGTAGCTCGCTATCTATGCCAGTAGTTATGCAGGTAACCATGCCGGTAGTGATGCCGTTAGTATGCAGCTAGTCATACCGCTCAATAGGCTATAAAACAATGATTGCATTATTCACTGGCATACGTGGCGTTACGATATGAGTGCTTGTTCGCACGTCATTTAAAAGATTCGCTACTTAAAGAGTAATAATATGACTCAGTTAAAACCACAATGGCAAAAAATTATAGCTCATGAGCAACAACAAGCTTATTTTCAACAATTATCGCAAGAAATTGCTCAGCAAAGAGCGAACGGTGAGGTAGTACTGCCAGCTGAAGAGGATGTTTTTAATGCTTTTTCTACCCTTGATTTAGCCAATGTGAAAGTGGTTATTCTAGGCCAAGACCCTTATCATGGCCTAGGTAAAAGTGGTGAATCACAAGCACATGGTTTAGCTTTTTCGGTGCGCAAAGGCATTAAAGTGCCACCTTCTTTAGTTAATATCTACAAGGAGCTTAAGCAAGATATTACTGACTTTAGCATACCTCATCATGGTTATTTGAATGAGTGGGCACAACAAGGCGTTTTACTGCTCAACACTGTGCTGACCGTTAAGCAGGGACAAGCACACTCTCACGCTAAATTGGGTTGGGAAGAGTTTACCAATAAAATTATTGCTGAAATTAATCAGCATAATGCCGGCTGTGTATTTTTACTCTGGGGCAGTCATGCGCAGAAAAAAGGTAAAAATATTGATCAGCAAAAACATTTAGTATTAAACGGGCCGCACCCATCGCCACTTTCGGCTTATCGAGGCTTCTTCGGTTGCCAACATTTTTCTAAAGCTAACTTATGGTTAAAAGCACACAATAAAACCGCCATCAATTGGCAAATTAGCGATTAAAAAGTCGTTATTATTGCTCGCTTTTAAGAAAATAATTTCACTTTATAGCGATTACTAACATTTATTTTCAGCTAAGGCTTAAAATCAATCATTAAAAGTAAATTTTTTCATTAATATGTTTATTTGTAAATTTAATTTGCTATTAATCTTATTTTATTGGTTTTTTGTTTTACAAAGTAGCAATAGTGCTAGTATGTTTTCATTATAGAAAGTGAAGAGCATAGAGCATGTCATTAGAAAATTATTTTTTACCCTTTCGCCAACATGTCATTGGTAAAAATTTACAACATCAAATTAATGGTCAACAGCTTGATATTATTTATGCCGATTGGACAGCAAGTGGCCGGTTATACCAACCTATTGAAGACTATTTGACCCAAGAGTTAGGCCCTTATGTCGCTAATACGCATACTGAGACTAATCTAACTGGTAGTGCCATGACCCATGCTTATCATGACGCCCAACATATTATTAAACGCCATGTAAATGCTTGCGACAATGATGTGTTGATCACTGCTGGCGCGGGTATGACGGCTGTTGTTAATAAATTTCAACGGATTTTAGGTTTGCGAATTCCTGAGCGTATGCAAGCGCAAGTGGCGTTTGCAGAAAATGACAGACCTGTGGTGTTTATTACCCATATGGAGCATCATTCTAATCAAACCTCTTGGTATGAATGCGATGTCACCTTGGAAATTGTTGAGCCTGATAGTCAGGGTCTACCTTCTTTAACGCACCTAGAATCCTTGTTAGAAAAATACCAAAACCGTAAGGTGAAAATAGGCTCTTTTTCTGCTTGTTCAAATGTTACCGGTATTAAAACCCCGTATTATCAGCTTGCAGAAATTATGCATCAACATGGCGGTTTATGTTTTGTTGATTTTGCCGCTTCTGCACCCTATGTTGATATTGATATGCACCCGAGTAATCCTAAGCAAGCGTTAGATGCGATTTACTTTTCGCCACATAAATTTTTAGGTGGTCCTGGCAGCTCAGGGGTGTTGGTTTTTAACAAAGCACTTTATAAAAACAAAGTGCCAGATCACCCAGGTGGCGGCACAGTAACCTGGACAAATCCTTGGGGCAAACACAGTTTTTTTAATAATATAGAGTTGCGGGAAGATGGCGGAACCCCCGGCTTTTTACAATGTATTAAAACCGCGCTAGCGATCAAATTAAAAGATGCCATGGGTGTTGAAAAAATTCAGCAACGTGAAGCTCAAATCAGCCAATATGTTATGGATAACTTAGCTAAGAATGAACATGTGGTGATGCTCGAGCCTAATATACGTCAGCGTTTAGCGATTATTTCGTTCTATGTGCCGGGTGCTCATTATAATTTAGTCGTGCGGTTACTCAATGATAAATTTGGTGTACAAACCCGTGGCGGCTGTTCATGCGCGGGTACTTATGGTCATATTTTATTAAAGGTGGACCAAGATACCTCCTCAAAAATAACCCAGCAAATAGACTCAGGTGACTTTGCCGAAAAGCCCGGTTGGATCCGAGCTTCATTTCATCCTACTACCTCAGATAAAGAAGTTGCCTTTGTGGTTGAAGCCATCAATCAAGTGACTGAACATATAGCGCTATGGAGCAAAGAGTACCGTTTTAATCCAGCGTCTGGCGACTACGAACATGGTAAACCCGAGGTTGATTTTCCGAGTTTATCTGACTTTAATGCCTTACCAGAAACTGGCTCAGCCGTTAGAAATAAAGTGCGAGAAACGCCATCAATATTACGGAAAATATTTGGCTAGAGGATTAAAGAGTGCTGGGTGATTAAGAAGAAAATCACCCAGTAGAAAGTTTTTCAGGCATAGTATTATGGCTCAAAAACAACCATCATTTCAGCGGCTTCGCAATGACAGTCATGATGACATATCGTACATTCATAGCCTGCTAGGCTTAATTCATGCCAACGGTCTGGGTGGTCTTTAATTAATATACCACCAGATTTAGTAAAATATTTTACCGCACTATTGCCTGGGCTTTGTTTCCATAAGTGGCTAACGCCGGCAATGGCACCTTGTTGCTTAACGGCTGCAATTGAGCGCTTTAATAGCTCACCACCAATGCCATGGCCACGGTAATGCTCATCAACCGTATTGCACTTAAAATAGCAAACTTGTTCGGCAGGCACTGGCCAGAGTTCAGTAGAACACCATTTGTCTATCTGCCATTGCTGTGAGGCATAAGTAATTCTAAAGCCAACCAATTTTTTATCATGATAAACCACAAAACCCGCGTTAATAGCATTTTTAAGTCCTTTATCGTACCAAACTTGCATGCTAGTTTGATCAAGATAACCAGCGCCGTGTACCTCGGTAGCTAATTGAATAACTTTATCAAAGTCAGCAGGGGTTAATGCTTGATAGTTGAGGGTGATGGTCATAAGATTATTTTTATTGAGTGAGTTATTACAGCATTGTACTGTTTTTTTTGAGATACTTTAAGCGCACTAGTGTTTAAAACACTATAAAAAATTAATATAAAAAATTAATATAAAAACCTATTAGGTTTTGGAAGTGAAAATGTACGATCCTTTACACGATTTATCACCAGGCTGTAATCAGGCCTACCCCGAGAGTTATTGGGCTAATGTCTCAGGCATAGCACCGGAACACGATGGCGCCGTTATCGCTGATCTTGATGTTGACGTGGCTATTATTGGTGCAGGATATACCGGTTTATCTTGCGCGCTACATTTGGCTCGTGAGCATGGTATTAAAGCTCATGTGTTAGAAGCTAACCAAACCGCTTGGGGTTGCAGCGGCCGTAATGCCGGTTTTATTTTGAAATCTTCAGGTCGCAAGTCTTATGGCCAAATGGCTAAGCAATGGGGCGAAGAGGTTATGCGCGGCATTTATCAAGAAATGGCCGCGGGTGTTGAAACAGTCAATTCACTGATTAATGAAGGCATTGACTGCGATAAGCAAAGCGCAGGTTATATTAAAGTTGCCCATAAGCCTAATAAACTCAAAGAATTAGTTGAGCTAGCAAAACTGCAGCAGAAAATGTTTGGCTATGATGTTGAAATTCTTTCACAAAACGAAGTACGTCAGCAATACATGGACGATCGTAATGCTTATGGGGCTATTCGTTATCAAGACGGTTTTGGTTTAAATCCGTTAAAACTTGCTTGGGGCTACCAAAAGTTGGCGCGACAAGCAGGCGCTAAAGTGCATTGTGCGACACCGGTTAACCACTGGCAATCACAAGGCAATAAACAACAACTTCATACGCCTAATGGTATTGTTAGTGCACAAAAAGTGGTGATAGCTACCAACGGTTACACTCCAAAAAACTTTCATCCATTAACAACTGATAGAACATTGCCGGTACTTTCACAAATTATCGTTACCGAGCCGTTGAGTGCAGCGCAAATAGCCGCGTGTAATTTCTTAACCTCGAATGTTGTTATGGACACGAGAGCATTAAAATATTATTACCGTAAGTTACCTGACAATAGAATATTATTTGGTGGCCGCGGCGCTATAACAGGTAAAGGGGCTGACGACCCTTATTATGCACAACGTTTACTGACGGTATTAAAAACCAGTTTTCCTGCGTTAGCTAATATCACTTATAGTTACGCTTGGTCAGGCTGGATTTGTATGGCGTTGGACGATTTGCCACACATTCATCAAAATGATCAACAATCGGTATTTTACAGCATGGGTTATTGTGGCAGTGGCGTATCGTTCTCGGTACAAGCAGGCAAACGTTTAGCTGAAAAAGTGGCTGAAAAGCCAGTGCCTAATTTACCTCTGTATAATAAAGCACTACCTAAATTTCCATTTGCTCCATTACGACGAGCAGGGCAATGGGGCTATTTTCATTACGGTAAAATAAAAGATCAGTGGTTTTAAGTGCCCATTGAGCTAAAATCAAAGATCCTTGGTTTTAGCGTGGTAACTGTAAAGTAAATTTTTACCTCAGGTTTAATCGATGCGGTTAGTGCGCTCGTCTTGTTTAAATGCCTTTATATTCGCGGCGACTAAATTAAGTAAGGCTTGCTGTGCTTGTTGGCTTGCCCAAGCGATGTGCGCGGTTATTTTCAATTTGGTTGACTGTGCCGCTAACAGGATATGATCTTTTGGTGGCGGCTCTTGCTCTAATACATCCAAAATTGCACAAGCCAATTGGTTATTATTTAATGCCGCTAATAAGTCATGATTATTAACTAAAGCGCCTCTGGCGGTGTTAATCAGTATGGCGCTATCTTTCATGCTGTTGAATATTTTTTTATCAAACAAGCCTTCAGTTTCAGCTGTTTGTGGACAATGTAAACTAATGATGTCAGCCTGAGAAATTACCTGTTCAAAGGCCACTCGGTCGATACGTATTGCTACTGCCTTAGGTCTTTCAGCAATGAGTACACGCATATCGAAAGCGCGAGCGATTGTCGCTACTTTGCTACCTAATGCGCCGTAGCCAATAATCCCCATGGTTTTTCCCGCTAATTCAACACTGCCTTTGCCGTGCATGCAAAATGTATCACTAGCTTGCCATTGGCCAGCACGGGTATTGTTATTGTGATCTTCTATTTGGCTGTAATAGGCCAGTAGTTGAGCAAATACATATTGAGCGACTGAGTTTTTTGCATAACCACTGACATTAGTTACCGCAATGCCAAGCTCGCGCGCGGCATCAATATCAACATTATTAATGCCTGTGGCTGTGATACAAATGAGTTTTAAACGGGGTAACTGGCTTAATATTGCCTGGTTAAGTATGACTTTATTACTTAAAATAATTTCAGCGTCGATGCTACGTAGCAATACCTGTGCTGGTGTTGTGACCGGGTATAAATCTAACTTACTCACCGTCTGGCGAAGCACAGATAAGTCAAGTGAAGGGCTAAAGGTTTGATAGTCTAAAAATACCGCGCGCATGTTATCTACTCAAGATGAAAATTTAGCTCAGTTTATATCAATTCTAATGAGCGACTCAATCAATGCTTATTTTATTGCATTAAAGCTCAACGCCTGACTATCAATAGAAAGTTAATAAAATAGAAAGTTATGAAAACAGCAAGTTAAGGCGTTTAATCGCATCGAACAACCGCTTACAAGCGCTAACCAGAGCGGCCATCAGCGCGTGCTTTTAGTAGCATAGGTCCATAACATATAACAAACAGCATAAAACTGAACATCCAAAGTAAGCCGCTGATATCAATAAACATCATGGTTTTGTCTGGCAATACCCAAGGGCCAAAACTCCGTACTAAGCTTGCTAATATTAGCGCTGCAAAAGCCAACGACATCAGCTTAGGCGCTTGTAATGTTCTGCCGGTATGGCCCAAAGATACCCGTGAAATCATAGCAAGAATAACACCACCGAGCCCGCCCACGGTGATTAAATGCCAAATAGGGCTACTGGGAATTTCAGGGATTAAATAACTCAGGCCAAGCAATATCAAACCAAAGGCCAAGGCTTTGATTGCCCAGTGTAATGACCAAAGTAATGGCACGCCTAAGGTGATCCAAGGGCGCCATCTAAACCATCGCACGGCTTGAAAAATGCCAGCAAAAACTAATAGGCCACCGAGATAAAAATGGTTTAAGCCAATAACTGGCTGCAGTAGCAGCAGTATAGTGATCAGGGCTAGCGGGCCATTAGTAAGTTTATCAAGCCAAGGTAGCGTGGTTGCTTTGGGCGTTTGAGTACCATTTGCGGTAAACATGGGCACTACGCGACCGGCCATCACTGAAATCAGTAAAGTCATTAACATCACACCGGCATAACCTGCGTATTGAATAGAGACCGATTTTGGGTAGTATAGGCTGGCGTGCATTTGGACATTAGCGATGGTGAAAATGCTTAATAAAGGCACGAAGAATAAGTTGCGATACTGTTTAACCGCCAATATCGGCTTGGCTAAAACAAAAGCGATACAAGGCAAAAAGGCCAAATCTACTATTGTGGTTAATCTTGTACCCAGTAAATCAGGAAAAATTAAGCACACTCGGCCGAGTAACCACAAAGAAAATAAAGCGGCGAGCATTTTGCCTTGCACACCGTGCAACCCAGTCCAATTTTGTACGGCGGTTAATAGAAAACCGGCAATGATGGCACAGCCAAAACCAAAAATCATTTCGTGAATATGCCACCAGTAACCACCACCGAAAGGCTGAAAATTTAGCTCAGCTCGGTAGAGCATTAGCCACAAGAGCATGGCGATAATACTAAATATCGTGCCAGCGAAAAAGAAAGGACGAAAGCCGAGCCTAAATAAGGGGATTATTTGCTGTTCTTTTGCTAAATCAGTTTTTTTGTCTAAATCAGCTTTTTCTAAATCAGAACGTTGCATTACAGGTGCAATCCTAAATTTTTACTTTGTGATTATCATAAAGCAATTAATCAGCATTACTTTGGGGCAAATCAAGTAATGGGTGGTTATTTAAAATTTTTAACGGTTATTTGGATACGGGTAATTCTAATTCAACAATTTGCTCGGCAATTAATTCCAGTTTTTCTGCCATCAATGCTTGGGCATCATACAAACCGCGATTGTAATATACCGCCCCTAATTCTTCAGTAAAAAAGTCGAGTAAAAAATCAGCATCAAATTGCTCTAAATCTTGCTCTAATTCCTTAGTAAAGTAGCCTTGTAGCTTGTCGATTAATAGCGACTTTTCGGTGCGAGTAAATTTTATTGGCGACATAAATACGTTTTCCTGCATGACAAATAACCTAATGAATTGGCATTATACTCAAGTCACTTCAAGATGCATGTTTATGGCTTCATAAGGACCTAACTTTAATAACTTTAAGAGCTAGCGTTGTAGAAATGTTTATTCTCGCTAACTGCTCTTGCGTTACTCCACTTCACTACGTCGATGTTGATTTTTTGATTAGAGAATGACAATCCCGCAAAAAAATGCCTGGTTTAAATCGTGTTTAATGACCACTGAAGTGAATATATTGCCGTGATTTGGGTATATACTCACCAGATGAAAACTAATTTAAGTATGACATGGTGAATAAATCGTCGTTTAAGCAATGGTGGCAAACAGACTGTCAGTTTTGCCGTAAATCAAGAATGATTATTTTATGGTTGGCGTTGATGTTAATTGCTGATAGTTTGTGGTTTGGTTTAATACCCATTTGACTCATCAAGTGATCTGCTCATTTTAACCATGTAAAATGAGCAGTTAATCAATCAACTTGGTTTAATTATTCACTAACAAAATAAAGAGGTAATACTATGACTTATCGTTGGACCGACTCACTTGAGATAGCACTTGATTTGATCGAAGCACATCCTGATGTAGACCCGATGAAATTACATTTCCCCGAATTAATGCAATGGGTGTTAGCGTTAGAAAATTTTGAGGATGACCCTAAACATTGTGGCGAACGCATACTTGAAGCTATTCAGTTAGCCTGGATTTCAGAAGCTGATTAACTACAGGTTTAACTACAGGTTTAAATATAGGCTTAACTATTTAGCAGCTATAATAGGTAATTAAAACTGAATGATTAAGCTTTATCACTATTCAAGAGGTGATATTTGGCTATAATGTGCCCATCATTATTCTTATGATGAATCTTCGTCATTCACTCAGTATATAAAGAAAGCATGCAACTATGACATCTGAAAAGACATCTGAAAAAAATAAACGGCCATTATATATCCCCTACGCAGGTTCTAGTTTACTAGAAACACCTTTACTGAATAAAGGTAGCGCATTTAGCGAAGAAGAGCGTTCACACTTTAATTTAACTGGGTTATTACCCCCACGTTTTGAAACTATCGATGAGCAAGTTGAGCGTGCCTACATGCAATATCGTAGTTTTGAAACTAACTTAAATAAACATATTTACCTACGCGCCATTCATGACAACAATGAAACCCTGTTTTTTAAGTTAGTGCAAGCGAACTTGGCTGAGATGATGCCAATTATTTATACCCCAACTGTGGGTGATGCTTGTGAGCAGTTTTCAGATATTTATCGCAGTTCTCGGGGCTTGTTTGTTTCATATGACCAACGTCATCAGCTTGACGATATCTTGCGTAATGCGACAAAAAACAAAGTTAAAGTTATTGTGGTAACTGACGGCGAACGTATTTTGGGTTTAGGTGACCAAGGTATTGGTGGCATGGGTATACCCATAGGTAAACTGTCGCTTTACACAGCTTGTGGTGGTATTAGCCCAGCTTATACCTTGCCTGTGATGCTTGATGTGGGTACCAATAATGAAAAGTTATTAACTGATCCTATGTATATGGGCTGGCGTCATCGTCGTATTGAACAAGATAAATACGACGAATTTTTAGCTATGTTTATTGATGCGGTTAAACGTCGTTGGCCGGATGTTTTATTACAGTTTGAAGATTTTGCTCAACCCAATGCCACTCCCTTGTTAAACCGTTATCGCGATGAACTTTGTTGTTTTAACGATGATATTCAAGGTACAGCGTCGGTTACTGTCGGTACCTTATTAGCGGCTTGTCGTACCAAAAAATCAGCCTTATCAGAGCAACGTGTCGTTTTTGTTGGTGCCGGCTCTGCGGGTTGTGGTATTGCGGAGCAAATTATCTCACAAATGGTCAGTGAAGGGATTGGTGAGCAACAAGCGCGTAGCCAAATATTTATGGTCGACCGTTTCGGTTTATTAACTGAAGGTATGCTGGGTTTACGTGATTTTCAAGAAAAACTGGTCCAGCAACAATCAGCAATAGCACCATGGAATGTCCAAGGTGACTACGCTTCTTTACTGGACGTTATGCATGGCGCTGAACCAACGATTTTAATTGGCGTTTCTGGTGTGCCAGGTTTGTTCACTGAAGCCGTGATTAAAGCCATGAAAGCACATTGTAATATGCCAATAATCTTCCCACTGAGTAACCCAAGTCGTCAGGTAGAAGCAACACCTGAACAAGTGATCAACTGGACCGAAGGTGAAGTGATTATTGCCACAGGTAGCCCGTTTGAGCCCGTTGAATATAAAGGTCAGATGTTTCCTATCGCCCAATGTAATAACAGTTACGTCTTTCCAGGTATAGGTTTAGGTGTGGTGTCAGCAAAGATCAATCGCATTAGCGATGAAATGTTAATGGCAGCAAGCGCCATGTTAGCGCAAGCCTCGCCGTTAGCTAATACTGGTACGGGTGAGTTGTTACCCCCTTTAGTAGAAATTGCGGCGTTAAGTAAAAAAATAGCCTTTGCTGTTGGTAAAGTCGCTTTTGAGCAAAATCTAGCCTTGCCACTATCGGATGAACAACTGATGGAAAATATTGAGCGTAATTTTTGGACACCTCAATATCGTCAATATCGTCGAGTGAGTATTTAAACCGCGATAAAGTTTGATTTAAACCGCATTACAATGAATAAAAAAATAATGAATAAAAAACGCTCACATGGATGAGCGTTTTTCTGTTTAATTCCAGTGGTAATTTTTTTAGTATAAATAAAAATAACTACCGAGTCCGATCTAGGCACAAGTTATAAATTTTAGCTCTAAGCCAAGTAGTCGCCCGCCGATAAAAATATACCTTAAGGCGAACAAGCCGGCTTGCAGTGGTTTAACTTCTCGGCAAAAGCGCTACCTTGCAGGTTAGGCGTGCAGGTGTATGTCATTTCACTGATTTATACCTGCTTATAGTAAAAAAAATTAGCGTAGTTTACGTCAGCTAAAAGTGATAACCCTAGGCATTTGCTTTTAATTCGTCTATAATCGCGCCAAAATTTATACCGTATTTTAATTCTAATTTATTGAGAGGGCTATCATGGCTATCGAACGTACTTTTTCTATCGTAAAACCTGATGCAGTTGCTAAAAACTTTATTGGTCAAATCTACAACCGTTTTGAAACTGCTGGTTTAAAAATCGTTGCGGCTAAAATGATTCATTTATCAAAAGAAAAAGCAGAAGGCTTTTACGCTGAGCACAGCGAACGTCCTTTCTTTGGTGCTTTAGTTGAATTCATGACTTCTGGCCCAGTAATGGTACAAGTTTTAGAAGGCGAAAACGCTGTTCTTAAAAACCGTGAAATCATGGGTGCTACTAACCCAGCTGAAGCGCTTGCTGGTACTATTCGTGCTGATCTTGCTGATTCAATCGATGAAAATGCAGCTCACGGTAGCGATGCATTAGAATCTGCTGCTCGTGAAATTGCTTACTTCTTCGCTGATGAAGAAATTTGCCCACGTACGCGTTAATTTAAAATATTACATAATAAGCTAGCGCTTTAGTCGTTAGCTTAATGTAGTTTAAAAATTAATTTGAAGGATTTTACTGATTAATCGGTAAAATCCTTTTGTCTATTTTAAGACCGTATAAAATTGAGTGTTTTTGCCAGTAAGCATGCTACTGAGAACATTGACTTTTATTGATATAGTGCGAATAAATATCTAATATCGATCCACTAAATTGTTTGTTTTTTCCAGAAAGCGTACAATTTATTCTGTAATTTTTGTAGTATTGAGAAGTTTTTATTATGAGTGATGTAACCGAAGTAGTAACCCCAGTGAAGAAAAAAATTAACTTACTAAACCTTGACCATCAAGGGATGCGAGAATATTTTTCTTCAATCGGCGAGAAGCCATTTCGTGCTGACCAAATTATGAAATGGATCTACCATTTTGGTTATGATGATTTTGAGTTGATGACCAATATAAATAAAAAATTACGTGAAAAATTACAACGTGATACTGAAATTAAAGCGCCCGAGATATCTGAAAAATTGGTATCAAACGACGGCACAATTAAGTACGCGTTAAGCCTTGAAGGCGGTCAAGAAATTGAAACAGTTTGGATCCCTGAAAATGGCCGAGCAACACTTTGTGTTTCATCACAAGTGGGTTGTGCTTTGGAATGTACCTTTTGCGCGACCGCGCAGCAAGGTTTCAACCGTAATCTCACTATGGCTGAAATTATCGGTCAAGTTTGGCGAGTAGCAAATGATATTGGCGCAACGCGCATTGCTGGCACACGCCCGATTACCAACATTGTTATGATGGGCATGGGTGAGCCATTGCTTAACATGAAAAATTTGATCCCGGCATTAGACACCATGTTAAATGATTTAGGCTATGGCTTATCGAAACGTCGTGTCACTGTGAGTACCTCAGGCGTGGTACCTGCCTTAGATATGTTAAAAGAGAAAATAGATTGCGCATTGGCGATATCTATTCATGCGGGTAACAATGCCTTACGTGACGTACTAGTACCGATTAACAAAAAGTATCCACTAGAAGAGTTTTTAGCGGCAGCGGGTCGTTATATCGATGGCTCAAAAGCCAATAAGCAGGCGACCATAGAATACGTGATGCTTGATCATGTTAACGACAGCACGGAACAAGCACATGAATTAGCGCTTGCTTTGAAAGATTTACCCAGTAAAATCAATCTTATTCCATTTAATCCTTACCCAGGTTCACCTTATAAACGCTCGAGTAATTCTCGTATTGATCGCTTCGATAAAGTACTACAAAGCTATGGCTTAACCGTGATCACGCGTCGAACTCGTGGAGACGATATTGACGCAGCATGTGGTCAATTAGCCGGTGAAGTATTAGATAGAACTAAGCGGACAGGAAAAAATGAGGTGAAAGCTGATTCAATTTCAGTAAAGATGGTCTAATTGTTCTTAAACTGATATTTACTAAGTGACTGTGCCTTTATGATGAAAAAATTATTACCATTGTTTATTGCGTTACTAACGACAAGTACATTAACGGCTTGTGTGACGAAAAATTATGGCAATGATAAAAATACGCCGATAATTGAAAATGAAGCCAGTAATAATGAAATAGCCATGACCCGTATATCACTCGGGTTAGGTTATTTAAAAATGGGCAATACCCAACAAGCTAAGCTTAATTTAGAAAAAGCCAAACGTTTTTCACCTAATTTAGTGCAAGTATACACAGCTTTTGCCCATTATTATGACACGGTAGATGAGGCTAAGTTAGCGACCCAAGCTTATGAACATGCGCTAAGCATTGATAATCAAGATGCTGATACGCTTAATAATTATGGCGTTTTTTTGTGTCGACACGAAAAGTACGCCGCCGCTGAAAAAATGATGCTACAAGCGATAGCTATTCCTAGCTATATTTTAGTGGCGCAAAGCTACGAAAACTTAGCCTTATGCCAACTCAAAGCAAAGCAGTTCGATAAAGCCCAAACATACCTTGAAAAAGCGATTGCCCACAGCCCCAATAGAGCGAGTTCTCTGCTGCAAATGATGCGCTTGCAATATGCAAAAAGTGATTATAAGTCAGCGCAAACTTACCTTTACCGCTATGAAAAATCAACGCGTCGTTTTAATGCTGAGGCATTAGCTTTAGCCTTTAAAATATTTGCCAAGCAAGGCAATAAAGCTATTGCTAAAAATTATGGCAATAGGCTGGTTCAAATGTTTCCCCGTTCTTTTGAAGCCAAACAATATATTTTAAATGAACTTTATCAGATTGATGCAGACCAACTAGCTGAAGACTACCGATTTTTTTTGTCGGGAGGTAACAGTAAAAAAACTAAAAAGCGTGTGGTGATATTGTCGCCACAAACGACAGCAAGTGTTACAAACTCTAGCTTAAGTCGTGATGGTTTAAAGCCTATTATGGCCAATTCAGTTATGCCAACGATAGAGCAAGCAACTGAGTTAAAAGCAAAGTCAGCGGACAAAAATCTTGAAAGTAATACGCGTTTACAAAATATTCAGCCAGTTAAGATGAAAGAAGCGCCGTCAAAAAAACAGACGAGTCAAAAAAAAAGTAATGAAAAAAGACCACTTGAAATAATGGCTGGCGAAGCACAAATTAAACAAGAAAATAATAGTACACTTATGGTGTCTTTACCGATTCATGTTGTTATACAAAGTGATAGTTTGTTTACTATTTCTAAGCACTACAATATTGTGATGGAAAGTTTAGCGCGTTGGAATAAGTTACGCCGCCCCTATCTTTTAAAAATTGGTGATGTTCTCTATCTCTCGGATCCAAAATCAGCGATTAAACGCTAAGAGAAATACTTGATGAATCAAGAGCTTGAAGTATTGAAGAATGAAAATGATGACCTGGCAGAAACTACTGACGATATCGAGGTAGTGGGTCCTGGTTCTATGCTCAAAGCAGCACGAGAAATGCGAGGATTAAGCCAACAGCAAGTGGCTAATAAACTCAACTTTAGAATTCACTTAGTAGAAAATATCGAAGTAGATAAATTTGACTGTAGCTTACCTGAGGCTTTTAATCGTGGTTATCTTAAAAATTATGCTCAGTTGGTTAATATTGCTCAGGAAGACGTGTTAAAAAGCTATGAAAAATTAGCGATAACACAAAACCATTGCACAGGCATGCAAAGCTTTTCTAAAGGCACAGAGAAGCAAGCAGAACACAATATGTTGATGTGGATCACTTATCTCATTTTAGCCATATTAGTGACAGCAACTGTAGTTTGGTGGTTTCAAACGCCTTCTGAACAACCTGCGCCGATAGCGGTAAGTACGGTTGAAACCTTAGTCGGAGACAATACGGCGACTAAGCAAGCCAGTCTATCGAACGAAAATAACGAAAAAAACTCAAGCCGTATGCTAAATGACGAGTCAGTCGTTAGTGTAACTAACGTGGTTAACACTGAGGCGAATGTTAATAGCGCTGCAGAAAACCTTGATATAGCTGCGCCGCTTGCTGTTGAACCTGTGTTATCAACGCCAGATTTAACCGAGGCTCAAGTCGATTTAAATAATAACAAAGCGGTTGGTGAAAATGCATTATCTGCCATAATCAACCAGGTTGTTTTCACTTTCGCGGGTGACTGTTGGGTTAATATATTTGATGCTACTGGCGAGCGAATTGCTTGGGGTGTGAAAAAATCAGGTTATATCATGCAAATCTCTGGTCAAGCACCTTTTTCTATCACCTTAGGTAAACCTGAATTGGTACAAATAGATTACAATGACATTCCGGTTGATATGGCTGTATTTAATGCCGGTAATATTGCCAAATTTTCATTACCGCTAGCGCCTTAATACGGTAATTTTTTTTACTTAACGCAACACTATTGAAGTTTTATTATGTTTAAAGAATCTCCTATTATTCGTCGAAAGTCCCGCCAGATCATGGTTGGCAATGTTCCTGTTGGCGGCGATGCCCCGATTACAGTGCAGTCAATGACCAATACTCTGACCACTGATGTCGCGGCAACGGTGGCACAAATTAATGCACTTGAGGCCGTTGGAGCCGACATTGTTCGCGTGAGTGTGCCAACGATGGACGCGGCGGAAGCATTTCGTGAAATAAAGCGGCAAACTAATATTCCATTAGTGGCTGATATTCATTTTGATTATCGTATTGCGTTAAAAGTAGCGGAATACGGCGTTGATTGCCTGCGCATTAACCCAGGTAATATCGGTCGAGAAGACCGGGTGCGCTCTGTCGTTGAGTGTGCTCGGGATAATAATATTCCTATTAGAATTGGCGTAAACGGTGGTTCGTTAGAGAAAGATATTCAAGAAAAGTATAGAGAACCAACGGCTGAAGCTTTGTTAGAATCAGCCATGCGTCATGTTGATATTCTTGATCGCTTAAACTTTAATCAATTTAAAGTCAGCGTCAAAGCCTCGGATGTTTTTCTTGCCGTGGGGGCTTATCGCTTGTTAGCGAAACAAATTGATAACCCTTTGCATTTAGGCATCACCGAAGCTGGCGGTTTACGCTCAGGCTCTGTTAAATCATCAGTAGGATTAGGGCTATTGCTTGCTGAAGGTATTGGCGATACGTTAAGAGTTTCACTAGCAGCTGATCCTATCGAAGAAATTAAAGTTGGCTTTGATATTTTAAAATCACTGAAGCTTCGTAGCCGCGGCATCAACTTCATTGCTTGCCCAAGTTGTTCGCGCCAAGAGTTCGATGTTATTTCAACGGTCAATGCTTTAGAGCAACGTGTTGAAGATATAACCACGCCAATGGATGTGTCAATTATTGGCTGTATTGTTAACGGACCCGGTGAAGCCTTAATTTCTGACTTAGGCTTAACCGGCAGTAGTAAAAAAAGTGGTTACTATCTTGATGGTATTCGTCAAAAAGAGCGCTTTGATAATAACAATCTTGTTGACCAACTAGAGCAACGAATCCGCGCGAAGGCTAAAATGCTTGATGCGAGTTATAAAATAGCCATACAAGAAATCGATTAATAATGGCTAATTATTGCCACAATTGCGCTGTTATTTACGTTTGATAGTAAACTGCCTATAATGCCCGCGATAAAAAATATTCTTTGTATAAGCAAACGAATAATTAAACAGACAAACACTAGCGAGAAAATAATACGTGAGTAAAGCACTTCAAGCAATTAGAGGTATGAACGACTGTTTGCCTGCACAAACCGGCATTTGGCAAATGGTAGAAACAGTACTGCGCCGCGTTGCCAGTAATTATGGTTTTGCTGAAATACGTATGCCGATTGTCGAGTCAACGGCGCTATTTAAACGCTCTATTGGTGAAGTAACCGATATTGTTGAAAAGGAAATGTATACCTTTGAGGATCGTAATGGCGACAGCTTAACATTACGCCCAGAAGGCACAGCAAGTTGCGTTCGTGCTGGTAATCAACACGGATTACTGTATAACCAAGAGCAGCGCTTGTGGTATATGGGCCCCATGTTTCGTCATGAACGTCCACAAAAGGGTCGTTATCGTCAATTTCACCAATTCGGCTTAGAAGCCTTTGGTATAGCAACACCTGATATTGACGCTGAAATTATTATGTTAACGGCTCGACTTTGGCGGGAACTTGGCATCAACGAATTTGTCACACTAGAGCTAAACTCACTAGGTTCGAACGAAGAGCGCGGCAATTATCGTGACGCGTTAGTGGTGTTTTTAACTGAAAAAGAACATCTTTTAGATGAAGATAGCAAGCGCCGCATGCACACTAATCCATTGCGCGTACTGGACAGTAAAAATCCAGAGGTACAAGCTGCATTGGTTGGCGCACCTAAACTAGCTGATTATTTTGCTGAAGAGTCAAGCGCACACTTTGCATCGGTTTGTCAGCGCTTAGACGCTGCGGGTATCAAGTATGTGATTAATGAGCGTTTAGTACGTGGTTTAGATTATTATAACCGTACCGTTTTTGAATGGGTTACCTCGAGCTTAGGTGCTCAAGGCACTATTTGTGCTGGCGGGCGCTATGATGGTTTAGTAGAGCAACTGGGTGGTAAATCAACACCAGGGTTTGGTTTTGCCTTAGGCATTGAACGTTTAGTGTTGATGATGACCAGCTTAGAAAAAGCCAATAACATTAGAGCGCAAGTCGATGCTTACGTTATTATGTTAGGCGATGACGTTGAAATAACCGCTAACGGCTTAGCGGAGCAATGGCGTGATCAAGTGCCAGATATTCGCTTACAATGTCACTGTGGTGGTGGCAATATGAAAAAACAAATGAAGCGTGCAGATAAATCAGGTGCCCAAATAGCATTGATTCTTGGTGAAGATGAAATAGCTCAACAGACGGTAACCGTAAAATATTTGCGCGGACAACAAGAACAACAAAGTTTGCCACTTGAGCAAGTGCCAAGTCTTTTAACAAATTTACTTTAAGGGTCAGTTTTGGATATAAATCAAACAGAAGAACAACAAGTCGAATCAATCAAAAAGTTTTGGAGTGATAATGGTAATGCGATTATTGCTGGTTTAGCTATTGGTTTTGCAGGGTTTATTGGTCTTAACTATTATAATGATCATAAATTGCAGCAAGAGCTAAATACCTCAGAAGCTTATCAAACGATGATCGAGGAGGCGGCTGAAGATAGCACTACTTTTGAAGCTGCGGGCAACGCCTTTATTGCTGAAAATAGTGCCTCTAGTTATACCATGTTAACCGCTATTGCTTTAGCTAAAGAAGCGGCTGAAAAGCAAGACTGGGTAAAAGCTGAAACATATTTAAACACGGCAATTGAAAAGTCAGTGGATGATGGTATTAAAGCGATTGCTACTGAGCGCTTAGCGCGAGTGCAATTACAATTAGAGAAATATGAACAAGCTCTAGTGACATTAACACCAAAATTACCCGCTTCATTTGACACTAGCGTTGAAGAAATTAAAGGTGATATTTACTTTAAACAAGGTAAAAAATCACTAGCTCGTAATGCTTATCAAGCCGCAATTGATTTTGCAACTGAAGGCACTAACCCAGCATTGCAAATGAAATTAGATGATTTAGCGCAAGTCATTAACTTAAGCAAATAGAGAGTGATATAAGCATGTTTATCAGTAAACGCTTTAACAAAAGCCTCCTTGCTATCTGTTTGCTAGCGGTAGGGATTTCTGCATGTTCATCAACCGATGATGAAGATGATGAACTAAAAGTCGCGCCATTAAGCGAAATAAAAGCATTATTTGAACCTGTTGTAAAATGGGATGCCACTGTTGGTGACGGCGTTGGAGATTACTTTTCCCGCATTCAGCCAGTGGTTGCCTACGGCAAAGTATTTAGTGCTAGTCGAGACGGAGATGCCTACGCATTTGATGAGAATAGCGGTGAACAAGTTTGGCATGCTAATTTAAGTGACATCGATAATAAGCGCGGTTTTTTTGATAAGAAAGAACCCGCCTTAATTAGTGGTGGCGCTGTCGTTGGCATCAATAAAGTATTTTTCGGTAGCGAGAATGGCGATGTTATTGCCCTTGATGCAGAAAGTGGCGAGTTATCATGGCAAGGAAAAGTTAAAGGTGAAGTTATTGCTGCACCGGCATTCGATTCCGGAAAACTTGTGGTCAATACTGCATCTGGCGTTATGAAAGCGTTTAATGCTTCAAATGGCCAAGACGACTGGCAAATCGAACAAGACGTTCCGCCGCTTACTTTGCGTGGTATTAGTGCGCCGGTCATTGCGGGTGGTGGTGTTATTGTTGGCTCAGCTGACGGTTCTTTATCAGTTTATTTACTAGAACAAGGTCGTCAAGGCTGGACTGTAGATATTGGTGAGGCGGCAGGTTCAACAGAGCTAGAACGCGTGATTGATGTTGACTCAACGCCATTGATCTTCGGCGACAATATTTATACCGTATCTTCGCGTGGTAATTTAAGTGCGGTTGAACTACGTTCGGGCCGTGTCTTGTGGCAGCGCCAATACTCGTCTTACCGTGAATTAACCATTAGTGGTAATAGCTTGTTTTTAACTGATGTTAAAGGCCACGTATATGCCATTGATCGTAATAATGGCTTAGAGCTTTGGAGCCAATTATCACTGACTAACCGTGGCTTAACCGGACCAGCTCCTATCGGTAGCTATGTTGTGGTTGGCGATTTTGAAGGCTATCTGCATTGGTTAGATCAGGCAACAGGTGAAATTGTGGCTCGTCATCACCTTGATAGCAGTGGTATTCATGCTACACCAACGGTTGAAAATGGCGTTTTGTATAGTCAAGCCCGCAACGGCGACTTAGAAGCGATCACCATTGCTAAATAAGTTATTCAACTAATTAATAGTTATTAACTAGTTGAATAAAAAACTAAAATTATAAACGGCTCCAATGCAAACAGCACTGGAGCCGTTGTTTATTAATAATACTGATATAATGATTGAGTTATATTGAGTTTAAAGAGAGATTTGAGGTGAACATGCTTCCTGTAGTAGCACTTGTTGGCCGACCTAATGTCGGTAAATCAACATTATTTAATAGATTAACGCGCAGTCGAGACGCTTTAGTTGCCGACTATCCAGGGTTAACCCGTGATCGTCAATACGGAAAAGCGGAAGTTGAAGAGCACCCTTTTATTGTTATTGATACCGGTGGTATTGAAGGTAACGAAAAAGGTATTGATGCCTTAATGGCCGAGCAGTCGCTGATTGCCATTGACGAAGCAGATGCCGTGCTATTTATGGTTGATGCAAGAGTAGGTTTAACGTCTGCTGATCAAGGCATTGCTAGCCATTTACGTAAGCAAGATAAAAAAGTATTTTTAGTTGCCAACAAAGTTGATGGTATAGATGCCGACTCTGCTGTGGCCGACTTTTATTCTCTTGGCTTGGGTGGTGTAGTACATCAAATTGCCGCCGCACATGGTCGTGGTGTTACGCAACTATTAACCTTAGCGCTAACGCCTCATATTGCCGAACTTGGTAAACCAAAAGTACTAGAAAATGATGAATTTGACGGTGACTTTGATGAAAACATAGATCATGAAGCGCTAGATAAAAAAAATATTGACGAAGCACCAGAAGAAACTGACACCATCAAGTTAGCGATTATTGGTAAGCCTAACGTCGGTAAATCAACCTTAACGAACCGAATTTTAGGTGAAGACAGGGTGGTGGTATTTGATATGCCAGGTACCACACGTGATAGTGTTTATATTCCAATGGAACATAATGGTCGTCCTTATACCTTAATCGATACGGCAGGTATTCGTCGCCGTAAAAATGTTACTGATATCGTAGAGAAGTTTTCTGTGATTAAAACTCTGCGTGCAATAGAAGATGCTAACGTATGTTTATTAATCATTGATGCTCAAGAGGGCATCAGCGATCAAGATTTAAGCTTACTGGGCTTTATTTTAGAAGCGGGTCGCTCTTTAGTCTTAGCGGTAAATAAATGGGATGGTTTAGATGATCATGTTAAAGATCGTATTAAATCTGAATTAGATCGTCGTTTAGGTTTTATCGATTTCGCTCGTATTCATTTTATATCGGCGTTGCACGGTACAGGTGTGGGTCACTTATACGAATCGGTAGAAGAAGCTTTTGTTTCAGCGACTAAGCGTATTTCTACTTCTATGGTCACCAAAATTTTAGACATGGCGGTGTTTGATCATCAGCCACCTATGCATCAAGGTCGTCGTATAAAACTAAAATATGCTCATGCCGGTGGTTACAATCCACCTATTATCGTTATTCATGGCAATCTAGCGAAAAATCTACCACTTTCTTACAAGCGTTATTTAATGAATTATTACCGTAAATCATTAAAAATTATGGGTACGCCAATAAGAATTGAGTTTAGAGAAACCTCTAACCCGTTTGCTGGTAAGAAAAAGCTCAACTACACCGAGCAAAAGAAAATGGCACGTCTAACTCAAGGTTATAAGAAAGACTAAGTGGCTATTTTGATAAAAAAGCTGATGATAACATCAGCTTTTTTATGACAAAATATAGTTAAAATAGCTAAAAACCATATTGATTTCATGATGATATTCCGCTACTGTGAAATTGTCGACTAACTTGTTTTATTATTTTTTTTGTCTCATTTAAATTAAATGTTGTTGGAAATTTATGCCTGATAATCCTATAAAAGTACCAGTGATTGGGCGATTAAGTCGCAATTTAGCCTTGTTAAATCCAGGCGCGATTGTCACATTAGATATGACAACTCCATCCGGTCAACGTGGTAAGTTTCGTTCAGTTTTTATTGGCTACATGCCAAAAAAATACGTTTTAGTACAATACCCTGACAGTTCAAAGTTGGGCAGTTTTGCACAATACGTAACCCAAGGTATAGGCGTAACCGTGCGCGGGTTAATTGAAGGTCATGAAGGTGCTGTAGTTGCCTTTATTTCTAATATTAGGCAAACGATTCAAATTCCATCACGTATTATTGTGCTTGATTTTCCACGTGAAGTCCTCTTACAAAACCTACGCTCATCAATGCGTATTGAGACTTATATCAAAGCGAAAGTTAAGGTGAAAGGTGACTATTGGGCCTCAGTAATATCTGATATTTCAGTGTCTGGCTGTCAGATTATGATTACTAATGGCGAGAAACTTATCTTAACTGAAGATAAACCCGTGGAAATCATTATTGAAGCTTTCCAAGACTTAAAAAACTTGAAACTAAATGCTGAGATTTGTAACACCAAAACCCAAGTTGATGGTGTCATGCTTGGGGTTAAATTTGATGATTCAAGTAAAGTTGAAGTGAACAAACTGCTACAACAGGCAGTTATTTTACCGCATTAATTTACTGTATTAATTGACTTGCACCGCTATCACCTTAGCGTCTATTACACCATCTGAAATTTCTACTTTAATGGTATCAGCGATATTTATATCTTTGGTACTCTTAATCATTTGTCCCTGTTCATCACGAGTTATACTGTAACCACGAGCAATTGTTGCTAATGGACTTACCATATGAAGTTGTTCGCATTGATGGGCAAAACTTGCTCGCTTGGCTATTAATAAGCGCTGCTGTGCGCCAATAAGTTTTGTGTTGAGTTGAGCCGCCTGTTGCCGATTTTGTTTTATGTGGTTTAATGGTGAGGCATTGAGTAGTCGTTGTTCAAGGTATTGAGGCTTATGCTTAAGTTGGTTTATTGCTCGGGTAATTAGCCCTTGCAAGCGCATACTCAGTTCATCTGACTTTTGCTGTTTATTTTGTAGTTGTTGCTCGGGATGCACTTGGGCTAACCTATGATTTAAACTGGTTAGCGAATGACCGGCGCGCTTGAGTTGTTGCTTAAGCGCTAGCTGTGCACGACTGAGTAATTCAGCCACTTTATTAATACGCTCGTCAACATCAGCAGACACTATTTCCGCTGCTGCAGACGGTGTTGGGGCTCTTAAGTCGGCAACATAGTCAGCTAAGCTTGTATCAATTTCATGTCCAACAGCACTGATGGTTGGCAAGCTTGACTGGAAAATGGCGCGAGCGACTATTTCTTCATTAAAGGCCCATAAATCTTCCAGCGAACCACCGCCACGACCAATTAATAAAACGTCAACCTCATTACGCTCGTTAGCCAAGTTAATCGCTTGGGCAATCTCATATTTAGCCTGTTCACCTTGTACTAACACTGGGTAAATAATGACCTTTATTAATGGATTCCTGCGCTTTAATACTGTGATGATATCTTTGACCGCAGCACCTGTAGGAGAGGTGACAATGCCAACCGTTTGAATTAACTTAGGAATGGCTTGTTTGTGGTGCAGTTCGAATAAACCTTCACCGTGTAGTTTGTCTTTTAATAATTGATATTGCTGTCTTAACAGTCCATCACCCGCTGACTCCATTTGTTCAATAATCAACTGGAAATCGCCTCGTGGTTCGTACAAGGAAACTTTAGCGCGTACTAATACTTGTTGACCATTTTGTGGCTGTATTCTCACCCGACGATTATTGCCTTTGAACATGGCACAGCGAACTTGCGATTTTTGATCTTTTAAGGATAAATACCAATGGCCAGAGCTTGCAGCAATAAAATTCGATATTTCGCCACATAACCAGACGGTATTTAACTCACTTTCTAAGATAAAACGTACTTTTTTGGTGAGTTCACTTACTTGTAGAATGTGCTGTTGAGCCATAAATACTTTACTTTTTCTGTTGTTAAGAGGTAATAATTGGGTAATTGCCCAGTATTATATATTTGTTTAGACCAGCATCGGCAGTTTATTTTCGATTAATTGCAATTTTAAGTTTACCTTAGTAGGGAAAGCGGTTAAAATTCTGCCGCAATATTTCCTCCCTAACCACTCACTTTAGAGAGATGTTGCGATGCTAAGAATTGCTCAAGAAGCGTTAACCTTTGACGATGTTTTACTGGTACCTGCCCATTCTACGGTACTGCCCCATACTGCCGATTTAAAAACTAAATTAACTCGAAAGATAAATTTAAATGTACCTATGATCTCTGCGTCGATGGACACAGTGACCGAAGCGCGTTTAGCCATTACCTTAGCACAAGAAGGTGGCATCGGGTTTATCCATAAAAATATGACCATAGCTGAACAGGCCAAAAATGTTTCTCAAGTTAAGAAATATGAAAGTGGCATTGTTTCAGATCCCGTCACAGTCAACCCAAGTGCAAGTATCGAAGACACTATGCGCCTAGCTGATGAACTTGGTTTTTCTGGTTTTCCTGTTGTTGATGAAAAAAATAAGTTGATTGGTATTATTACCGGTCGCGACTTACGTTTTGAAACAGACTTAACAAAACCAGTTTCAGCATTGATGACTAAAAAAGACAAATTAGTGACCGTCAAAGAAGGTGCGTCACGTGAAGTCATTTTAAGTTTAATGCACGAACATCGTATTGAAAAAATTCTTATGGTTGATGACGCCTTCACACTAAAAGGGTTGATCACAGTTAAAGATTACCAAAAAGCTGAAAATAAACCTAACGCTTGTAAAGATGAATTAGGCCGCTTACGCGTTGGTGCTGCTGTTGGTGTTGGTGCGGGTACCGATGAGCGTATAGATGCGCTGGTTGCTGCTGGAGTCGATGTATTATTGATTGATACCTCTCACGGTCACTCACAAGGTGTGCTTGACCGTGTTGCTGAAACACGTGGCAGATATCCTGACTTACAAATTATTGCCGGAAATGTTGCTACTGGCGCTGGCGCTAGAGCATTGGCCGATGTCGGAGTGGATGCGGTAAAAGTTGGCATAGGCCCAGGTTCTATTTGTACTACCCGTATCGTTACCGGTGTTGGTGTACCACAATTGACCGCTATTTCTAATGCGGTTGAAGCCTTAAAAGGTACGGGTATTCCCGTTATCGCCGATGGGGGAATTCGTTTTTCTGGTGATATTGCTAAGGCACTAGTGGCCGGCGCGCATTGTGTGATGGTCGGCAGCATGTTGGCAGGCACTGAAGAGGCGCCAGGTGAAGTAGAGCTTTATCAAGGACGTTACTACAAGTCATATCGCGGCATGGGCTCTTTAGGCGCCATGAGCCAAAAAGAAGGCTCAAGTGACCGTTATTTCCAAAAATCTGACGGTGAAGCCGACAAACTCGTACCAGAAGGAATTGAAGGCCGTGTTGCTTATAAAGGTCCTGTTGCCGCTATTATTCACCAACAAATGGGCGGTTTACGTTCATCAATGGGCTTAACTGGCTCAGCGACAATTGAAATAATGCGCACTAAGCCTGAATTTATGAAGATTACTTCTGCTGGTATGGGCGAGTCGCATGTGCATGATGTAGCTATCACTAAAGAAGCACCCAACTACCGTATGGGTTAGCGTTATTGAATTATTGTCGGCCAATCTTGGCGTTGTAAGTGCTCACTTAGGAAACTAAGCTCCGCGCTAGCACCTTGAACTGGACGGCAATTTTATCAATTGAATAGCGATAGAAAGTAGAAAAACTGATGCAGGCGAATACCTCATCGACAACAATTCAAATAGGCTGAGCAGTAACTCAAATAGAGCGAACGCTCAGCCTGTTCATTTTATACATTTAAAAATAAAAGTAGGAAAACAACATGAGTAAAGACATTCATGATCACCGCATACTCATATTAGACTTCGGTTCACAGTACACCCAACTCATCGCTCGTCGTGTGCGTGAAATTGGGGTTTATTGTGAATTATGGGCTTGGGATGTTACAGAAGAACAACTGAAAGCTTTTAATCCAACCGGTATTATTTTAGCTGGTGGACCTGAGTCAGTCACTGAGCATAATTCACCACGTGCGCCAGAGTATGTGTTTAATGCCGGTGTACCTGTTTTAGGTATTTGCTATGGTATGCAAACCATGGCTGAGCAATTAGGCGGCAGCGTTGAAAGCTCTGAGCAGAAAGAATTCGGTTATGCCGCGGTTGAAGTTATTACTAAATCTGCACTCTTTAATGCCATTGAAGACCATGTCAGTGAAAACGGTAATGCCTTGTTAGATGTCTGGATGAGCCATGGTGATAAAGTATCAGCTATTCCTGCCGGCTTCGTTACGGTTGCACAAACCCCTAGCTGTAAATATGCCGCTATGGTCAATGAAGAGAAGCAATTTTACGGGGTGCAATTTCACCCTGAAGTGACTCATACCAAGCAAGGTTTACGTATTCTTGAGCATTTCGTTGTTGATATTTGTCAATGTGAAAAGCTTTGGACATCAGCGTCAATTATTGAAGATGCGATTGCCAAAATGAAAGCGCAAGTCGGTGATGATGAAGTCGTACTTGGCTTATCGGGTGGTGTTGACTCATCAGTTGTTGCCATGCTGTTACATCAGGCAATTGGCGATAAGTTAACTTGTGTTTTTGTTGATAACGGTTTACTGCGTTTAAACGAAGGCCAACAAGTCATGGATATGTTCGGCGACCATTTTGGTTTGAATATCATTCATGTTAATGCCGAAAACCGCTTCTTAGACCGTTTGGCTGACGAGAGTGATCCTGAGAAAAAACGTAAAATTATTGGTAATGTTTTTGTTGAAATTTTTGATGAAGAAGCCAATAAACTCAGTAATGCTAAATGGTTAGCACAAGGTACTATCTACCCTGATGTTATTGAGTCAGCCGCGTCAGCAACCGGTAAAGCACATGTGATTAAGTCGCACCATAATGTGGGTGGCTTACCTGAACATATGAAACTTGGCTTAGTTGAGCCATTACGTGAATTATTCAAAGATGAAGTGCGTAAAATAGGCCTTGAGTTAGGACTACCTTACGACATGCTTTATCGTCATCCATTTCCTGGACCTGGTTTAGGTGTGCGAATTTTAGGTGAAGTGAAAAAAGAATATGCTGACTTATTACGTCGTGCTGATCACATTTTCATTGAAGAATTACACAAACATGACTTGTATAAAAAAGTCAGCCAAGCTTTCACGGTATTTTTACCGGTACGTTCAGTTGGCGTGATGGGCGATGCACGTAAATATGATTGGGTAGTTAGCCTACGTTGTGTAGAAACTATCGATTTTATGACTGCACGTTGGTCACATCTACCCTACGAGTTCTTAGGCCTAGTGTCTAACCGTATTATCAACGAAGTGGATGGTATTTCTCGTGTAGTTTACGATATATCGGGTAAACCACCCGCGACTATTGAATGGGAGTAACTGAGCCTTAAGCGGGTGAGAACATTCAACTCTGCGTTAGCAGTACTCAGCGAGTAAACTAGGCTTGGTGCTTTCGCCTTGAATTTGAATCTTCTTCCTGTGTTGATGACCTCAGTTATTTTTTCATTAATATTATAAAACCCTAAGGTGTAAACCTTGGGGTTTTTTATGTACCAGATGTTAGGGTATGCTGCGATTACATGGATATGAAGGCGCAGCGATTTTAACTATATCAAGGCGAGAATAATGACAATTGAAAGACTAGAGACTAAAGCGCGCATGAGCCGCATAGTAAAACACAATGGCACCGTTTATTTATGTGGTCAGGTTTGCGCTGACGCCACGCAAAGTATTACTGAGCAAACACAAACTATGCTAGATAAGGTTGAGGCTTTATTAGTAGAGGCCGGTAGTTCAAAACAGCATATGTTATCAGCCACAATATACCTAAAAACGATGACTGATTTTGCTGCTATGAACACAGTATGGGATGCTTGGGTGCCACTAGGTTTTGCACCCGCTCGTGCTTGTGTGCAAGCGGCGATGGCAAGAGATGTGCTTTTGGTCGAAATAAGTGTTGTTGCTGCCTTAATATCATAGACTAGACAGTATATATTTAAGCAGTAGGGCAATTATGTTACAGCAATCATTAAAAACTACCTTTGGGTTTGATGAGTTTAGAACCGGGCAAGAGCAAACCATAACGCAGTTGCTTAATGGTGACTCTTCCTTAGCCATTTTCCCTACCGGTGCCGGTAAGAGCTTATGCTATCAATTAGCGGCAATAAATTTACCGCATTTAACCTTGGTGGTATCGCCCTTATTGGCCTTGATGAAAGACCAACTCGCATTTTTGCATACAAAAGGTATTGCCGCGGCCAGTATCGATTCAACATTATCATTTGAAGAGAGTCAGCAAATTACCCGTGACGTTCGCTCGGGTAAAATAAAAATCTTGATGGTATCAGTTGAGCGTTTTAAAAATGAGCGCTTTCGTCAGTTTATTGAAGCTATTGCTATTTCTATGTTGGTGGTAGACGAAGCACATTGTATTTCAGAATGGGGTCATAATTTTCGACCTGATTATTTAAAATTGCCACGTTATCGACAAGAGCTCAATATTCCCCTAGTGCTTTTACTTACCGCCACAGCCACTAAACAAGTTAAGCAGGATATGGCTAATAAATTTGCCATTACTGATGAGCATATAGTGCAAACAGGTTTTTATCGCAGCAACTTAGATCTATCTGTTTTACCGGTCGCAGAAAGAGAGAAAAACCAAACACTGGTTGATTTAATTCGCCAGCACCAAGGTTGCGGTATCATTTATGTTACTTTGCAACATAGTGCTGAAAAAGTGGCTGACTTTCTGCAACAACAAGGTATAGCGGCAAAGGCTTACCATGCCGGTTTTAAAGATGATGTGCGCAAGCAAATTCAGCAAGACTTTATGCACGGAAAAACCCCGATTATCGTCGCAACTATCGCCTTTGGTATGGGGATAGATAAAGCTAATATCCGTTTTGTTATTCATTATGATTTACCCAAATCTATTGAAAACTATAGTCAAGAAATTGGCCGGGCAGGTCGAGACAAAGCTAATGCTGCCTGTTTTACTCTGGCCAATCTTGATGGTATTCATACCGTAGAAAACTTTGTTTATGCTGACACGCCTGAGCGCTCAAGCATCGACTATGTGTTGCAAAACATACGTAACGAAATGCAAGATGGCCAATGGGAACTGCAAGTGCTGAGCTTGTCAAATGCCAGTAATATTAAACAGCTGCCATTAAAAACCTTATTGGTTCAGTTAGAATTACTTGGGGTTATTGACGCTAAATTTAGCTATTTTGCTGATTTTAAATTTAAATTTGTTACGCCAAAAGCGCAAATCATCAGCGCATTTAATGCCGAGCGTAACGAATTTTTAGCACAAGTTTTTAATTGCGCAAAAATGAAGAAAATTTGGGGTGAGCCCGACTTTGATCTTATGTATGCGCGTCATCAAGCGCCGAGAAAACGTATTGTTGCAGCGCTTGAGTATTTAGCAGAGCAGCAGCATATTGTGTTGGAAACGAAAAAGGCAACAGAAGTCTTTAGTGTCAACATGGCGGCGTTAGAAAATAATGCTTTGGTTGATACGCTTTTTGATTACTTTTCTGACAAAGAGCAAGCCGAAATCGAGCGTATCACTAAGCTGGTCGCGTTTTTTCAAAGTGAAGATTGTTTAACTCAACAGCTCTCGCAATACTTTGATGATCAAGGTGCACCAAAAAACTGTGGGCATTGTTCCGTTTGTCGTGGGCAGGTGGCAATATTACCTTATTCAAGCAATCATCAAACAGTGAGTGTTGACACAATTGCTCTAGGTATTAAGCAGTTGCAACAGCATTTTTCAACGTTAAAGTCTCCTGTTGGTGAATCAGCGAATATCTTGTCTACTGATACTATTTGTCGATTTTTGTCTGGCATGAGTGTGCCGTTATTTACCCGCGCTAAAGTGCGGCAATTAAGTTACTTTGGCGTTTGTCAGTATATGCGCTACAGCGAAATTAAAGCACAAGTCATACCTTTGGTATAATACCATATCACTAATTATCTGATCATTTTTACTGGTTAAAACAACCAACTACTGCGTTATTTATTTAATAATTAGAACAACTAGTTATTAAAATAAATGCCTTATATTTGGCCATTTTTCCTGCGTATAAAGTAGACCACCTAATTAATGAAATTGGTATAACTTGTGCTGGCGAGATATCAGACCGATCAAAAAAGGCACTTTATCAGTGCCTTTTTTAATATCAGCTTAGGTTAATCTAGCCTTGGCTTGGATTCATAAATGTTAGTGATCGTGGCCACAACCTTCTTCACCTTCAACATGAACATGGCCATGCGCTAACTCTTCTTCAGTAGCATCACGTACTTCTATAATTTCAACATCAAACTTTAAGTCCATGCCGGCCAACGGGTGATTACCATCAACGGTAATCTCATTTTCTTGTGCGTCAATGACGATAACGGTTTGTTCGCCTTCATCAGTCGTGGCGCGCAGCTGACTACCTACGTCTAAATCTTCAATGCCAGCAAACATTTCTTTGGGTACGGTTTGTACAAAGCCGTCTTCACGTTGTCCATAAGCATCGTCTGCACTGACTTCAACTTCAAATTTATCACCGGCTTTGTGATCAACTAAGGCTGCTTCCAAGCCAGGGATCAGATAGTTAGAACCTTGAATTACCGCTAGTGGGCTGTGATCATAAGAACTATCAATTAAGGTGTCTTCGTTATCAGATACCGCGTAATGCAGTACAACAACTTTGTTGTCGGTAATTTTCATATTATGTCCTATTCAGTGGTTGTGCTTAATTTGTAAGGTAAGGGTATTATTGTTAGGGCTGAGTCTTGGGTTTTAATTCTTAGCGCTGTGCTATTATCAACATCGTTAGCTAAAACGCCTTGTATGTAGGTCTGCATATTACTGGCTTGATAAACCGCTAATACATCACCGGCTTTACGCCAATTTTCACCAAGCTTTTTCTCGATGATATCACCGACGTTAGCCTCCATATCTTTGCCTGTTAGGGCAAAAAGCGCGCGTTTGTTTTTACCTAAATATTGCATACGAGCAACAGTTTCTTGGCCTAAATAACAACCTTTAGTAAAGCTAATGCCATTGATTGCTTGCAGGTTTAGCATTTGCGGTACATATTCTGCGACATACTGTTGAGAGAGCATGGGAAACCCAGCTGAAATCTCTAGTAAGTTCCAAAGCGCACCGTCATAGACTGGAAAATCAAAGGTTGCAGAAATATCAGCTAATTTATCAACGTTATCAATAATGATATAGCGGCTAATGTTGCCAGCAAGGTAAACCAAGGTGGTATTATTTTCGTGTACTACGGGTGTAAGTGTGTCAGGCACTTGTTGAAATAATGTCGCCATTTTAGCTGATGCTTGCTCGCCTGCAATGGCTAAATAAGCCAGTTCAGTGTCTTGGCTTATCTCAACTTTAGCAAAGACGGCAAATTTCTTTAGTTCTGCTAAAGATTGCTCAATCGAACTTGTTGGTTGGAGTAGGAAAAATTTTTCTTCACGCTCCAGTAAACGAAAAGCAGAAAATACTTTACCTTTGGCGTTACAGTGCGCGCCAATAAGGAGCTTTTCCTGCGCCAAGGTGTCAACGTCACAGGTAACTTGCCCTTGTAGGTATTTGATTTGTTCTTGACCCGTTAAGGTAATGGCGCCAATACTATCAAGGTTGATTGCAAATACTTCTGGTAATTCGTTATAACTAGGTAAGTTATTATTCATTATGTTCATCATCCGGCGATATTGCTAAAAAAAGGCTATTAACATCATAGGTGAGGACATTTATTCAGATTACAAGCATATAGCCGATTTTTCTGCTATTTTACTATTAAAAGTTTACTAATTTAATGATCAATTCGTGGCTATTTTAACTTTGGATTTGTTAGAATGTGGCGAGATTTTACTAATTAGAGTGATGTATGACATTAAAAGATAATAAACCTCGACTTCGCTGGGCTTGTCGACGCGGTATGCTAGAGTTAGATATACTTTTTATGCCATTTGTTGAAGAGGCTTACGATGAATTATCTACTGAACATAAAGCTACTTTTGAGCGTCTATTAGAGTGTCAAGATCCTGAGCTATTCGCATGGTTTATGGGGCACGAAACTTGTGAAGACAAAGAGCTTAACGCCATGGTGCAGATTATATTACAGCGAGTTAAACTATAATATTAAGGTATCGCCTTCTAGGCATAGGGCGATATTTAACTTATTATTTTATTTGAGTTTTACTTATCTTACCTTAACCGTTCTTTTCGGCATTAGCTTTTGGCTGGGATTTTTTATGGCTGCTTTGTTGGGCTTTATAATTTTTCTGTATCGCCAAGCCCCTGCGCCGCTAGCAAGTCAGTGGCTGATGTTATTTACCTCAAGCAAAGATAAAACTAAAGCGAATTTTGTTTTATCAGATACGGGTGAATGCCAATTTAACCATCAAAAAGCTTTGCAAATATCGGCTAACTCACAAATTAATTTGTGGGGTTATTGGTTGGTTTTTAGCAGCAAAGACGCCGTAACTACTCAACACTTTATTTTCAAAGATAGCTTATCTAGCAAAGATCAGGCGCGTTTGGCTCGCACTATCTTGCGGGTAAAAAGTTACGGATGAAAAGCGGTGACTGAAAAGTTACGGGTAAAAATACCTTATTACTCCACTGGTTTAAGTATAGTGATTTTTGCTTCTGTCAATAAATCAGGGAAGTCCAAGGTATAATGCAAACCTCGACTTTCTTTACGATCTAATGCTGATCTAATAATTAATTCGGCCACTTGGACTAAGTTTCGTAACTCCAATAAATTATTACTGACTCTGAAATGTCGGTAGTATTCTTCGATTTCACTTTGTAAAAGTTCGACTCGGTGCAATGCTCGCTCTAAGCGTTTTGTTGTGCGTACAATACCGACATAGTCCCACATAAATAACCGCAGTTCGTGCCAGTTGTGTTGAATAACCACTTCTTCATCTGAGTCGGTAACTCGGCTTTCATCCCAGGCAGGAAGTGTTATGCAAGGTTTTGATATATCAATTTTTTGTTCAATATCAATGGCGGCGGCTCGCGCAAATACTAGGCACTCTAGTAGCGAGTTACTTGCCATGCGATTAGCGCCATGTAGTCCGGTATAAGCGACTTCGCCTATCGCATATAGATTTTCAATATCGGTTTGGCCCTGTTGATTAATCATAACACCACCACAGGTGTAATGAGCAGCAGGTACCACTGGCATAGGTTGTTTTGTGATATCGATGCCAAGGGCGAGTGTGCGTTCGTAAATGGTTGGGAAATGCTGCTTAATAAAATCACTGGATTTGTGGCTAATATCTAAATACATGCAATCGGCGCCAAGTCGTTTCATTTCAAAATCGATCGCGCGGGCCACAATGTCACGTGGCGCTAATTCAGCTCGTTCATCAAAGCTAGGCATAAATCGGCTACCATCAGGGCGAAGTAGCAGTGCGCCTTCGCCTCTTAGTGCTTCAGTCAATAAAAAGGTACCTGCCTCAGGATGGAATAAACAAGTAGGATGAAATTGATTAAACTCCATATTTGCAACGCGACAACCAGCGCGCCATGCCATAGCTATACCATCGCCACTGGCAACATCAGGATTTGAGGTATATTGATAAACTTTACTCGCGCCACCCGTGGCTAAAATAGTTTTATGGGCAAAAATGCGCTCAACGTGTTCATCATTTCGATTCCATACATAGGCACCAATACATTCACGTTCAGCATTGACTTTATTTTTTTGATAAACCAGATCAATAGCGTTATAGCGTTCAAAAATACGAATGCGAGGGTGATTTTTTACCTGTGATGCCAAGGTTGTTTGAATGGCTTGACCTGTGGCATCAGCTGAATGCAGAATTCTTCGGTGACTATGTCCGCCTTCTCGCGTTAAATGATAGCGAATATCTCCATTAGCAGCCGGTACATCTTGATCAAAATCAACGCCTTTATCAATCAACCATTCTAAGCAGTTTTTGGCATTTTCAGCGGTATGTTGCACTATGGCTTCGTCGCATAATCCCGCTCCAGCGATTAAGGTATCAGCGACATGTGAGGCAATACTGTCATTTTCATCGAAGACTGCTGCAATACCCCCTTGGGCATAAAATGTTGAGCCTTCGTTAATTTGGTCTTTGCTTAAAATAAGCACGTCGGCATTTTTGGCTAGATGCAGAGCAAGCGATAATCCTGCTGCGCCACTGCCGATAATTAAAACGTCACAGTTGTGTTGTTGATTCATATATTCTTAAAATTAAGGTACAATAATCTATGACCCAATATAGCTTTTATTGCTGTTACAGAACAGCAGAAAACTATTTTTATAAACAAAATTTAATTTTTTTCAATATTTATCGAACTTTTTAACATAAGGCTAGTCCTACTTGTTGCGTTTGCCATGAGTTGTTGCGTTTGCTATGAGCCAGATGTAAACCAGATGTAGATAAGTGAAATAATGGCGAGTAGGAGATGGAGCTCAAATGAGCGAACAGAACGTTGACCAAAAGTTGGTTGAGCGGGTGCAACGTGGTGATAAAAACGCATTTAACCTGCTAGTAATTAAATATCAACATAAAGTAGCAAACTTGGTTTCACGCTATGTTAAAAATCATAGTGATGTGCCTGATATAGTACAAGAAGCATTTATTAAAGCTTATCGAGCTTTACCTAATTTTCGAGGTGATAGTGCTTTTTATACTTGGTTGTATCGCATCGCTGTTAATTGTGCGAAAAACCACTTAGTTGCCGGAGGACGTAAACCCCCTGGCTCAGATATTGAAATTGAAGATGCAGAAATGTATGACTCGGGTGAAGCGTTACGAGAGAATGCCTCACCAGAAAAACTATTACTGACCAATGAAATTAAAAGTGTCATATTTAAGACCATAGAACAATTGCCGGAAGATTTGCGCACTGCGATCAACCTCAGAGAGTTAGAAGGCTTAAGTTACGAAGAAATTGCAACGGTTATGGATTGTCCTGTTGGCACAGTACGTTCAAGAATATTTAGAGCGCGTGATGCAGTCGATAAAAAAATCAGACCATTGTTACAGCAATAGTGTTACAGCAATAGTGAATGCAGTAACATTAAATGCAAAAATAATAAGCTCAACAGCAGTACACGCAAGCATAATAAATATAGTATTAGCTGATAAAAGTGTAGTCTTTTGTTAACTAATGAATGAAGAGTTATTTTTTTAAGGTGTCTTTATGAGTGAAAATAAGTTTGAGGCAGTATCGTCGATTGTAGATAATGATCAACAAAACGATGAACTATTTGATGAAATCCTCAATGACTCACACTTGTCAGCAACCTGGCAACGTTACCATTTAATGGGTGATGTAATGCGCGGTGAAACTTCTGATGTTATTAATTTTGACCTGTCATCACAAATAGCGTCAGCGATTGCTGATGAGCCAACGATTTTAGCGCCTCATACTAGCAATAATCTTGTTGGAAAATTAAAAGCGAAAGTGGTGCAGTTTGCTAAACCCTTTGGTCAAATGGCCATTGCAGCATCTGCAGCCGGTCTTATGGTCATGGGCGTACAACAAAATAGCGCTGATACCGATGCTTTATTACCGGCCAGTCAAGTGGTTAAAACTATGCCATTTGGTGGTGTTGCAGAACCCGTAAGCTTAAATTTTCAACAAACTAGTCGCAGCAGTGAGAAACAAGCTTTTATTGAACAACAAAGACGTTTCCAAGCGCTATTGTCAGATCATCAACAACAAATTAAATTAAGTTCAGTTGATGTCAATCATACATCACCACAAGATAAGGCTGAAGAATCAGCTAAATGAAACTAATATCAAGTCTGCTGCTATTGATTACCATTAGCACATCAGTAGCAGCCAATGAAAACATTAGCACACCAGTAGAGGCTAATGAAGACATTAGCACACCCATAGCGGCCAATGAAAACGAACAAGCCGAACCTTGGCTTGAGCGCCTAGCAACCTCTTTACAAACGCTTAACTTTAGTACCTCTTTTGTTGTGGTTAAAAACAATCAGGCAGAACCTTATCACTGGTTTCATGGTGTAGATGAAAGTGGTAATGAGCTAGAAATTCTCTCTTTGTTAAACGGCCCGCGCAGGGATGTTTTACGAAAGGACAATATTGTTAGTTATATCGAGCCAGAATTACCTCCATACTCAGTAACATCTCAACAAATAACCGGTCCTATACCTGCTGTTTTGCGCGAAGGTGTCACTGCACTTGGTCAAACCTATGATTTTATCTCTGTTGGGCGAAGTCGAGTGCTAGGGCGACCTGCGCAATTAATTCGTATTGTTTCTAAAGATGTCTATCGTTACGGACACTGGCTATGGTTAGACCAAGAATCTGGTATGTTATTAAAACTCGCCTTGGCAAATCGTACTGGTCAATTATTAGAACAAATACAGTTTACCCATTTAGATATCACTGATGCTTTAGGTGAAAGTTTATTGCAATTACAGCAAACAAGCTTGCCAAAAGTTATTGAAATTCCAGCCGGATATCAAGAGCAAGTACTGCAATGGCAAGTTAAATGGTTACCTGATGGCTTTAAACGATTAAATGCCAATCGTCATCGAATTTCTACCACTAAAAAACCTGTTGAATTTATGCTTTTTAATGATGGTTTAGTCGATGTTTCTGTTTACGTAAATCCCAGTGAAGACAACCAACGTGCGACTGATTATGTTATGGATGGCGCAACCGTGGTATTGAATCAAGTCGTTAACGGCTTTGAAGTCAGTGTTGTGGGTAAAATTCCAGCAAAAACGGCAAAGGCCATTGCTGATTCTGTTGTTTTAAATACTAATTCCACACCATGATAGAAGAACAAGCCACCGTCGTCGCTATTGACCATGACAATGTCACCGTGACCAGTTTGATAAAATCAGCTTGTGGTGGCTGTCAGCAAGTTGACAATTGTGGCAGCGGTCAGGTGGCAAAAGCTTTTCCACAGAAAAAACTTTCGTTGACCTTAACATCTTCACTAGCCTTAGAACTTGGCGATAACGTTGTGTTAGGCTTAAATGAAAGTGCTCTCTTGCAATCGGCTTGGCAAGTTTATTTATGGCCGGTATTAGGCTTGTTATTGGCTTCTTGGTTTGGCCAATGGCTAGTAATTAACACCATACTGCCTCATGAAATTTTTGCCATTTTATTGGGTATTAGCGGTGGTTTTTGTGGCTTTATGCTAGCTAAAAGGCAACAAATAAAAAGCGCAACCTGTGCAAAACTGGCGCCAAAAATTATCCGTCGAGAAAATCAAAACATCATGATTACAGAAATCACTGATTGAATCGCAACAAAAGATAGCCCCAGCGCGCTAAATTCGCTAAAATCTCACCATTATTGAATTAACTATAAACTTATTTGACTTCCCATTTATGAAACATATTCGAAATTTTTCTATTATCGCCCATATTGATCACGGTAAATCAACGCTTTCAGATCGCCTAATTCAACATTGTGGTGGTCTACAAGAACGTGAAATGGAAGCCCAAGTACTTGATTCTATGGATATTGAGCGCGAACGTGGTATCACCATAAAAGCGCAAAGTGTTACGTTAGACTACAAAGCAAAAAATGGTGAAGTGTACCAACTCAACTTTATCGACACGCCAGGTCACGTCGACTTTTCTTATGAAGTTTCTCGTTCATTAGCGTCATGTGAAGGTGCTTTACTGGTGGTTGACGCTGGTCAAGGTGTTGAAGCTCAAACTGTAGCTAACTGCTACACCGCACTTGAAATGGAACTGGAAGTCATCCCTATTCTAAATAAAATTGATTTGCCACAAGCCGATCCTGAGCGTGTCAGTGAAGAAATTGAAAATATTATTGGTATTGACGCTACCGGTGCTGTGACCTGTTCGGCTAAAACCGGTTTAGGTATTGAAGACGTACTAGAAACTATTGTTGAGAATATTCCTCCTCCAGAGGGTGATCCTGATGCACCGCTGCAAGCACTTATTATTGATTCGTGGTTTGATAACTACCAAGGCGTAGTATCCTTAGTTCGAATTATGAATGGCCAAATCAAAAAAGGCGATAAAATGGTGGTGATGTCGACAGGACAACACCATATTGTCGACAAGGTGGGTATTTTTACACCAAAACAAAAACCGACCGGTATATTAAAAGCGGGTGAAGTTGGCTTTATCGTTGCGGGTATTAAAGAAATTCACGGTGCACCAGTAGGTGACACAATAACTATCTTTAAAAAAGAAGCGCAAAAGGCCTTACCGGGCTTTAAGAAAGTTCAGCCACAAGTTTACGCCGGTATCTTTCCGATCAGTTCAGAAGATTATGAAAACTTCCGTGATGCTTTAAATAAACTCAGCTTGAATGACGCGTCTTTGTTTTTTGAACCTGAAAACTCATCAGCACTAGGTTTTGGTTTCCGTATTGGTTTCTTGGGCATGTTGCACATGGAAATTGTGCAAGAGCGTCTTGCTCGCGAATATGATCTTGATCTGATCACAACAGCGCCAACGGTAAATTATGAAATAGCTTGTACCAATGGTGATGTTATCTCTATTGATAATCCAAGCGATTTACCGGCAACAAATAATATTGAAGAAATTCGTGAGCCAATAGTGCAAGCGAATATTTTGGTACCTCAAGAGCATCTAGGTAATGTTATTACTTTATGTATTGACAAACGTGGTGTGCAAAAAGATATTATTTATCACGGTAATCAAGTTGCGGTAACTTATGAATTACCTATGGCAGAAGTGGTGATGGACTTTTTTGATAAGTTAAAATCCACCAGTCGTGGTTATGCCTCATTAGATTATCATTTCATTCGTTTTGAGCCGGCTGACATGGTCCGTGTTGATGTGATGATCAATAGTGACCGAGTTGATGCGTTAGCTATGATCACTCATCGCGCCAATTCTGTTGCCCGTGGTCGCATGCTAGTTGAAAAATTAAAAGAGTTAATTCATCGACAAATGTTTGATATCGCTATTCAAGCGGCCATTGGTAACAATGTTATCGCTCGAACTACGGTCAAACAGCTGCGTAAAAACGTTACCGCAAAATGTTATGGTGGTGACATCTCTCGTAAGAAAAAATTATTGCAGAAGCAAAAAGATGGTAAGAAACGTATGAAGCAAGTGGGTAATGTAGAAGTACCACAAGAAGCGTTTTTAGCTGTGCTTAAATTAGATAAATAAGAATACCAAGTTGATTAATGAACTGTTCAATGAAAGAGTAGAACACTTAAGTAGTCAACTTTGTATTAGTTTAATTATTAAAAGATAGGAATAATATGGCAGTTTACTTTTCAATATTTTTAGTCATAGTTACCGTAATTACCGGCATTGTTTGGTTAGCTGATAAGTTTTATTTAGCACCACAACGTCAGCTTAAGTTAGCCGATGCGCAAGCTCAATGTGCATCACCTTTAAGTGAAAACATTGTGACTAAATTAATTGAGCCATCAGCATTAGTTGATACCTCAGTACAAATTTTTCCGGTTATTGCTTTTGTCTTGATACTGCGCTCGTTTATCTATGAGCCGTTTCAAATACCTTCTGGTTCTATGATGCCAACGTTACTTGATGGCGATTTTATCTTAGTGAATAAGTTTAACTATGGTTTGCGCGATCCCGTAGTACGTAATAAATTTTTTCAAGTTGGCTTGCCAGATCGTGGTGATGTTGTGGTCTTTAAATACCCACGAGATCCACAAATTGATTACATCAAACGTGTGATAGGTTTACCGGGCGATAGAGTGATATATAAAAATAAAATTTTATATATCAAATCAGCCTGCTTGCCTTCTGATGCAAAATGTCCAGATTTTGAGCAAGTAAAACAAACCTTTAAAAATAAAACCGATTATAACGACGATGGTATGCCATTAACGCGTTACAGCTCAACGATGGCGGATAAAACACATGACTTCTTAGTCAATGAGCAAATTTTACCGCGCACACAGCATTACTTTCAGCAAAGTGGTACACAAGCGAATGAGTTTTTTGTGCCTAAAGGTCATTACTTTGTTATGGGCGATAATCGGGATAATAGCTTAGATGGACGTTTTTGGGGCTTTGTGCCAGAAGAGAATTTAGTCGGTGAAGCGGTTGCGATTTGGATGAGTTTTGATTTTGATCGGACACCAGACAGCTTTTTACCACATTGGATACCAACTAACGTGCGTTTTTCTCGAATCGGTGGAATTGAATAACTGTGTTACATACTCCTGCCGCGATTGCGCGGCTTTATAAAAAAATTGGCTATAGTTTTAAAGAGCCAAAACTATTATTGCAAGCGTTAACACATAGAAGCGCTAAAGGTGCTCATAATGAGCGACTAGAGTTTTTAGGTGATTCGATTTTAGGTTTTGTGATTGCAGAGTCTTTATATCAAAAATTTCCCAAGCAGGCCGAAGGCGATTTAACGCGTATGCGTTCAAGTTTGGTTAAAGGTGTTACTTTAGCTGAGGTGGGTCGAGACTTTGACCTAGGTCAATATTTGATTTTAGGACCTGGCGAATTAAAAAGTGGTGGTCATCGCAGAGATTCGATCCTTGAAGATGCCATTGAAGCCATCATAGGCGCTGTCTATTTAGATGCCGACTTACCCACATGTCAGGCATTAATTCTCAGCTGGTTTGAACAGCGCTTAAGCGACATCAAACCAGGCAATGAACAAAAAGACCCCAAAACACGTTTACAAGAGTATTTGCAGGGACGAAAAATTCCTTTGCCACAATATGATGTAATTAATACCACAGGGCAATCACACAATCAGCAGTTCACAGTGCGCTGCACAACAAGTGTAGTGGTGAAGGAAGTGATTACTAAGGGCAGTAGCCGACGTAAAGCTGAGCAATCCGCCGCTTTGCAGGTTTTAGAATTAATAGAACAAGCTTAATCGCTTGTTTGACATTTAAGTTGATAACTAGATTATGACAACAGAACAAACCTATTGCGGTCTTATTGCCATTGTTGGCCGTCCAAATGTTGGTAAATCAACATTATTAAACACCTTGCTTGGCCAAAAGGTCAGTATTACCTCACGTAAACCACAAACCACACGTCATCGAATATTAGGTATTTTAACTGAAGGTAATCATCAAGCCGTTTTAGTTGACACCCCTGGCCTGCATTCAGAAGAAAAACGGGCCATTAATCGTTTAATGAACCGTGCGGCTAGCAGTACCTTGGCAGAAGTTGGCACTGTAGTATTTTTAGTTGAAGGTACACATTGGACAAGCGACGATGAAATGGTACTGACCAAAATTAAAAACAGCGGTGCTCCTTGTGTATTAGTGGTTAATAAAATTGATAATATACCCGACAGAGACACCTTGTTACCGCATTTACAGAAGCTAGGTGCTATGCACGACTTTGCTGACATTGTACCGATTTCAGCGAGTAAAGGTGATAACGTTGAGGCGATTAAAAAAATCTGCCTTAACACCTTACCCGAAGCAGAATTTTGGTTTCCTGAAGATTATATTACCGATCGTTCAAGTCGATTTATGGCCTCTGAAATTGTGCGTGAAAAGCTAATTCGTTTTACTGGCGATGAATTACCTTACTCAACAACGGTTGAAATTGAACAATTTAAGATTGATGAAAAAGGTATCTTGCATATTAACGCGCTGATCTTAGTCGAAAGAACGACCCAAAAGCGTATGGTTATTGGCAATAAGGGTGAAAAGCTGAAAGTTATTGGCCAAGAAGCAAGACGTGATATGGAAAATCTATTTGAACGTAAAGTATTTTTAGAGACTTGGGTGAAAGTTAAATCAGGCTGGGCAGATGACGAACGCGCCTTAAGAAGCTTAGGCTATGGCGACGATTACTCAGGTTAGTTTGATATATTCGGGCTTAATTTACTATTCACAAAGTAGTCGATTAAGCCTCGCCTACATAGCGTTAGGTACTTAGGTTTAGTTTGTAACTGTTACCTGAGCCAATAAAAATTTTATTTTTCGCTTTCTGAACAGTGCTTAAATACCACTGGGCTAACTTGGAATCTAGATGCTAGAAACTACGCAGTCAGCTTTTGTGCTCCATAGTCGACCTTATCGAGAGAATCAGCTGCTAATTGATTTGTTAACTGAGCATGACGGCAAACTGGCGGCGTTAAGTTATGTCGGTCATTCAACAAAGTCGAGTCGTAAAGCACTACTACAACCTTTTCTACCGATTAAAGTCACCTTGAAAGGGCAATACAACTTAAAGAGCTTAATTCGAGTTGAGCCGATTGGCAAATCTTTCCTTTTAAAGAAAAACGCCTTGTTCAGTGCTTTTTATATTAATGAATTATTGGTTAAGCTGCTTGGCGACAATATTGCTTGCGAGGCGCTTTTTCAGCAATATAAAATGAGTTTAGAAGCTTTAGCACAAGCGAGCAATATTGAGATTTGTTTGCGAGAATTTGAATTGATGCTGATGGATGAGCTGGGCCTTTCTTTTGATTTTTCATTAGTATTTGAGCATAGTGCAGAGGGCTTCTATTACTTACCAGACGAAGGCTTTATTCCAGCTTATACAAAATTAAAGCAGCCTTGTTATAATCGTTGGCATTTACAAGCGATTGCCGAACGCGATTTATCGACACCAGAAGTACTCAATACATTTAAAGCTTTGATGAGACAAGTGATTAATCATTTACTTGATGGTGTACCGTTAAATAGCCGAAAACTCTTTAGTAAGAAAGCCTAGCAAAGCCATGATTAAATTTCTAAGTTAAAGCGTTAAACTTAGCTATGTAAGGTGTTAAAATTAATCCAGTGAACATTTAATCCAGTAAACATTTAATCCAGTAAACATAATAGAGATTGTATATGAAAGATATTTTATTAGGTGTAAACGTAGACCATATTGCGACATTAAGACAAGCACGTGGCACTAATTATCCTGACCCTGTCTATGCGGCTTCTGTAGCCGAGCATGCTGGTGCTGATGGTATCACAGTGCATTTACGTGAAGACCGTCGCCATATCCAAGATAGAGATATCTATGTACTAAAACAAACCTTACATACGCGGATGAATTTTGAAATGGCTGTTACTGACGAAATGTTGGATATTGCCTGTGAAGTTAAGCCCGTATTTTGTTGTTTAGTGCCGGAAAAACGTGAAGAGTTAACCACGGAAGGTGGATTAGATGTTGCTGGGCAACAAGATAAAATTAACGCCGCTGTAGCTCGATTGGCTAATGCGGGTGTACAAACCAGTTTATTTATTGATGCTGATAAAAAACAAATTGATGCAGCCCTACTCAGTAAAGCGACTTATATCGAAATTCATACTGGCCAATATGCTGATGCAGCAAGCGAAGAAGAACAACAACAAGAGCTTGCGCGCTTGGTTGAAGGCATTGAGTACGCTGATAGCTTAGGCTTAAAAGTTAACGCAGGTCACGGGCTTAATTACTTCAATGTTAAGCCAATTGCGGCGATACCTGAAATAATTGAACTCAATATTGGCCACGCTATTATCGCCCGTGCGGTGATTGACGGTTTAGACAAAGCGGTTCGAGATATGAAGCGTTTAATGCTAGAAGCACGTACTTTAGGATAACTTAGTACTCAGGAGGGTTAAAGTTTGTCAGTTGTTGGTATTGGTACTGATATAGTTGATATTCGGCGCATTGCAAAAATGTCTGAAAATGCGCAGCAACGCTTAGCCAAGCGAATTTTAACGTCTGGTGAATATCAGCACTATCTTACGTTAAAACAACCCGAGCGTTTTTTGGCTAAACGCTGGGCTGGCAAAGAAGCAGCAGCTAAAGCGCTTGGCACCGGTATTGCTAACGGAGTCTCGTTTCAACATTTTGATATTGTGTCATTAGCTTCGGGTCAACCCACACTTGAGCTTAGTTTGCAGGCGTTAATGCTAGCTGAAAATCTAGGTGCTACTACATGGCATATATCACTTTCTGATGAAGTGAAATATGCCACAGCTTTTGTTGTATTATCAACCTAGTTAATGACAGCAAGTTGAGTATGTAACGGCATGTGACAAAGCTACGAATAAACTATGACTTGGCCATTATATATACCCTATACTTTTACTTAAGTGAATGAATTTTTTATCAGTAGATGTGGATTGGGGAGTTGATATGCCGTCGCAAAAAAATCCTATTCTTGATAGGCGAAAACAAGTACCTGAGCAATCAACGTGGTGGTTTAAACTCTCACTGGCACAAAAGTTTTCTGCTAGTAGTTTAGGGAAGTTTGGTTATGAACTCAGTTTTATTCGCAATGATGAAGGACATAGCTTAGCCGTATTAATGTGTGACTCAGGGATTGCGGTGGTTACTGAAGATGGCGACATTAACACCTCACCAAATATAAAACTGCGTTAACTATTTATCCTGTTTTCTTTAGTCCAATTTAGTTATATTTTCAATGCTTGCTTTCAATATTGTTGATAAAAGCTTCGGCTTCTTCTAGTACCAAATCTATTTGTTCAAAAAATTCGAAAAATTCTGGCTGTAAATCATCTAGGCCAATATCTCGCTTTAATTCTGTTTCAAGTTCATGAGTCACTTTGCCTAAACTGGGTACACCAGAGTAACAACAAGCGCCATTAAGCTTGTGTATTAACACTTTTAACTGCTCAATATCTTGAGAGATAAGCGCTTCAGAAATGTTGGCTTTGCTTTCTGGCAAACTGTTGACCAAGCCAATAAACATATCTTTGGCTAACATTTTTTTTTGTCCTGCTCTTTGTAATGCCAGTTTCCAATCAATAATCTTTGGCCTAGAATCGTTAATAGGCCTAGGTGTTGGAGCAACAAGTTTAGGGTGATAAGCGAGTAATGTTGAATCACAATACTCATAAATACTATGATGCAGCATGGCTTCATCAATAGGCTTTGTAATAAAGGAGTTAAAGCCATTGTCGAGTAATTTATCTTTTTCTTCGCCAAAGACATGTGCGGTCACCGCGATTATTGGGGTATGCTCATTAAGTGTTTGTTGACGAATAATAGCCAAAGCAGAAATGCCATCGAGTACAGGCATTTGTATATCCATAAATATTAAAGCAAACTTCTCGTGTCGGCATAACGCTACGGCTTGAGCGCCGTCGGTAGCTGTGATGACATCTGTGACTTGTTCAAGTAACAGCGCATTGATCAATTTTAAATTGGCTTCATTATCATCAACTGCCAGTACTTTAATCGGCACTTTTTTTTCTGACACTGAAATTAAGCTATTGATTTCTCGAATGGTTGTTGGAGCAAGTGTTTTACTCAAGCGCTGCACCGTTATGGGTTTACTGAGACAAGTTTTAGCACCACTTGAAATTAACGCCTCATGTAAACTAGGTGAATTATTATTAATGGCTAAATGTATGGACGGAATAATATCTTTCAGGACAAATATAAACTTTTTCACGTCATTAAGCGCTGATGGCGTAACGTCATGGCCGATTAAAGCAAAGTCGAATGACGAGAGCAATTTTTTATTGGCCAGTATTTCGTCCATATCACTGCGTTGGCTAATACAAGTTGTTTTCATTTGCCAACTTGCCAATATTTCACTGGTTGCTAAACGACTTGCGGCATGACGCTCATAATACAATATTGCCTTACCAATCAGACTCTCTGGGGCAGATAACTGCAAAGTGGGTATGGTGTTTATTTCACACTGAAAGGTAAACCAAAAAGTTGAACCTTCATTTTCTATACTGTCAAAACCAATGCTACCGTGCATTTCTGAGACTAAACGTTGAGAGATAACCAGTCCTAAACCAGTGCCGCCATAAATCCGAGTCACACTTTTATCACCCTGGCCAAAGGCTTGGAAAATTGAATTTTTTTGCTGATTTGATATGCCAATACCCGTGTCTTGAACTGTTACCCTAATTTTATAGCGATTTTTTCCAATAACATGGCCTTCAAGCTTGATATCCACCGAGCCTTTATCAGTAAATTTAATCGCATTACTGGCTAAGTTAACCATCACTTGTTTGATACGCATTGCGTCACCAATCAGTGAGTCAGGTAATTGAGGGCTAACGCGTAATGATAATTCAATATTCTTTTTATGGGCACTGGGTGCCAGTAATGTCAGGGTTTCTTCAATGGATTCACGAATGGAAAACGGAATGTTTTCAATGATCATTTTACCTGCGTCAAGTTTAGAGAAGTCTAAAATATCATTAATAATCGATAGCAGGCTGGCCGCTGAGCGTTCGATAGTTTGTAAGTGATCGCGCTGAGTATCGCTTAAGGGCGTTTTTAACACTTGCCGGGTAAAACCGATAACACCATTAAGAGGCGTACGTAACTCATGGCTCATATTGGCCAAAAACTCAGACTTTACCTTGTTAGCATCTTGCGCTTTACGTTTTGCAATATCTAACTCGACGTTTTGAATTTCAAATTGCTCTAAACTTTCACGTAAATCTATCGTGGCTTGATCAATACTACGTTGCATTTCATCTTGATAAGTGCCTAAAGATTGCGCCATGGTATTGATGCCATTTTTTAAAAAGTTTAGCTCACCAACAAGCTGTCCACTGATACGACTATCAATTTTTCCTTCTCTAATACGGTCTATCGCTAATACCATTGATGATATCGGGCGGGTAACGCTATTAATGAGTTTATAGGCAAACAATGCACTGATGATAAAGCCAGCGAGTAAGATGAAAAATACTGTGATCAACAATTGTTGTTGAGCATATCTAATCGTACTCTTGTCAATGTGTATGGCGATATAGCCAATAATACTACTGCCTAAAGTGCCGTCACTGGTTTGTGTGGTAAATTCGTCAATAATGGGCGCGCGATAAATGAGGTAATCACCGAAGTCTTCATACTGAATGCGTTTAGGCAAACTTTCTCCGGTTTTAAGGCGCATGGCAAGGGTGTCACCGTGATAAGCACTGGTGACGAACACTTGGTTGTTGACAGTGAATATGGCGATGCTTTTTATAATGTCGGATTGACTGCGGTGGCTAAAGCCGATCAGCGTTCTTAAGCTATCTCTTTTTTTCGCTAATAATGGCTCAGCGCTGCTAATGGCAAGAGGAGAAATGATGCTATTGGCACGTTGATAAATAAACTGATCGAGTTCGCTATAGCGACTATAGGATAAGTAGCCAGCAACAACTAAACTGATTAGGGTCGTAGGAACGACCGTAAGTAAAATTACCCAATCTTTCAGGCTTATTTTATGCATTTTTTGTTGAGCTTTAGTGTAAAATCATTGGGTTAATAACACTATAATGGCACAGTTAAGACTAATACCAAATAGTAATCGTTCACTATGGCAGCTAATAGATAATTTATGCTGCTCCTTGATGGCAAACTAAGATAGCTATGGCAAATTTTTTTAAAGCAAGCCCGAAAAAAGCACCGATAAAGCAACACATAACCGTTAATGTTAGCCACCTTGATCAGCAAGGCTGCGGCGTTGCCTTTCAGGGTAAAAACCCAATTTTTATTGAAGGTGCACTGCCCAATGAAACGGTTGAAGTTAATGTGTATGAGCAAAAAAGTAAGTTTGCAAAAGCAAAATTATTGCGTGTTATTAGCGCCAGTGCAGCGCGAGTAGAAGTTAAGTGTCGTCATTACTTTCAGTGTGGTGGTTGTAATTTACAGCATATGGACTACTCGCAGCAGTTAGCTTATAAGCAAGATAAAATAACACAATTATTTGCTCGCCAAGCACTCAATGAAAGTCTGCCATGGCAGAGTCACCTTATTAATGATCCATGGCATTATCGCCGTAAAGCAAGAATTGGTGTGCAATATAATAAACGTGGCGCGCCGATTATTGGCTTTCGTCAACGCGAGAGCAGCCACTTAACTGAAATTAAGTCTTGCCCAGTAATCGTCGAAGCATTTGGTCATATTTTTGCTGAGCTAAAAGAACTTCTGCCCAGGTTGTCAGGTAAAAATGCCATCGGTCATGTTGAAATTATTGCGGCTAATGAGCAGGTGGTTGTGGTGCGACAATTAGTGAAAGCAACGGCGCAAGACAAAAAGCTTTGGCAACATTTTGCTAATAAAAATCAATGGCTAGTTTACTTTGATGACGGTAATGAGGTCACGCCACTGACCGAAGATAAAACCTTGTTTTATGCCTTAACAGATGCAATAAAAATTGAATTTTCGGTGAATAACTTTATCCAGGTCAATCATCTGGTTAATAAGCAAATGGTGGAGCAGGCGCTGACTTGGTTAGCGCTTAATGAAAACGATATTGTGCTCGACCTGTTTTGTGGCTTAGGTAACTTTAGTTTACCTATTGCCGAAAAGGTCAGTCGTGTTGTCGGTATTGAGGGCATCTCAGTAATGGTAGAGAAGGCCCAAGAAAATGCGCTGAAAAATGATATTCACAATTGCCAATTTTATCAAGCTGATTTAAACAGTGATTGGCAAGACCAGCCTTGGGCAAAACAAAAGTATACTAAGGTTTTACTTGATCCTGCTCGTGCCGGAGCTTATCAAGCGTTAACGCAATTACTGGCCTTTAATGTTAATCAGATACTTTATGTCAGTTGTGATCCGGCGTCATTAGCCCGTGATGCAAAATTACTTATCGATCACGGTTATAAAATTGAAAAAATAGCCTTAATGGACATGTTTGCACAAACAAAGCATGTTGAAACTATGCTAATGTTTAGCTTATAGCGTTGTCGAAAAATTGAATCACAGGTAGGGAGTTCCATGGTTTCTGTGCGTAAGTCACATCAAATGTCACAAGCAAGCTTTGAGCAATGGCTAGCGGCGCTTGAATTAGACAATGACAAAAAAGCAGCGTTAGAAAAGTTGTATCAAAAAGTAAATTATTTATTTGATGATAGTACCCCCTGCCAAACTAAATCTTTAGAAATGGTGGAAATTCTATCGGGTTTAAATCTTGATACCGACTCATTATGCGCGGCTTTTATCTGTCCTTTGTATGAGTATAAGTGCATTAGCCTTGAATATATTAAAGAAAATTTCTCTAAACAAATATATTTACTGTGCAAAGGTTTTAGCCAAATGGAAGCGATTAAGGCGTTACAGCAATCACAATCTAGCCTAGTCAATACCAATCAAATTGACAATATTCGCCGCATGCTATTGGCGATGGTTGAAGATGTTCGCGCCGTTGTTATTAAGCTTGCAGAACGCTTATGCCACTTACGCTTGGTAAAAGACAGTGATGAAGAAACCCGAGTATTAGCGGCTAAAGAAACCAGCAATATATACGCACCATTGGCCAATCGTTTAGGTATTGGGCAGTTAAAGTGGGAACTAGAAGATCTTTCTTTTCGTTACTTGCACCCTGAGGTTTACAAAGAAATTGCCAAGCAACTGGATGAAAAACGTCTCGACAGAGAACGCTATATGGCTGAATTTGTTGATAACATATCTCAGCAATTAAAATCCTCTGATATTAAAGGTGTTGTTTGTGGACGCCCTAAACACATTTATAGCATTTGGAAAAAAATGCAACAAAAGTCGTTAGACTTTGAACAGCTATTTGATGTGCGTGCAGTACGGGTTATTGTTGATGAGTTACAAGGTTGCTATGGCGCATTAGGGCTAGTGCACACCAGTTGGAAGCATTTGTCTAAAGAATTTGATGACTATGTTGCAACGCCAAAAAGCAACGGCTATCAATCAATTCATACCGTAGTTATCGGCCCCGAAGATAAAACAATAGAGATTCAAATTAGAACACAACAAATGCATGACGATGCAGAATTGGGTGTCGCAGCGCATTGGCGTTATAAAGAAGGTAATGCCAGTGGTAAAACCTCAGGTTTTGATGAAAAAGTCAGTTGGTTAAGAAAAATTCTACAATGGCAAGAAGACGTGTCAGAAAGTGGCGAATTACTTGATGAACTGCGTAGTCAAGTATTTGAAGACCGTATTTATGTTTTTACCCCAGGTGGTGATGTGGTTGATTTACCCAGTGGTGCAACCCCTTTAGATTTTGCTTACTACATCCACTCCAATGTCGGTCACAGTTGTATTGGCGCAAAAGTATTTGGTCGAATAGTTCCTTTTACCTATCTTTTGCAAACCGGCGATCAAGTTGAAGTCTTGCGCAGCAAAACACTCAATCCGAGTAGAGATTGGTTAAACCCCAGTTTAAATTATCTTCATACACCGCGTGCTCGTGCCAAGGTACAACATTTTTTTCGGTTACTTGACCGAGATAAAAACCTTGCTGCCGGTAAAGAAATGTTAGACACCGCATTGGGTAAGTTACAGTTATCTTTGGCTAAAGTTGATTTTTCTGCGGCGATAGAGCGTTTTAATTTTACGACAAAAGATGACTTGTTTGCTGCGGTAGGCTCAGGCAGTACGCGCTTGTTACAGGTTGTTCATTGTTTACAACAGCAAGACGAAAAGTTAAAACCTGAAGTAGATATTGATCCGCAAAGCTTAATTCGTCAGCCGCAACAAGCTGACACAGAAGCTGCTGATAATAATGGTATTACCGTTTCAGGTGTTGGTAACTTGTTGACTCACATGGCGAAATGTTGTCATCCTGTGCCGGGCGATGAAATCGCTGGCTTTATTACTCAAGGACGTGGGATTTCAGTGCATCGGGTTGACTGTGAACAGCTCGCCAACGCACTGAATCAGCAACCAGAGCGTGAAGTAGAAGTACAGTGGGGCATAAATAACAAAAAAAGTTATCAAGTGAGTATCAACATTATTGGCGGTGATCGCCAAGGCTTACTCAGAGATATCTCGACGATTATTTCCAATGAAAGAGTCAGTATTATTGGCATTGAAAGTCATACCGATAACGCTAAACAAAGTATGAGCATGACCATAAAAGTGGAAATAGCCAATAACGAAGCGTTAACGCGTTTATTAGCTAAATTAAAGCAGTTAGATGACGTTGCAGAAGTTAAACGATTATAACCAGTAATTAAGTCATTTTAACGCCAAACGCTTAAGAAAAAGCTGAGCGTGTGAAATGTGAATTAGGCAACCCTAAAAAGGGTTGCCTTTGTTATAGCAAGCCAATTTTTTCGTTGATATTAGCCCTCAAGTTTTTATAAAAAAATGGCCTCACATTAGAGTTGTTTCATTATTTAATATTAATAGGATGATAGCCAATGACGTGATTACTCCTTTGAATTAAACTATTAAATTCATCTCTAAGTTCTTTCGATTTTTCTATACCCTCTTGTTTGTTGAATGCTTCCATCCACTTTATTCCTTCAGCAGATACGTCCCATTCCATGGATGAATAACCATCTTTTAAAGTCCATGCTGTAGCCATATCCCATTCACCACTTTGCAGCCTTATAATATAAGGTACTTGAGTTCCTGCTGTTTTAGATGCTGGGAAATAATGATCTGTGATTATTTCCATAGCTCTATCCGCTTTTCCGGGTTTAAAGTCGGTATAGGTAATTGACATGTACTCAACGTCGGCGAACTTTTTAGGCTTTTGTTCTTCAGCATCAATTGTAAACGGCATGACAGTTAACAAAAAAGATAAACTAACAATGATAGCCTTTCTCATAATTATTTTCCTTTTGTAAAGTATATTTTTACTGCATTTTTTATTCACTTTAAAAGTTTAGTACAAAAAATACACAATAACGAATTGCCAATATCTTAATATTAAGGAATGTAATATATTGGCTTAATATGATGAATTAGGATGCTAGGTTAGCTATACAAAGTAGTAGGTGCTGCATAGCGCCAAGATAAATAGGCAGGATATTTAAAAATGTTGAACGACAAACCCTCAATAGAAAAACTTCGCTGGATCATGTCCGAGTTACGTAACCCTGAAACGGGTTGTCCTTGGGATCTGAAACAAACCTTTGCCTCTATTATCCCCCATACCCTTGAAGAAGCTTACGAGGTAGCTGACGCTATTGAGCAAGAAGACTTTACTGAGCTGGAAAAAGAGCTAGGCGATTTATTGTTTCAAGTAGTGTTTTATAGCCAACTTGGTGAGGAAGAAAAGCGTTTTGACTTTGACACTGTACTAAGTGCTATTTGTGAAAAATTGATCCGCCGTCATCCCCATGTTTTTGCGAGTAGTGACTTTGAATCTGAGGCGCAAGTCAAAGCCAACTGGGAAAATGAGAAGGTTAAAGAGCGTCAGCAAAAAAATGACGATAAAAACTTAAGTATTTTAGCCGATATTCCGCGTAATCTGCCGGCGTTATCACAGGCCGCAAAAATTCAAAAACGCTGTGCCCATGTTGGCTTTGATTGGCATAATATTGATGACGTTTTCGCTAAAGTTGAAGAAGAAGTGTTAGAGGTAAAAGCGGAATTACATCGAGACGATACCGCTTTAGCTGAAGAATTGGGGGATTTAATGTTTGCGGTAGTCAATTTATGTCGACATGCTAAACAAGACCCAGAAGCTTTACTGCGCCAAGCAAATAACAAGTTTACTCGGCGCTTTTATGGTGTTGAAGCGCAAGTTAATAACGCGGATAAAAGTTTTGAACAACATTCGTTAGACGAGCTTGAAGCCTTTTGGCAACAAGTGAAAATTGCTGAAAAATCTTAAGCCCTAATTAACCTTAACCTTAACCTTAACTTTAGGTAAGGTTAAGGTTAATTAATAAAATTATTGAGGTAAAAATGAGTTCACTACCCATATTAGTCGACAGTAAAATAACGCTAAACAATAAAGTACTCACCTTAACATTCAATCGCCACGATGTGCGTAACGCCTTAACAGGTACTGCCATTGCCGACGATATTGTCAATACCGTTGAATGGATTAATCGTACACCTGAAATCGCTGTGCTGATTATTACCGGTGACGGCTCTGCGTTTTCTTCTGGTGGAAATATAAAAGATATGGCTGAGCGCACAGGAGATTTTGCCGGTGATGTACAAGCACTAGAAAGACGTTACCGAGAAGGTATTCAACGCATTCCACTAGCTTTACACAAATTAGAAGTACCGGTTATTGCGGCGGTTAATGGCCCAGCAATAGGGGCGGGTTTTGATATTGCTAATATGTGCGATATGAGAATAGCATCAACAAAAGCTAAATTTGGTGAAACCTTTGTTAACTTAGGTATTATTCCAGGTGATGGCGGCGCTTGGTTTATGCAACGTTTAATTGGTTATCAAAAAGCCGCTGAGTTAACCTTTACTGGCCGTGTTATCGATGCGCTAGAGGCAAAAGAAATGGGGGTGGTATTAGATGTGGTTGAGCCAGAATATCTACTTGAAAGAGTACAAAAGCTAGCAAACGAAATAGCGGCTAAACCTGTGGCGTCGTTACGGTTAACAAAACGTTTGATGAAGCTAGCACAACGCACTGAACTGCCTGACTTTCTTGATATTTGTGCGGTTTTTCAGGGCATGTGTCATAACAACCCTGAGCATTTGAGCGCGGTAAATAACATGATCGAAAAACTAGCAAAATAACAGCGAATTCGAAAGGGTTAACCAGCGCGTTAACCCGAGCAAGTATCCGTTGTCACTCTCAATTCACTTTCAATTCACTCTCAGTTCGATTGTAGCTGCCATTTAGCTTTCACACTCAGCTTCTAACCTATAAAACAGTTATTAGCTTACTTTAACGCTAGTAGGTGTTTGAGTTAAAGCACTGCTTAACTTTTTAATAAAGTTATCTATAGCCGTTTTATCAATATCTAAATGAGTGACTAGTCGCATAGGGTTGCCCGCAGATAATAGTATGTTATCTGCCTTTAACTTGTCGACCAAATTAGCCATATCAACAGCTTCAGAGAACTTTGCAAAAACCATATTGGTCTCAACTTGCTCCAGATTGACTGAAATATCAGTAAACTGGTTTAAGGCATGCGCTAAATATGTCGCATTAATGTGATCTTGTGCTAATTTTTCTGGATTTTGCGCTAGTGCTATTTTGGCTGCAGCAGCGATAATACCGGCTTGGCGCATACCGCCACCCACCACTTTTCGCCAGCGCTTGGCACTTTTTATCAAGGCTTGTGAGCCAAGTAATAACGAGCCTATTGGCGCGCCAAGGCCTTTTGATAAACAAATAGACACTGAGTCAACGTGTTGGCAAATTTCTGTAATATCGACATTTAATGCGCTGGCAGCATTGTAAACTCGCGCACCGTCTAAATGCAGAGCTAAATTGTTTTGCTGAGTAAATTCACGCGCTTTTACCATATAAGTTAACGGCAGAACTTTACCGTTAATGGTATTTTCAATACTGAGTAAAGTCGTACGAGCAAAGTGAGAGTCGTCAGGTTTTATTGCCGCTGCAAGCTTTTTAAAGCATAAAGAGCCGTCTTGCTCATTGGCTATAGGTTGTGGCTGAATTGAGCCTAAAATAGCCGCACCACCGCCTTCAAACTTATAGTTATGTGCTTGTTGTCCACAAAGGTACTCATCACCTCGTTGGCAATGGGCCATTAGCGCTAATAAGTTAGCTTGTGTGCCTGAGCTACAAAACATGGCACTGGCAAAGCCGTGTCGCTCTGCTGCCCAAGACTCAAGTTCATTCACCGTAGGGTCGTCGCCATAAACGTCGTCACCCACTTCAGCGTTTGCCATCGCCGTACGCATTGCTTTACTGGGGCGAGTTACTGTGTCAGAGCGAAAATCAATCATGTGGCACCTTAGGTTTTTAGGGCAAGATAGTGGCGATTAAAAAAAGCATCTTAATCCATTTATGAGTCAAATGGATTAAGACGCCTTTAATCAATCAGTGTTGCTTGAGCGTTATTCTTCCGCGAGTTCAGCATTGTGATAAATATTTTGTACGTCATCACAGTCTTCTAGCATGTTGATGAATTTTTCAAAATTAGCTAAGTCGTCTTCACCTGAAATTTCAGTATAGGTTTGTGGTACCCAAGTAATTTCTTCTACTTCGAGTTCAACTTCCGGCATGCTGTTGGCAAATTCTGTTTTGATTTTGAAAAATTCAGTATGTGGTGCGTAAACGGTAATAATACCGTCTTCAAGCTCAACATCAGTCACATCGATGTCAGCCATCATTAAGTTCTCTAAAACACTTTCATCGTCTTCACCTTTAAAAGCAAATAGCGCTTGATGATCAAACATGTGTGAAACAGTACCTGATGAACCAATTTTTGAGTAAGTTTTAGTAAAACATTGGCGTACATCTTTAATGGTGCGATTGCCGTTATCGGTTAAACAATCAATAATGACCATACAGTTGCCTGGGCCAAAGCCTTCGTAGCGTGATTCTACATAATCTTCGCCGCCAGCACCTATCGCTTTTTCTAATGCTTTTTCAATAACATGTGTAGGAACTTGATCTTTCTTTGCTTTTTCAATCGTCCGACGCAAAGCTAGGTTACCATCAGGGTCTACACCGCCATTTTTAGCTAGTACATAAATTTCTTTGCCGTACTTTGAATAAACTTTAGTTTTTTGACCCGCAGTTTTGGCCATTGATAATTTACGGTTTTGGTATGCTCTGCCCATCTGAATATGTCTCGTTGCTGATAATTAGAATTGCTATAGCTTAGATTCTAACGGGTAGTGTCGGCTATTTCTAGTGCTTAGCCCATTTGAGCTTTCAAATTTTAAAATAGTAGGTAAAATTTACCCCCTAATTAAGGTCAATGATTTGCTCGTGTTCTCTGTTAACGTCGCTGTACTTAACGACCTAGTTACTTATTGGAGGGCTTGGTTGAATATAATTTTTGTCGCTGATATTTTTGGTTTAACCGATGAGTTTAAGCACTTATGTCAGCAAGTTACCGCTAACCTTGAGCAAGGTCTTGGCGTTGAAAATGGCTATGGCGTGGAAAAATCCTATGGCGTTAAATGCCATATGGTTGGCCCTTATCAACAACAACCGAAAGGTCTCACCTGTGAGCGTGACGCTTATCAGTATTTTACTGAAAACGTGAGTTTAGAGGGTTACGTTAACAAACTTGAGCAAAAGCTGTTGGCAATATCAGGCAGTAAATGGTTGGTGGGCTTTAGTGTTGGTGGCAGTGCTATTTGGCAGTTATGCGCCCAAGGCGCGGTTAAGCAAAGCTTAGGGGCTATTTGTTTTTATAGTAGTCAAATTAGACACTTAACTCGGTTAACACCCCAAATTGCGACTAGGTTAATTTTACCTAGCGCAGAGCCACATTTTTCAGTGGCTGCATTGCGCACTGTTTTACAAGACAAATCCACCGTCACACTTGAGCAAAGTGAATACTTACATGGTTTTATGAATCCATTATCAGAGAACTATGATGGTGACGCCTATTTATATTACCTTAACAGGCTGGCTGATTTATTATCAAGACAATACTCGCCGCATATTTTGGAAGAAAAAATCTTGCGCGAGTATTATCTTGAGCAAGTATTAGATGATGGTGTTAATGGTAAATAGACAAGCCTAACTCTTGGGCTAAACTCGCCACTAAATTTGTGCCAATCACTGAGTTACCAAAGCTATTTAACGGCGGACTCCAAGTACAAATAACGCCATAGTTAGGCACTATCGCAATAACACCACCGCCTACGCCACTTTTTGCTGGTAAGCCAATAGAGAAAGCAAATTCGCCAGACTGATCATACATACCACTGGTGGATAATATCGCGTTAACTCGATGGGCATCTCTTGGCGTGCAAATAGCTTCTTTAGAAACGGGGTCAATACCTTTATTTGCTAAAAATAGTAGGCTAGTTGCCAGTTGTTCACAACTCATGGCGACTGAACATTGGGTAAAGTAATGACTTAATACCTCAGGTATTTCAGACTCTATATTGCCAAAACTTTTCATTAAATAGCTTAATGCCGCGTTTCGGCTTCCATGGGCTAATTCCGATTGGTAAACATAGTTGTCGACATAAATACTGTCATCATGAGCTAACGAGCGCATAAAACTTAAAAAGGCTAACTTACTAGAAGAAAAGTGGCTAGTGAGCACATCAGCCACCAATAAGGCGCCAGCATTTATCACTGGATTTCGGGGAATACCTTTTTCCCACTCTAACTGAATAATGGAGTTAAAGGGTTGCCCAGACGGCTCCATATTAACCCGTTGCCACAGGTCATCGCCAATGCGGTTCATTGCCATCACCAAACCAAACACTTTTGAAATACTTTGAATCGAAAAGGGCTCTTGATAGTCGCCAGCGCCAACAGTTTTACCGTCAATAGTGGAAACACAAACGCCCATTTTTTCTGGGCTGACTTCAGCCAAGGCCGGAATGTAATCGGCTACTTTACCTTGAGTATAAAATTCTTGCTGTGCTGCGAGTAAGGTTTGTAATTTGACCTGCAAGTTGGAAATGTCTTTTATCATATAACGGACTTGTTTATCTTTTGAATAGCTTGCAATAATGCATGAGGGACCTTCATTATGCACAAAAAATGATACATGCCTAGCGCTTTGTTAGCCTTGCTATGTTTAAGCTAATAAATGACTAATAAGGTGATTTAATTTGTTGCGCTTATCATATGAAAAACCTATTTATTGTAGACAGTGGCAATCTTGGTTCAATCATTTAAATGCGTTGTTTTACTCTTATTGCGTGCTGTTATGGTGGTTTTGACATTATTCATTACCTTAGCTACCAGCTTATAAACCTTGGTAATGAATAATGCCGTCTTTTTACTCAACATCCCACTGGCTAATCGAGATATGCTTAATTTCAGTCATCAAGCTAATGGTTGAGCTGATTGTGTGAAGTATATTATTGATCATTTGTCTGCTCCTAATTGGAAAAATATCAGTGTTAATCAGATAACGCCGCTATTTTTTCTACATTGTTTACCGGTAAAAGTTGTTTTATTTTTTGTAAATTACCGGCTGTAATCGGGTTGTTGTCAATGGTAACGGCAAATTCAAAGTCTTTTAATGCTGCGGTTAATTGATTTTGTTTATACCTAGCAACACCACGGTTACTGTAATTAAGTGAGGTTAAATAGCGCACTTTGCTATTTTGAAGCTTAATAGACTCTATGCTGTTGATCGCTTCTGTACAGGCTGACTCTGATTTATTGCTCTGTGTAGATTGCAAATAAGCCACACACAAATTCATTTTACGGTCATAAAAATCTTTGCTACTTTCACTAGCGGTTAATTTTTTTATGCCCAATGCTACTTCACCTTTAGTGATGTCTGCAGTACCGATACTACCTTTTACGACAGCCACTTGGAATATCCCTTCATTGGCTAAAGTTGCAGGCGTAGTACTTAATAATAAAGTGGCGAATAGTGTGTTTTGTAACATGGTTTTGTTCATGTTGTTTTCTCCATATGTGTTGTGCATCAAATTGATACAACAACAATATAAAGATAAGCCCAATAACTGACAAACGATTAGAATACACCTATCAAGTGAATAAAATTCAACTGTATGTCAGTAGCTTAACTCTGTTGTTAGCGGAGAATTGACTCAAGGGCGAACATCAGCATTTTACGCTTATAAGCGTAAACGGGTTAAATGGTGAAGGTTTCTTTTACCCATTGAGCAAAGAGCTTCAGCTTTGTATTATTATCCATATTTTCATGCTGAATAAGATAATATTTATCATTGGTATTTAATTCCTCGTCAAATAGCTTTACCAGCAGTTGCTCACTGAACCAGGCTTTACTCATTGGCAAGGGTACGAGGGCAATACCCATACCTTGTTGTGCTGCTCGAACTACAGCATACATACTGTCAAATTGGATGATTTGTTTAGGGTCAAAATCGTCAACATTATTTTTATCAGCCCATTGATGCCAAGACCATGGGCGTGATCTATGTAAAAGTAACGGTGTGGTTTTTAAGGCAGAAAAACCGGTATTTTTTAGCTTTTTATAAAGTTTTTTGTTACACGCCGGGGCATAACGAATAGGAAATAACTCTTGAACTATTTTTGCATTAGGCTTGCCATTGGCAAGTACAATAGATAAATCTGCAGACCGTGATGGTTCGCTGCCAGACTTAACTGTTTCTAGCTGTAGGTTAATGGTTGGGTTATTTTGCGACCACTCTGATAAACGAGGGATAAATAATTCGCTGGCAAAAAATTCTGGCAAACTGATGACAATAGTTTGATTTTGTTGTTTTTGCGTAAATTCGTCTATGGTTGATTCTAATTGATTAATTAACGGTTGAATCGATTGGTAAAACTGTTTTCCGGCACTGGTAAGTTCAATGGTTCTGGTGCCACGATTGAATAAAACGATACCTAATTGTGTTTCAAGTTGTTTTATTTGATGGCTAACGGCTGAGGGAGTTAAAAATAATTGTGCTGCAGCATGCTTAAAGCTTAAACATTTCGACGCTACGCAAAATGAGCGTAGGCCACGTATAGGTGTTTGAATTGGCATAGTTAACATATTTTAATAAAGACAAATGTCTTATAGCAAAACTTAAGCCGCAATTTAACCTATTGATTTAATATGTTTTATTTTATTTTTTACGCTTTGAAATACCGGATAGTGCACCATTATAGTGTGCTTGCACCAAAATAATGTTGTGGATAAAAAATAATGAAAAAAAAAGGACATCGATTGATGTCCTTAAAATGAAACAAATTAACTATGTAAAAACGTTTTTTGAACCGGGGGAGATCCTAAAACAAGATCATCTTAAGGCTATTATCTGTTGGCAGCAAACGAGAAGAATTCATTCAACGGTTGAATTATTTTCACTCATTGCCCGTATAACCGCTGTAGCCCACCGTAAATACTATCTTAACTCTCTGCGTAATAATTTACCGACGCTTGATTTAGGAATTTCATCGATAAAAACCACATGTTTAGGGACCTTATAGGCCGTTAATCCTTGGCGACAAAATTTGATAACATCTTGTTCGGTAATACTTTTATCTGATTTAACGATGAAGATTTTAACGGCTTCGCCGGTTTTTTCATCAGTTACGCCGATGCAAGCTGATTCTAATATGCCAGGCATTCTAGCCACTTCAGCTTCAATTTCGTTAGGATAAACATTAAAACCAGAAACATTAATCATATCTTTTTTACGATCAACAATGTGGAAGAAGCCTTGCTCGTCCAGCATGCCGACATCGCCGGTTTTAAAGTAGCCATCAGGAGTCATACATTCATTGGTGGCGGCGATATTGTTCCAGTAACCTTGCATAACTTGTGGACCTTTAGCACACAACTCACCAGATTCGCCTTGTGCGACTTCATTGCCAGCATCGTCACGAATAGAAAGATCAGTACTGGGCACGGGTACACCAATACCGGGTATATAAACGGCTTTGCCGTTAATGGTAGTGCCAAAATTTAATGACACAACCGGTGCAGTTTCAGATAAACCATAACCTTCGTTTAGCCTAACGCCGGTCACTTGTTGCCATTTGTCTGCGACCGCTTGCTGTACTGCTGCGCCGCCGCCCAGAGAAATTTTTAATGATGAAAAATCAACTTGATCAAAGCCCGGCGTGTGTAATAAACCATTAAATAAAGTGTTTACCCCAGTGAAAACAGTGGCGGGCGTGTTTTTCCATATGTCGACAAAGCTCGCCATATCACGAGGATTTGTCACTAAAACATTTTTAGCGCCAAAATAGAAATAGCTTAGCGTATTCGCCATCAAAGCAAAGATGTGGTACATGGGGATAGCGGTAATAACAACGTCATTGCCGTAATTTATCTTATTTTTAGCAAACTCTTGGTATTGCATAATATTGGCAATTAGGTTGCCATGACTCAGCATAGCCCCCTTAGATAGCCCGGTAGTACCACCAGTATATTGCAAAAACAATAAATCAGTTTGACAGAGAGTCGGCTCAGTCAGGGTTAAACTTTCTCCTTGCGTTAAGGCATCAGTAAAACTTATGGTTTGGCTCAAACGCGAGTCAACAGGATCGCAAGGTAAACCTTTATTGACTAAATCGTCTAAGTTAACCGTAATAACATTTTTAATATCAGTTTTTTCAATAACATCAGCAAGCATTTTTGTTGAGGGTGAAAATATGATGATGGTTTCGACTTGAGCATCATTAAGCTGATGCGCAAGCTCTCGTGGTGTGTACATAGGATTAACATTTACTTGCACGCCGCCAACACGAATAATGCCCCACATAGCCACTGGAAAACATAAGGTATTCGGACACATCAAGGCGACACGTTCACCTGAAACAATCTTGAGTTCATTTTGTAGATAAGCCGCAAAGGATCGTGATAGTACATCTACTTGCTTGAACGTCAACTCAGCGCCAAAATTACTATAGGCGGTTTGTTGATCATATTTAGCGGTTGTTTGATGAAATAAAGCCAATAAAGAGTCATAACGATTTAAATCCACTTCATGAGCCACGTTTTCTGGATAATTTTTAATCCAAGGTTTAGTCATGTTATTTCCTTTAGCAACTAGATGCGTTGGTGCTTGAAACAAAGAGAGTAGAACAAGCAAAGTAATATGAAATTGTAAATTAATAATAATTTCATTAAGTTATTGATCAGTCGTAGCGGTTAAAATACATCACGGCAGCGGTGCTATCAATCACAATATTCAAGTATTGCTGCTAAAGGGCTGCAGGTACTTATGTTTAGTCTGCAACCATAAACATCGGGCTGATTTATTTTCTTTGCGAAAAAAAGATCAAAAACTTAATAAAAGTGTCATGAGTAAATTATTTACTCATGAGGTTAATTAACGAATAAATAATTTAAACAAAATTTGATGAATTTTATTACCGAACGGGGGAAATAATAATGTCCCTAGGCTTATTTTTCCTCGTGAAAGTACTGATTTTCCGTGCGAGAAAGTTTTAAAACCTTCACTACCATGATATTGCCCCATGCCAGAGGCACCGATACCACCAAAAGGTAAATCATCAATAGCAACATGAAAAGCGGCATCATTAATACAGACACCACCGGCATGAGTATTTAATAATACCTGTTGTTGAAAGGCCTTGTTAAAACTGCAAATGTACAAGGCCAGTGGACGCGGTTTACTATTAATATAAGTAATGGCTTCGTCAATATTGTTATAGCCAATAATAGGTAATAAGGGGCCAAAAATTTCCTGCTGCATCACGCTCATGTCATCATTAACATCGGTGAGCAGTGTTAAAGGCATTTTTCTCGACGCGCTATCACTGCTGGTTGGGCTCAAGGGTATTATGGTCGCCCCTTGCGCTTTAGCATCAGTTAATAAACCATCAATTCGGGCTTTTTGTCCATCATTTATGATACAAGTGCAGTCGTCATTTTCTAGCGTATTAGGGTACATACTTTGATAAGCGCTTTGAAAAGCTTGAGTTAACTCTGATACTTTACTTTGTGGGCAAAAAATATAATCTGGCGCCACACAAGTTTGGCCAGAATTAAGCGTTTTACCTAAAATTAATCGACTGACTGCGGTCTTTATATCGATGTCTTCATCAATAATGGTCGGTGATTTACCGCCTAATTCCAAGGTCACAGGGACTAGATTTTCAGCGGCAGCTTTCATCACTAATTTACCGACACCGGTAGAGCCAGTGAAAAATAAGTGATCGAAACTTAACGCTGAAAATGCCGCCGCCATGTCAGCTTCACCACAAACTATCGCCACTTGATTACTCGGGAACACCTTCGCCACTAACTTGGCTAATAAGCTGTTGGTGTTAGCTGTGTATTCACTCATTTTTATCATCGCAGTATTACCTGCGGCTAATGCTGTTGTTAACGGCCCTAAGGTCAAAAATACCGGATAATTCCACGGCGCGATAATACCAATAACACCTTTAGGTTGATAAATAACCTGACCTTTTGCCGGTTGAAATAAAATCCCGATATGTCTTTTTTCAGGCTTCATCCAGTTTTTTAATTTTTTTATTGCATAGTTAATACCCATGACGGTGGTGAGAATATCACCTATTCTTGAGTCATCAGCACTACGATGGCCAAAATCTTCGCTCATGGTGGCAATAAAAGCGTCTTGGTTATCAACAATAAGCGCTTTTAACTTGATTAAGTCACTAATGCGCTCTTGATAGCTAGGATAAGTATGCTGAGCAAAAAATGCTTTTTGTTGTAAAAAAGTCTCATTTAAGGCTGTTTGTGTGATTATTTCAGTCATTATTTCTTATCCTTGTTAGAGCCTATCTTCAGTAACCATGCAAGAGCTGGAATCAGTGTTAGTGCTCCTAACATGTTAAAAATAAACATGAAAGTTAGTAATATACCCATGTCGGCTTGGAATTTTATCGGTGAAAATACCCAAGTAGCTACACCAATCGCTAAGGTTATACCGGTAAAAGCAACGGCTTTACCTGTTTGGTTTAAAGCGTAGCGATAAGTCATGTATAAGGATTTACCTTGGCCGAGTGCCTCTTTAACTTTACTGAAAATATAAATACCGTAATCAACACCAATACCCACACCTAAGGCAATGACAGGTAAGGTGGCAACTTTTACGCCAATACCTAAAACGCCCATTAAGCCTTGGCTTATGATACTGGTTAAGATTAATGGCGTGATAATACAAACCACGATGCGACCACTTCTAAAGGTGATTAAACAAATAATAATAACAATGGCATATACCCAAACTAGCATTTCAGTTTGTGCATCTTCAATCACCATATTAGTGGCAGACTCTATACCGGCATTACCGGCAGCCATCAGAAATTCGACACCATCAACTTGGTTTTCAGCTTTAAATACTTCTACCGCTTTAACCACATTGTCTAGGGTTTGTGCTTTATGATCATTAAGGAAGACCAATACGGGCACCATAGAGCAATCTTTGTTCATTAAACCTTGTGGTGTTTTAGACAAGGAAGCGTTGGTCATTAACTGGTTGCGATTTAAGCCATACCATTTTAATGAGCCTTCGTTCATACCAAACAGACCAAATTTTGACACATCGGCAACAGATTTTACCGCTTGTACACCAGGCACATTGCGTAAATGCCATTGAAATTGATCGACCCACACTAGGTTTTGATATTGAGCACATTGCTCAACTTCAGTTTTAACCATAATGACAAATAGGTCGGTACTGGTACTGTAATTTTCAACAATATAAGCATTGTCTAAGTTGTAGCGGGAATCAGGTCTTAGCTCGGGTGCTCCGGCGTCTAAATCACCAATTTGCATAGCTTGTGAGAAATAAAGCCCTAAAGCAAAAAGAATAATGCCAACAGCTATCGCTACTTTTGCAAGTGGCGGTTTAGCAAAGTTTTTAAACAAACGCTCAACAATACCGGTTTTATGAGCTGATTTTTGGGCGTATTTTAAACCAGCAGGAGAAACACCGATGTAACTCATTAAAATAGGCAGTGCAACTAAGTTGGTGACAATAATAATCGCGACACCAATACTGGCGGCTATGGCGAGTTCTCGGATCACTTCAATATCAATCACCATTAAGGTGGTAAAACCGATAGCATCGCTGACTAAAGCGGTAATACCCGCAATATAGAGTGAGCGAAAAGCAAGTTTGGCGGCATCAATTTTATTAGCGCCAGTGACGCTATGGTGAATAATTGAATTGATAATTTGTACGCCGTGGCTAACACCAATCGCAAAAACTAAAAAGGGCACCAACATTGAATAAGGGTTAATACCAAAACCGAGTAAATTCAGAATACCCAGTTGACAACATACGGCAAAAATAGAGAAGACTAATACCGACACTGTGCTGCGTATACAGCGCGAATAAAACCATAATAATACAAAGGTAATAAGCACGGCTAAAACGAAAAAGGCGACAACCTGTAAAGCGCCATCGATTAAATCACCGACCACTTTTGCAAAGCCAACAATACGAATAGTGATATTGTCGCTACTGTATTTGTCACGTATCTTTTCTTCTAAAATTTTTGACAGCTCTCGGTAATCAAGCGGCAAACCTGTTTCAGGGTTAATGTCTTGCAAGGGCGCTAAAATAATGGCTGATTGGAAATTATTAGCCACTAACACGCCTATTTGTCCTGATTTAAAGATATTCGCTTTAACGCGTTCTATCATTTCAGCCGAACCGTCATAACCATCGGGGATTACGGCGCCACCAACAAAACCTTCTTCAGTGACTTCTTGCCAGCGAACATTAGGGGTCCACAATGATTTAAGACCGTCACGACTTACGCCCGGAATATAGAAAACTTCGTCAGTAACTTGCTTTAAGGTTTGTTGAAAATCAGCATTGAAAATATCACCTTGATTATTTTCTACCACAATGCGAACCACATTACCTAAATCAGCCAGTTCTTTTCGATAGGTTAAAAAATTATTTACAAAAGGATGATCACCGGGGATCATTTTAGTAAAGCTAGCTTCAGGCTTAACGTTAACCGCTTGAATGGTCAGTAAAGCGATACAAACGGCAATAATGGTCATCACTATCGCGCGATGACCAAAGACGAATTTCTCTATAAGTTGCTCTAACTTGCTAGCCGAATGAACGGATTTATTCTCTGACATAAGTTTGCCCTTACTGCTTAAGTAACCAGGTTAAAATACCGAATTGTCCGGCGAGAATTAATGAATTTTCTTGCACTACAACACTTGAAAGTGCTGCACCTGAAGGATGTTTATTAATCGCCAATGTGCTGAGGTCTTCAGGGAGTAAATCGACAATTAAGCCCCCGTGTCCCACTAAGTAAGCTTTACCTTGTTTAGAGAAGGTGCCGCCGAGTAAGCTAGCGCTAGTGGGGAGCTTTTTATGTTGCCAATGCGCGCCACCGTCAAGCGATGCCATCAGGTTACCTTGTAAGCCAAAAGCCACCAGTTGGGCAGAGTTTGTCGGATTGGCGATAATGCCAAATAGGCTGCCAGAGTAGGGTAAAGCCATTGACGACCAAGTTTCACCTTGGTTGTCAGAGTGAAAGCCCATGCCATTTTCGCCAACAATATATAACTGGTCATCAGGGGTGGTAATTACAGAGTTCAGATGAAAGCTATCAGGGTTATCAAGGCGCTTACTGATTAAGGACCAAGTTTCTCCTTGGTCATTGCTGGTCAAAAATGAGCCGTAAGCACCAGTAGCAAATAGGGTGTCGTTAGCGGTACTTGTAACAGATAAAAGCGGTTTGTTGGGACCAGAGATTAATTCTAATTGGTTATCTTCAATGGCAAAGGCTAAGTCTTCAAGTTGGTAGGTTAGCTCATCAAGTTCGTCTTCATCTTGCGTGTTCGTTATCACTAACTGCAGGGCTTTATATTGCTCTTTCACCTGGGCTATTTTAAGCTTAGTCAGCTCAGCGCCAGTAAATACTTTACGCCAAGTGTTACTTTCAGGGGCACTTTTTAGAATGACGCCATCATGCCCCACGGCTATTTTTCTGCCGTTAGACAATACCGTAATGCTGGTTATAGATACACTCACCGGGGACTGTTGTTGCTGCCAATCTGACTGACTTTTCCAGTTAATAATATGGCCACGTTCACCTACCGCTAGAATAGCGTTATTATTAGGCGTCATTGCCATCAGTACACTTTTACTGGCTAAAGCGCTTTGCTTGGCGGGTAACTCAAGTAAATCTAAGCTAGTTTTCGCTTCAGCTAAATTAAGCTGTGCGAGAAAAAATAAGTTTATCACGCTAAGAGCAATATAAGATGGGCGCATAAAAGTCCTAATAAGTTATATAAATCTACTGACTAGTATTGATGATAACAATTTAATTTAGAGGTGTTAAACGTGCCAAATGATTATCTTTGCAACACAGTTAATTTTTGATGGGATTTTTGCCGCTGAATTTGGACTATGTGATATCGCTAGCATCAATTTAAATTTATTATCTTCAAAGTTTTAAACTGATGATAGCCCTTATACACACGCCAGCCAAACTACAGATGTATGCAGTTTTAGAAAAATTGAGCGCTAATTTTCTATGTTTTACGACCTTGTCGATAATCACCAGGGGTTTGATTGGTCCAGCGTTTAAAAGCGCGATTAAAATTACCGACACTGGAAAAACCCACTAAATAGCCAATTTCACTTAAGCTTAAATGTTTTTGAGTAATGTAATTCATCGCTAATTTTTTGCGCGTGCTTTCTAATATTTCTTTATAACTTGTCCCTTGGTCATTTAATTTGCGTTGCAAATTACGCAAACTCATCCCAAGAAATTCAGCTATTTCAGTTTGTGATGGTGCGCCAAGTGGTAATAGTTCAAAAATTTTGTTTTTGATGATATGTGTTAAATCATTTTTATCAACTCTAGCCATAAATTCGTCAAGCATTTTTTCATGGCTATGAGTGATTAAGGGATTACCACAAAGTAATTTTTCTTTCGTTTGCTTTAGATCAAAGATAATCGCGGTTTGGTTGCTATCAAACTCTACTTCACAGTTAAAAAAATTGTTTAAATAAGACACATCATAACGGGGAGTAGGGTAAGCAAAACAAACTTTTACCGGCGCAAAGTCTAAGGTAACAAGCTCGCGGGAAAAGCGGATAATGGTCGCTAGAAAAGTCTCAACAATTTCTTGTGATAGTACGGGTCTGTTAGTTGATTCATAGGTAAAAATGTTCATTTCAAAGACTAAGTGTTCATTGCGTTCATGATTAACTAATTGACAAGTGTTTGACACCACACGTTTGTAATGAGCAATACGCTCCAGTGCATCATACAAGGTATTTGAAGACATCATGGCATAACCTAATGCATGAAACATACCTGGGTGAAATTGCTCTGCTACTAGTACAGAAAAATCATGACGGTCTAATTTTTTATTACAATATTCAAGTAAATGGGCAAATTTTTCGGCAGCAATACTAGACTCTTGATCCTGCATGACATCGAGAGAGATATCACATTCTTTTAGCGCTTTTGCAGCGTCAATGCTATTTGCTTGCATAGCCCTTGAAATAGGGATCATCCAGCCAGTTAATGTTGAATAATAATCTTGCACTACATTACCTATATTTTGATTTTTTTCTATTTTACGACTATTGCACGAAATGACAATAGGTTGGCGCATTTAGCGAAATATTAATTAAAACATTGGCGTAATGTTAATGCGGAAGAAATATTACATTACCTATTACAATTACAATAAAAAAACATTACATTATCTATTACAACTGACCTATTACAACTATAATAACAGGCGAATAAAATGCTAACTAATAACTGTAAAATCAAACCATTAGCTCTGGTTGTTGCTATGGCACTGGGTACATCCTCAGCGCAGGCCGTAGACTTTAACTTTGGTGAAGACAATGACATTCTACTGCAAATCAACTCACAATTAGATATTGGCGCAAGTTGGAGACTGGGTGATGCTGACCCTCGTTTTATTGGTAAAACCAATGGTGGAACAGGTTTTACATCAACTACAGATGATGGCAATTTAAACTATGCCAAGCATGATGCCTATTCGAAAATAATAAAAGGTGTGCATGATCTGCAGTTGAGTAAAGGTAATTTTGGTGCTTTTGTTCGTGTTAAATATTGGTACGACTATGCGCTTAAAGATAGTGATGTGCTTCATGGTAATTCTAACAATGGCTACACGCCAAATACCCCATTAAGTGATGATGGCTTTGAAGATAATACTAAATTCTCAGGTGTAACATTACTTGATGCTTATGTTTATGGCGCATTCGATATAGGTACCTCTCCTCTGGACGTACGTTTAGGCCGCCAAGTGGTGAGCTGGGGTGAAAGCACCTTTATTCAAGGTGGTATGAACTCATCTAACCCATTTGATGTCGCCGCGTTACGTCGCCCAGGCGCGACATTAAAAGAGGGTATTTTACCGGTTGGCATGCTCTACGCTAACTTAGGTTTAACCAGTGAATTGAGTATTGAAGCTTTTTATCAATATGAGTGGGAAAAAACTCAAATTGATGGTTGTGGTACCTATTTCTCAGGAGCAGATTTTGCCGCCTCTGGTTGTAACTTTGTTTCGGTAGGACCTTTTGGCGATCAAGCTGGTTTAGCCGGAGGTTTTGCTGCTGAAAGACAAGCAGATGTTGAACCAGATGACGGTGGTCAATACGGTATAGCGGCACGTTATTATGCTGAAGAACTCAATGATACTGAGTTTGGTTTGTACTACATGAATATTCACTCTCGTGTGCCACTAATTAATGCTGTTCGTACCCGTGTTCCTTTAGCAACAGGAAGCCCTTCACCGGTTTTCGTTCCTAAGATGGTCGACCCAACAGGTGGCGCTTTAGCGGCACTAAATCCAGCTTATAATATTGAATTTCCTGAAGACTTAAAATACTTTGGTGCTAGTTTTGCCACCAATGTTGCCGGTGTGGCTTTATCAGGTGAGGTTTCTTACAAGCCAGATACGCCTATTCAAATTAGTGGCCCTGAAATATTAAATGGTGCTTTGTCTGAATCACCGGTATTACGTTTCAGCCCAAGAGTTACCGCTGTTGGCTATGGCCAAGAAGTTCAAGGTTGGGATGAATTTGATGTGACCCAATTACAAGTCACCGCGATTAAATTCTTTGAAAACAGGTTAGGAGCTTCTCGCATAACCGTTATTGGTGAAGTCGGTGTTATTTTAACTGATGGTGTTGAAGACTCTGACCAACATTATGGCCGTAATTCTGTCTTTGGTTTAGGTGACTTTGATGCCGGTGGTGGTTTTAACTGTAGCAATTTAGTTGCCGCAGGTGCTTTATCAGGTGATTGTCGTGCCGATGGTTTTGTGAGCGATAATGCTTGGGGCTACCGCATGAAAGCTATCTTTACTTATAGCGATGTCTATGCGGGCATATCATTAGAGCCAAGTATTTTTTGGGGCCATGATGTGAGTGGCTATTCGCCAGATCCAGGTCAGCAATTTCATGAAGGTCGCAAAAATTTAGGGGTTTCTGTGCAAGCTTCATATCAACAAAAATACTCTATGACGCTAGGCTACAACAACTACTCAGGTGGTAGTCACAGCAATTTAGAAGATAAAGATTTAGTTTCGCTGTCATTTGGCATTTCATATTAGTTATATTGCAAAAAACATAAGAGAATTATGATGAAAAAAAATATTACAACAGCAAGTTTACTAATGCTATCACTCGTTAGTAGTTATACCTTCGCCAAAGTGACTGCAGAGCAAGCTGAGCAATTAGGCAAAACGCTAACGCCATTAGGTGCTGAAATGGCGGCTAATGCCTCGGGTACTATTCCGGCATGGACAGGTGGGCTGACCAGTAAAAATACGACAGCAAGTGCAGACTCAGGGCGTCCCGCAAACATTTTTGCAGAAGATAAGGTTTTGTTTTCAATTACTAACGCTAATTTTGGTGATTACAAAGCTAATTTAAGTGCTGGTCAAATTGCTATGTTTGAGAAATATGCAGACTATACAATGCCTATTTATCAAACCAGAAGAACAGCCGCTTACTCAAATGATCTTTATGATGTTGTGAAGAAAAATGCGACCACAGCTGAATTGGTGCAATCGGGTAATGGTATCGCTAATTTTGATACCACGATCCCTTTTCCAATCGCGCAAAATGGCTCAGAAGTTATTTGGAATCATATCACGCGTTATCGTGGTGGTACGGCTAAACGTTTTTTGACCACGATTCCCGTACAGGCAAATGGTTCATTTGTGCCCGTAAAAATGAATGACCAATTAGTTTGGCCTGAGTTTTTAAAAGGCGGCCGTGATGCTGAAGAAGATGCCAATATATTGTTCTATTATCTGCAGGAAATTACTGCGCCATCACGCTTAACAGGTACTGCGCTATTAGTTCATGAAACTATAGATCAAGTGAAAGAAGCACGTAAAGCTTGGGTCTACAATGCAGGCCAACGTCGTGTTCGTCGTGCACCTAATGTGGCTTATGACGGCCCAGGCGCAGGTACTGATGGTTTAAGAGCGACTGATAACTATGATATGTACAATGGTGCTCCTGATCGTTATGACTGGAAGTTAGTCGGTAAAAAAGAGCTTTATATCCCATATAACTCATATAACTTACTCGATACCACAGTAAAATATGAAGACTTAATACAAGAAGGTCATCTAAATGCTGAGCATTTAAGATATGAGTTACACCGTGTTTGGCAAGTTGAGGCGACACTAAAAGAAGGTGCTAGACATATTTATGCTAAACGTACTTTCTTTATCGATGAAGATACTTGGGGCGCCTCTGTTATCGATCAATATGACGGTCGTGGTGAACTATGGAAATTATCAGAAGCCCACAACATCCAATTCTATGATGTTGATACCCCTTGGATGGTTGCTGAAACCTTACACGACTTAAATTCTGGTCGCTACTTGGTGACTGGTTTAAGTAATGAAGAGCCGACCTTTATGATTTGGGGCGAAAAAGTCAGTAGACAAGACTTTTCAACTTCAGCGCTTAGACGTTTAGGTCGTTAATTAAAGTAAAGTGAAGTAAAACCGAGCTGATTAATAGGGTTGAATGTATTTTCAACCGCATTAATCAGCTTTTTTTATCGCTTATTTAAGAGAAATGATATGTGCAAACGTACTTTTTTATTTTTATATTGTGCTTTATTCGTCACCATGGGTGCTGCTCATGCTAATACCGAGCTAAAACCCGCCAGTAAATATACCCTTGCTCATCAAGCGCAATTACTGAAAAACTTACCTTTTAGCGATAAACTTGATTTCTCTTTGGCGGAAAAAGGCCTGATCAAACGGCCTGAAAAACTCATTATTAAAGACACCTCAGGTAACGTGGTTTGGGAACTCGGTAATTATCAATTTTTACTTAATAACCCTAATATAGACACGGTTAACCCCAGTTTACTCCGTCAAGCTAAGTTAAATATGGCTTATGGCTTGTATCAAGTAACCGAACGCATTTATCAGGTCAGAGGCTACGATTTAGCCAATATTACTTTTATTAAAGGTGATAGTGGCTGGATTATTTTTGATCCCCTATTAACGGCGGCGACCTCTAGAGCTGCATTAGCCCTAGTGACCGAAGAACTAGGTCAATTCCCGGTAAAAGCCGTAGTGTATAGTCACGCTCATGCTGACCATTTTGGTGGTATAAAAGGCGTGGTTAGCCAAGCCCAAGTTGATTCTGGTGCCGTAGAAATTATTGCCCCGCGTGGTTTTATGGCACACGCGATTAAAGAAAATGTATTAGCCGGCAATGCGATGACGCGTCGTGCCACCTACCAATATGGGAACGCGCTGGCAAAAGGTCCTAAAGGCCAAGTTGACGCCGCTATTGGTAAAGGCTTATCTACCGGCTACATCGATTTGATTGCACCGACGAGAGAAATTTTGGCCGATGAAGAAAGCATTATTGTTGATGGTATTGAAATGGTCATGCAAAACACCCCAGGGACAGAATCACCCGCTGAAATGAACACCTATTTCCCTCAGTTTAAAACCCTCTGGTTGGCTGAGAATGTTACTGGCACACTGCATAATATTTATACCCTACGTGGCGCTGAAGTACGGGACTCACAAGCGTGGAGTAAGTTTATCAATAAAGTTATCTATCGTTTTGCTCAGGATAGCGACATCATGTTTGCTTCGCACTCTTGGCCAAGATGGGGCAAAGAATACATTATAGAAGTGTTAGAGAAACAGCGTGATATGTATGGTTATCTACATGATAAAACGCTAAATCTTGCCAACAAAGGCGTCACCATTAATGAAATACACAACCAATTAGCGGTACCTGACGTGTTAGCGCACCAGTGGTATAACCGTGGTTACCATGGCTCTTATTCTCATAATGTTAGAGGCATTATCAATAAATACTTAGGTTTTTATGACGCTAACCCGGCAACGCTTAATAAGTTGAGTCCGGCGCAATCATCGGTTAAATATATTGACTTGATGGGCGGCGCAGAAAAGGTATTAACTCAGGCGCAAAAAGCTTTTGATCAAGGCGAATATCGCTGGGTAGCTGAGTTACTCAATCACTTGGTTTTTGCTCAGCCAGAAAATCAGCAAGCAAAAAACCTGCAAGCAGACACCTTAGAACAATTGGGTTACCAAGCTGAGAATGCCGGCTGGCGTAATAGTTATCTAGCGGCCGCTTTTGAATTGCGCCACGGCATACCTACCCAGGCTAAAGCCACTAAAGCTGGCCCAGATATCATCAAAGCCATGAGTAGTGAATTGATTTTTGATTTTCTGGGTGTGCGGTTAAATACTGATAAAGCCTTGGCACATCAGTTTAAAATTAATTTTGTTTTCCCCGACCGTAATGAAAAATTCCTAGTCGAGTTAAGTAATGCCCATTTAAATAACATTGAAAATATTCAAGACAAAGCCGCAGACTTAACGGTCACTATCGACCGAAAAGATTTAAACCTTTTACTGTTAAAACAACAGTCTTTTGGGCAATTGGTCAAATCTGGAAAAATGCAGCTCGATGGTAATGGCAAAGTCTTTGGTCAACTATTGATGATGATGGATGAATTTCCATTCTGGTTCAATATTGTGACGCCATAATATATATATATAAGTATAAATATAAAT
>NZ_JACGVF010000089.1:0-402 GCF_014077085.1 Colwellia sp. MB02u-9
ATTGATAAGTTATCAAATTTTTCGGTTAAATGGACTTGATGCCAAGCTGCACCATCCACAACTATCACGGCGTGTCGTCCTTTGGGTACCTTTTGGGCAATCAATGCTAAGTGTTTTTCCATCACATCCATATTCATGATTGGCGCTATTAATGCCTCGGTATCTCCTGTTGCAGGGCAAACAGCACCAAAAAGATAAGCATACTCAAACTGCTGTTGCTTAACCGCTCTTGGTCTTGTTCCTTTTGTTGCCCAGAGCCTTGTTGTTGTATTCTGCTGGCCAAAGCGTGCTTCATCTTGAAACCACACATCTACATTTTTAAGGCTGACATTCCACGGGATCGTACGGATCATTTCCATTTCGAATTTTTTTAAAAGCTTCTTGTACTTCATCTGATTGCTT